>NZ_ASRV01000091.1 GCF_000401215.1 Clostridium sartagoforme AAU1 | reverse complement strand
ATAATATTTTAAATTTTTATATTGAAATAAGTCACTGTTAGAGTGACTTAAGTAACTATTTAATAATAAGTATATTGATGCTAAATATGATAGGATTATACTATTTAAGGATAGACAAATTACTTTACAATTTATGAATAAAAATTAGCTATTAATGAATTTTTATTCATAATATATATATATTTATTTTATATTATAGTGTATTATAGATAGTAGATAATTATTAAATAAATCTACTATCTATAATATAAGTATCAGTAGTGTACTAGCCTACGCTTATGATGAGCAGATTATATTTTAATAGCTATGAATATTTATTTGGATATAATATATATCTATTTATTGCATAATTATTAATATTGTTTAAAAACATTGACATATAGTTATATAAAATATAAAATATTATCAAAAAGATAATTAATTTTGAGTGAAGTTAAAATGTACACTTTAAATTGGTCCTGTGAGGCCAGAAAGGGAGTATGATTATGTTATATTTATATTCACAAAATAATTGCATAACTATGTCAGTAAGGGCATTTTCTAATACTGATACTAAATATATAAGGATAGTAGGAAGAGAACTATAATTTGTTGTCTTCTTATTATCCTTTTGTTTTTGTTTTATGAAGTGTATTTTTAGCTAAATATGTTTAATTTTAAGGAGGGCTAAATATGAAAGCAAAGCTAATATTAGAAAATGGCATGGTTTTTGAAGGAAAAGCTTTTGGTTATTTAAAGGACAGCATAGGGGAAGTAGTATTTACTACTGGTATGACAGGATACCAAGAGGTGTTAACTGATCCATCTTATTACGGTCAAATAGTTACAATGACTTATCCTCTTGTGGGGAATTATGGGATTAACTTAGAGGATATGGAATCAAAGTCTCCAAAGGTTAGGGGATTCATAGTTAGAGAAAAATGTAATCATCCTAATAATTTCAGGTGTGAAATAAATTTAGAAGATTACTTAAAACAAAATAAAATAATAGGACTAGAAGGAATAGATACAAGAGCCTTAACAAAGGTTTTGAGAAATCATGGAACAATGAAGGGGATTATTACCTTAGAAGATGTAACTTTAGAAGAGGTTAAAGATAGAATAGCATTATTTACAAATAAAAAAGCAGTTAGCATGGTAAGTACTGAAAAGAAGTATGAAATAGATGGAACTGGAAAGCATGTTGCGATTATAGATTTTGGTATAAAAGAAAATATAATAAGAAATTTTAAAGATAGAAATTGCAAGTTAACTATTTTCCCTATGAAAGTAACAGCAGAAGAGCTTTTAAAAGTAAACCCTGACTTAGTATTTTTGTCAAATGGTCCTGGGGATCCAGAAGATTTACCAGATGTAATAGAAAATATAAAGAAGTTAGCGGGAAAGAAACCATTAGTAGGCATATGTCTAGGACATCAACTTTTAGCATTAACACTAGGTGGTAAGACTACTAAATTAAAATTTGGACACAGGGGATGTAACCATCCGGTTAAGGATTTAGAAGAAAATAAAGTTCATATTACATCACAAAATCATGGGTATGTAGTTGAAACACTCCCAGAAGATGTTGTAGCAACTCATATAAATATAAATGATGGAACTATTGAAGGAATGAAGCATACTAAGCTTCCAATATTTTCGGTTCAATTCCATCCGGAAGCTGCAGCAGGTCCACAGGATAGCGAATATATCTTTGATAAATTTATAAAGTATGCATTATAGGAGGGGTTAGATATGCCGTTAAATAAATATATAAAAAAAGTTTTAGTAATAGGATCAGGCCCGATTGTTATAGGGCAAGCAGCTGAATTTGATTATTCAGGAACTCAAGCATGCCAAGCACTTAAAGAAGAAGGCATAGAAGTAGTTTTGGTTAATTCCAACCCAGCAACTATAATGACTGATGCAGAGGTTGCAGACAAAGTATATATTGAGCCATTAACAATTGATTTTCTAGAAAAGGTTATAGATAAAGAAAGACCTGATAGTTTGCTTACAGGAATGGGAGGACAAACGGGGCTTAATCTTGCGGTAGATTTACATGAAGCAGGAATACTTGAAAAATATAATGTAAAAGTAATAGGAACATCTATTCAATCTATTAAAGAAGGTGAAGACAGAGAGCTTTTTAGAAATATGATGAATAGAATAAACGAACCAGTTATACAAAGTGAAATAATAACTGAAATGGAAGCTGGCGTAGAGTATGCTTCAAGTATAGGATATCCAGTAATAGTTAGACCGGCATACACATTAGGAGGAACTGGTGGTGGAATAGCTGATAATGAAGAAGAGCTTAGAGAAATATTATCATCTGGCTTACAATTAAGCACAATAGGACAAGTTTTACTGGAAAAGTCAGTTAAGGGATGGAAGGAAATAGAATATGAGGTTATGAGAGATTCTTATGGGAACTGTATAACTGTATGTAATATGGAGAATATAGATCCAGTAGGAATTCATACAGGAGATAGTATAGTAGTTGCTCCATCACAAACATTATCTGATAAAGAATATCAAATGCTTAGAACTTCAGCTATAAATATAATAAATGCAGTAGGAATAGAAGGAGGATGTAATGTTCAATTTGCATTAAATCCAAATTCATTTCAATATGCAGTAATAGAAATTAATCCAAGAGTATCGAGGTCATCAGCATTAGCATCAAAGGCAACAGGATACCCAATAGCTAAACTTGCAGCAAAGATAGCATTAGGATATGGATTAGATGAAATTAAAAATGCAGTAACTCAAAAGACTTATGCTTGCTTTGAGCCAACATTAGATTATGTAGTAGTAAAAATTCCAAAGTGGCCTTTTGATAAATTCTATACAGCAGATAGAACTTTAGGAACTAAAATGATGGCAACTGGAGAAGTAATGGCTATAGGATCTAATTTAGAGGCAGCGCTTTTAAAGGGAATAAGAAGCTTAGAAATAGGTAAGTATTCTTTAGATCACCCTAAGTTCAAAGAATTAAGCATACAAGAATTAAAAACTATAGTAATGAAGCCTGATGATGAAAGACTATTTGCTCTTGCAGAAATGATAAGAAGAGATTATAGAATAGAAAGTATATCTAAAATAACAGGAATAGATATATTTTTCCTAGAGAAGTTTAAATGGATAGTGGAAGAAGAAACTAGATTAAAGCTAAATAAAATAGATGATTTAGATAAGGAATGGTTATTAGAATTAAAGAAAAAGGGGTTTTCAGATAAAGCGATAGCTGATATGCTGAAGGTTAATCCAGATGATATATATAAGTTAAGAAGCATTTGGAACATAAAGCCTTCATACAAGATGGTTGATACTTGTGGAGGGGAATTTGAAGCATTATCACCATATTATTATTCAACTTATGAACAATATGATGAAGTTCAGGTATCTGATAAGAAAAAGGTATTAGTTATAGGATCAGGGCCAATTAGAATAGGGCAAGGAATAGAATTTGATTATGCTTCAGTACATTGTGTAATGGCATTAAGAAAAATGGGAATTGAAACTATAATAGTAAATAATAATCCAGAAACAGTAAGTACGGATTTTAATATATCAGATAAACTATACTTTGAACCACTTACAGAAGAAGATGTATTAAATATAATAGAAAAAGAAAATCCATATGGAGTTATCCTTCAATTTGGTGGACAGACAGCTATAAAACTTGCGAACTTCTTAAAAGAAAAAGGAATAAAAACTTTAGGAACAACAGCAGATCAAATAGATATGGCAGAAGATAGAGAGAAGTTTGATGAATTACTTGAAAGCTTAGGGATTGATAGGCCAAAAGGCAAAGGGGTTTGGACTGTAGAAGAAGGGTTAGAAGAAGCTGAAAGGTTAGGTTTTCCTGTACTTGTAAGACCTTCATATGTCTTAGGGGGACAAGGAATGGAAATAACTTTTGATGAAGAAGAGTTAAAGTATTATTTAAAGAATGCTTTTTCAAAAGATAAGAAGAATCCTATATTAGTAGATAAATATTTAATGGGTAGAGAAATTGAAGTAGATGCTATATCTGATGGAGAAAATATTCTTATACCAGGAGTAATGGAGCACTTAGAAAGAGCTGGGGTACACTCTGGAGATTCAGTAACAATGTATCCGAGCCAAAATATAAGCAATAAAATAAAAAGTAAAGTTTTAAATTATACAAAAAAGATTGCAACATCAATTGGTATTAAGGGTATGATAAATATTCAGTTTATAGAGTTTGAAGGAAATCTTTATATAATAGAAGTAAATCCAAGAGCCTCAAGAACCGTACCATATATAAGTAAAGTAAGTAAGGTACCTATAGTAGATTTGGCTACAAAAGTAATGCTTGGATACAAGTTAAAAGATTTAGGATACGGAGTAGATATATATATAGAGCCAGATTTAGTTTCAGTAAAGGTCCCTGTATTCTCAACTCAAAAATTACCTAAAGTTGAAGTATCCTTAGGGCCAGAAATGAGATCTACAGGAGAAGTACTAGGAGTAGGAAGAACTATAAGAGAAGCATTATATAAAGGATTTGTAGCAGCTAGTATGTATCCTTCAAATAAAGAAAAGAAGATATTGGCTACAATAAATAATCATGATAAAAAGGAATTCTTGCCTATAGCTAAAATGTTATCAGAAATAGGATATAAATTTATTGCAACAGAAGGAACAGCTAATCTTTTAAAGGAAGTTGATATAGAAGTTGAAACAGTAAGAAAGCTTCATGAAGATAAGCCTAATATATTAGACATAATAAAAAGTAAGGCAGTTGATTTAGTAATAAATACTCCAACAAAGGGTAATGATTCAAAAAGAGACGGATTTATAATAAGAAGAGCGGCAGTAGAAAGAAATATAGAAGTTATAACATCGTTAGATACATTAAGAGCAATAGCAGAAGTTAAATACTTTGGAATAGAAAATGAGAACTTAGAGGTATTTAATATAGCAGAATAGTTTTAAAATGCGAAGCATTTTTCAGTTTACAGTTCACAAGGCACAGTGCACAGTTATTAATTAGTTGAGAGTTGAAAGTTGAAAGTTATGGATGAAACTACTACGTAGTTTCTAAGATTAGGATATATAAAAACTCTAAGAGTTTTTAATAATAGTTTTCTTAATTCAGCAAAGCTGAATTATTTCCATAACTGTGAACTGTGCACTGTGAACTGTGCACTAAAAAATGCTTCGCAATTTATTATTTTCGACAACAAATAATATATTTATACAAAAAAATAAATTTTTAAATAAAAGTTTATACAAGTATTGACATAAAACGTACGTTCGTATATATTAATATTATAGAACTTATGTTTGGTGGAGGTCAATATGAACAATGATATTTTTGTAAAATTAAATTATAAAACAATAGGTGAATTTAAAAGTTTAATAGTAGATAGACAACATATAAGTAATGTAACAGAAAAGTATTTAATGTGTACAGGAAAATATGATAAAGATGGATGGACGTTTATATTTAAAGCAAATAGTATGAAGGAAGCTGAAGAATTTATAAATAGTAATTCATTAAATAAAAGTAAAAGTATTATAAAAAACGTAATAGGGAATAAATCTTCTATTATTGATAATGAAAAGA
The DNA here is from genome assembly GCF_000401215.1 of Clostridium sartagoforme AAU1. Lineage (GTDB taxonomy): Bacteria > Bacillota > Clostridia > Clostridiales > Clostridiaceae > Clostridium > Clostridium sartagoforme. The sequence goes on along the minus strand of NZ_ASRV01000091.1, from coordinate 64,176 downwards.
TAAGTATTCCAGCATGGATATAAAAAAGTCGTCAAGGCGAGCTTGCCGAGCAGTCGACTTTTTTTCGCGCATGTGCATTTCCGAAGCTTGTCTGAGGAAAATCTTGCACGCGCACTTTATTCTATTTTTTTACTCTATAGGAATAACTTTAATAACTTATATTCTATAAACAACGATTTATCCACAGATTTTTAAAATATAATTTCCTATAGAGTAAAAAGGCAGAGATATTCTCTACCTTAAGCTTCATACAACTTTTTCTATATGTGATATAACTATCGATAATTCATTTATTAAACTTATAGTTGTTCCTTCATTTTCTTTTATATTACTTTTTATTATTTTGATATTAGGTCTTAAGGGAAAGTTTGAAAAGGTCTCTTTAACAATACCTAAATCACCATTACTTAACCTAACAACTGTCCCGTATGGGAAAGGAACAATAACTTTAGAAAAGACTTTAACTATATTGAAATCAAAGATAGTACCTGCATGACTCATTATATATTCCAAAGCATCACTGGCGCACATTGATTGTATATAATATTTCTGTGATGTTAACATATCATAAATATCTGCAATTGAAACTATTTTAGCAAGTTTATTTATTTGATTTCCAAATAATCCATTAGGATACCCTAAACCATCAATTCTTTCATGATGCTGTAATACTATCATTTTAATATCATTATTGATAAAAGCATTATTCTCTATATAATTATACCCTTTCTGACAATGATTTTTCATTAATTCAAATTCATCATAAGTTAGTGGAGCATCTTTCATAACTAAACCTTTATATATAAAAGCTTTACCTATATCATGTATCAGTGCACCTGTAGCCAGGTTTAAAAGCTCAGTTCTATTAAGCTTTAAATTTATTCCAACTACTAAGGATATAATAGCAACATTTACACAGTGATTATAAGTATTTAAGTTCAGATTTCGTATATCTACTAAATAAGGTAATAAATCATCATTAGACAGTATAGCATCTAGAAGCTCTTCTGCTAATAAATAAACAGATTTCAAATATTCATCATTATCATTAGATAAGCCTGAGATTTCTGCATTTTTAAATGTACTATTTATTAATTCTAAAGCTTTATTCCTAAGATCAGGTTTTATTATATTTTTAATATCATCATTACTTAAATCATCAATAATATATAATAAGTCTATATTGAAACTTCTTAGTTTTTCTATTAAGACAGTATTGATTTTAGTACCTTCATTTAGTAAAACTCTTCCTTCAATATCGTATAAGGTTTTAGCAAGATATGAATTAATTCGAACACTTTCTAAAGGAACAAGTCTCATATTTTATACCTCTACTTTTTATTTATATTATAACAATTTATGTAATATATTACTAGCAGTCACATATTAATTTATACATAATTAAAGGATTAAGATGTTAATCCTAATCCTTTAATTAAATTTATATATCTAATAAATTTTTAGTGTAGTTATTGTAAAGCTTTCTTAATGAGCTCATTTTATCTTCTAACTCAATTAGTAAGTCGGAAGCAACAGCATAGTTTTCATTAGTTAAAGCCTCTTTTATTCGAGTGAATAACCCCTTATTTGTATAAGTATCTTTCATTATATAATGTCTAAGGTTATCTATAGTCATCCAATTTGATATATCTAAATCTAATGCATTATCAGAATGTAATTTTTTAAATGATCTAACTTCAGAAGCATGGTTTAATATTATTCTGTGAATAATATCTGTAGTCCATCTTTGAATAGTTGCAAGTTTAAAACTATTTATTAATTTATCACTAAAGACATCATTTCTTTTTAATACATTTAGCTTATCAGGATATTTATCTAACTGAAGAAGATTTTCGTACACTGTAGCTGGAGCCTTACTAAAGTATTCATCTCTCTCTAGATCGGAGTAGAACTCAAATACATCTTCTTCACTTCTATAAGCTCTTGTCTTTTCTAAATATTTAGCATCTTCGCCAGGTTTCTTCGATAATTCAACTAAAAGCTCTTCTTCAGTTTTATTATTTTCAAGAGCATATATTATTCCATCAAGCATTGACATATATGAAACTGAAAGAGCTAGATATATATTTGTATGAGGATTAGGTGATCTAAGCTCAAATCTAGTTGCTAATGGATTCATTAAGTCTCTTATTAAGCCTATTAATATAGTTCTATTTCTTGATGGATTATCAGGAGATACTCCAAGAGATGTAACTATACATATAGGGGCTTCAAAACCAGGTTTTAATCTTTTAAATGCACCACTAGTTGTAGAAATAAATGGATTCATAATTTCATAATTTTTTAATACTCCCATTATAGCTCCATATCCGATGCAGCTTAAGAAATCCTCCTTAGTTGCGTGGAATAAGTTTATTCTCTTTCCATCCTTAAGTTTTAAGCTAACACCTAGATGGACATGCATTCCAGATCCTGCAACATCATCGATAGGTTTTGCTTTAAAAGAAACATCTAAACCATGTCTTCTAAAGGTTTCTTGAGTAAGGATCTTAACAAAAATTTCATTATCAGCAGCTTGAACAGCATCTGAGTATTTCCAATCAATTTCAAGCTGTTCCATTATATGATTAAATTGTCCATTACTATCTAATTTAGATTTAACTCCTCCAACTTCTTTATGCCCCATTTCAGGCTCAAATCCATATGCTTCCATAAGAAGTAAGGTTTCTTCTAGTGCAGTTCTTACTGTTCCTTTAGTTCTAGTCCAGTATTGCTCTTGTAATACTTGAGATGTAGATAATTCTTCTATATGAGCTTGTTCATTTGGAGTCTTAACCCAAAATTCTAGTTCTGTAGCTGAAGTAATTATAATTTTATCTATATCATCATATTTAATTCCAAATGGATCTAAAGTTTCAGGTTTATTCTTAAAAATATCTAAAAGAGTTGATTTAAAAGTATTTATTGCAGAAGTAAGTATATTTCTTGAACATACTGCCTTATTGTTATGAATTAAAAATGAAGGGATTCTAAGAGTACCAACTGGTTTGTTAGTAATTGGATCAATATAATCGAAGTTATAGTCAACAAACCAATTTGCATTAAGATCTGCCACCATATCAACTTTTGCATCATTTAATGTTGCTATTCCAGGAAGTACAACTGAAGAACCATCTGTCTGAATTGCAACTCCGTTTAAAAATGAGTCAATATCGTCTAGAAATAATCTTGTAGGAATTTTTTCATCGGTGTCATTACCGGATAAGTCTATTCCAACAATAGATACAAATTTTATTTCAGGATGCTCTTTAAGTATTTTAGATAAGTCTTCTTTATTGTGTTTTGATTTAGAAATTGTAAAAATTAAATCTTTCATAAAAAAGTTCCCTTGCGAAAAATAACAAGGAAAATTCACTTCCTTTCTGTTGAAACTCGAATATTTAAGTGGTATAGACATCATAATATTCGTAATTTTTTTTATTTATAAAGCAATTCTATTATATACATCTTATGATGTCAATAATTAATTTGATGAAATAGTATTGGTAAATTATTTCTAATATAAGTAAGTATGAATAAGAATATAAATTTGTAGATTTATATTAAATAAAGGTATAAAATAAAATATAGAATTAAAGAAAATGGAGTGAGAGTAATTGGACAACAAAAATAGGCCAATAGGTTTTTTTGATTCAGGGGTAGGCGGACTAAGTGTAATGAAAGAGGCAATAAAAATAATGCCAAATGAGAACTATATATATTTTGGAGATTCTAAAAATGCACCGTATGGAGTCAAAAGCGTTAGTGAAGTTAGGGATCTAACTTTTAAAGCTGTAGAAATTCTATTAAATAAGGGAGTAAAAGGAATTGCAATTGCATGTAATACAGCAACTAGTGCTGCTGTTGCAGAATTAAGAAAGGTGTACCCAGAACTACCTTTAGTTGGAATAGAGCCTGCATTAAAACCAGCTGTAGAGCTTAATATACAAGGAAATATATTAATAATGGCAACAACAATGACATTAAAAGAAGAAAAGTTTAATAAACTAATGGGGAAATATAAAGATAAGGCATCGATAATTCCAATACCGTGTCCTGGTCTTGTAGAATTTATAGAAAGTGGTAAACTTCAAGGCGAAGAAATTGAAGAGTACTTAAGAAATAAAATAAATACATATAATAAAGGGAAAATAGCTTCTATTGTATTAGGGTGTACGCACTATCCATTTATAACAGATACATTATCAAAAATAGTTGGAAAAGATGTTATTATAATGGATGGGGGATTAGGAACGGTAAAAGAGTTAAGACGAAGATTAGAAAATAAAAACCTATTAACAGAACGTAATAAAAAAGGAGAAATAGAAGTTATAAATTCATATGGTAAAAATGAATTTATAGATTTAAGCAATAAACTTTTAAATATGTAGAAAAGAATTAAGCTTATAATAATATTATTATAAGCTTAATTTAAAAAAATATTTGTTAAATTGTTGACAAAAAAACTAATAATTGATATATTATAGTAAAGAGAGTTTTCAGAAAATTTAAACAATTAGTAGATTTGGGGGTATTATATATGGAAATCAGAATAAAAGACGTATTAGGAGAAGATATAACTATAGAAGATGCTATTTTGCTAAGAGAAATTATTAGAAACAATATAAATTTAGGAGTAGTTCTTGATTTTCAGGGATTTAAAAGAATTCCTACAACTTTTTTAAATGTTCTTCTTGGAGATCTAATTAATAAGTTTGGAAGAGAGTTTATTTTTAAGCAAATAAATGTTAAAAATTTATCAAATTATAAAGATTATTCTAGAGTAGTGTTAGGAACTACTTTTCAATAAAGCATAGAGAAATCTATGCTTTTTTTATTAAATAATATATAATTACCATTAAGAAATAATTTATATATCATAATTTTGAATTCAATTATTCAAATATGATAATACTAATAAAAATGAAATTGAAGGGAGATTTATTATGCAAAATCCAATAGTAACTATAAGCATAGAAAATGGAGGAATTATAAAAGCTGAATTATATCCAGAAATAGCACCAAATACAGTAAGAAACTTTATAGATTTAATTAATAAAGGATTTTATGATGGAATTATATTTCACAGAGTAATACCAGGTTTTATGATCCAAGGGGGATGCCCAGATGGAACAGGAATGGGAGGCCCTGGCTATAGTATAAAAGGTGAATTCTCAAGAAATGGATTCAAAAACGATTTAAAACATTCAAGAGGAGTTCTTTCAATGGCTAGAACAATGATACCTGATTCGGCAGGAAGTCAATTTTTTATAATGGTTGCTGATTCTCCACATCTAGATGGACAATATGCATCTTTCGGAAAAGTTATAGAAGGAATGGAAGTAGCAGATAAAATAGTAAATTCAAAGAGAGATTATAATGATAAGCCATATGAAGATCAAAAGATTCTAAAAATGACAGTAGAAACATTTGGAGAAACTTATGCTTCACCAGAAATAATAGAAAATTAGTAATAAAGATTTAGGAGGGGTTATATGCTTGATAATAACAAATGTATCTTAGCTTATAATGTACCGGAGAGGGAAATAAATATATTAAAGGAAGAAGGATTTAAGGTTATATTAATATCTTCTGAAATGACAGAAATGACCATTAGGGATATTTTAGATGGCTTGAAATTTGAAACTTTCAATTCAAACTTAAGAAATGAGTCTGTTATTCTTTTTAATAATTTTTCCGATGAAGAGCTTAAGGAAACTATAAGAAGCATTAGACAAAATATCAAAGGTGGAATATTGGCAACAGTAACACCAGTCTCAATTGAATGGAAATTTAATTATTTAGTAGAACATTTAGTTGAAGAAAGGGAATGGTATTTAAAACAACAGAAGGGAAGATCTCAAAGTGAGTAGAGTTGGGGAAAAGATAAAAGAAGCTAGACTGAAAAGTGGTATGAGTCAGAAAGTATTAGCAAAAAAATTAGGTGTAGCTGAAAAATTTATAAATGAAGTTGAAATAGGAAGAAGAGTTGCTCAAGAATCTTTTATTGAAAAGGCGTCTAAAATATTAAATTCTGATTTTAATGACATTAGTATGGTTGTTACAGATGAAGCTTTATTAGAAGAAAGAAAATCAATAAAAGAAACAAGTAATAGAGGAGTATCTAGAGAGAAAATTGAGAAGGATGAGGTTTGGGCTAGTGCTTTTTCTTCAGTACTGAAGAATATTCCGATTTTTGATTATTCACTTAAGAACAGCAAGGGATTCAAGGAATTACCAATTCATTCTAATAAGGTGGAAGGATATTCTCAAGATAAAGTTTTATATTTAGAAGTTCAGGATGATGAAATGTCTGGATTTAGAATGTTAAAAGGTGATTTAGCTTTTTCTTATTTAGTTAAGGAAATAAGCAGTAATGGAATTTTTCTAGTTGAATATAAAGGTAAAAGAGCTATAAGGCAAGTAAAAAGTTTAGGAAACTCAAAAATTTTATTAGTTAGTAATAGTGGAAGTTTATTAACAGAGACTATGAATATTAGTGAAGTATCTGTATTAGCTAAACTAGAAAGATTGGAAATAAATTTATAATACTATTTAAGAAGGTTATTTTTGAAGTTGCTAATTTCAAAATAGCCTTTTTTAAATTTTTCACTATTTCTTTATTCAATATTTTGCAAAGCAAAATATAATCTGCGAAACAAATTTATAAATTAAATTCTCACTTTTATAATAATTACATATATTATTATAAACAAGTTGTAGAGGTGATAACGATAGAAAACATAAATCCAAATAAGGTAGATGCAGTATTAGGATTAATACAAAATGTACCGAAGAACATATTAAGTAAATTAGGAATAAGCTATGGAGATAAATTTTCACAATTAAATATAATAGAAGTTACTATAATATCAGGAGATAGTGAGGAAAATGTAAGAAGTATCGTCCAAAGTTTAGGTGGAACCTACGAAAATTTAGGGTTTGGATTTGGAATAGTCAATATACCAACTGAGAATCTATGGAGATTAGCAAGTAGTGACTCAATACAATATATAGAATTACCGAAGAGTTTATATACAACAGATGCTCAGAGTAATAGAGCTGCTTGCGTAAATACAGCAAGAGAAGGATATAACATTAGAGGTGAAGGAATTTTAATTGGATTTATAGATTCAGGAATAGATTATACTCATCCAGCGTTTAGAAATCAGGATGGGACTACAAGAATAGATTATATATATGATTTAAGTGATAATGGCAAAGTTTATAATAGGGAAATCATAAATACTGCACTACAGAATCAAGATCCATTTACAATTGTACCTTCATATGACAATACAGAACATGGAACTCATGTGGCTGGTATAGCTTGTGCTGGTGGAAATATAAATAATGCTTTTTATGGTGTAGCTCCGGAAAGTTCGATTGCTATGGTTAAGTGCACTAGAGGACAGTATGCTCTTAGTACAAACATAATGAGGGGAATTAAATTCTTAGTAGATAAGGGAAAGGAGCTAACTAAACCATTAGTAGTAAATATAAGCTTAAGTACTAATGATGGAGCTCATAATGGTAGCAGTTTATTAGAACAATATATATCAACTATAGCTACTCTAGAAAGAATTACAATTGTTATTGCAGCAGGAAATGAAGGAGATGCGGCGCATCATGTTGGTGGGGATTTATCAGGAGAAAAGAGAATACTTATAAATATAGCCGAAGATGAAGCTGCTGTTATATTAAACTTATATAAACCTGTCTTATCAGAAATAGCGATAAGAATAATTAGTCCTACAGCAGCAACTAGCGGAGACATAATAGTACGTGAAGGATACAACGAAGGATTTATTGGACGAGATAGATATCAAGTATTTTATACAGGGCCTAAACCATTTGACTTAATAGGAGAAATATCTATTGCATTACTTACAAATGGACAATATATATCTTCAGGTCAATGGGAAATTAGGATATTTTTATTAAATGAATATACAGGTTTATTTGATATGTGGTTACCAATATCAGAAGGATTAAATGTTAACACAAAATTTCTTCAACCCACAGTTTTAAATACACTGGGAATACCAGCAACTGTTAGTAATATAATTGCAGTTGGGAGCTATAACTATGTCACTAATAATATATCACCTTTTAGTGGAAGAGGAAGGCCCTATATATTTCAAACAATAAGACCAGATTTGGTGGCACCAGGAGAAAATATATCATCAACAACTCCAAATAGATCTTTTGATACTAAAAGCGGAACATCTATGGCAGCTCCGCATGTAGCCGGAATAGCTGCATTAATGATGGAGTGGGGGGTTGTTAAAAGAAATGATCCGTATTTATATGGAGAGCGGCTAAAATACTACTTGGTTACATCTGCAAAAAGGCCTAGAACAGATGTTAAGTATCCTGATCCAAGTTGGGGGTATGGAGAGGTATGTCTAAGTTCTGCTATAGAAAGTATAATAAATAATATAGGGTTTATTGGTACTAGAAATAGTGGGAATTATAGATATGATGAAGAAAAACAAAGCGATAGCAATGGAATTAATTATAAAGATATCACGGCTGAGGAAAATAACGTTTTTATTAAATTGGAGGAAAAGGAAGTGGATATCAAAAATAATAAGTATAGACAAATGAGTATATACAAGGATCTTCAAAGTGAAGCACTTCAAAATTATCAGAATTACTCAGAGGTTGTAGGTTTTTTAATTGAATATAGTTCTAGGGAGCAAGCGCTAAAAGTAAATGATATACCAGGTGCATCAATTGTGTTAGTAGATAATAACTTTGGAATCGCTTTTATACCATTTAATAGAGTACTAGAACTTGAGCCATATGTTAAAGATGTAGTTTCAATAGAAATACCTGTAATTTATACATTAGAGCAATCTTCACCTGTAGAAGCAAGTGGGGCTCCGTTATTTCATAACAATCCATTTATACAACTAAATGGGAGAGGCGTTATTGTTGGAATTATAGATACTGGAATAGATTACTTAAATAGTGAATTTATGAGAGAAGACGAGACTACAAGAATAGTAAGAATATGGGATCAAAGCATAGAAGGAAATAGTAGAATATATGATGTTAAGCTAGGCGTAGAGTATAATAGTGATCAAATAAACCAAGCTATACAAGCTAATAAAAGAGGAGAAGATCCATATGCAATAGTTAGAACTAAAGATGATATAGGACATGGGACAATGGTGGCAAGTTTAGTTGGTGCTAGAGGAATAAATCCAGAAGTTATGGGAATAGCTCCAGATTGTGAGTTTGCAATAGTTAAATTGAAACAAGCTCCAAGTGTGATATTAGATTATGCAGGTGTTAGTACACCAGGAAGTGGAAGATATACAAGTATAGAACTATCTTTAGCAATACGGTATTTGAATATGTTAGCAAGTGACTTAGGGAAGCCTATGGTTATATGTCTCCCTGTAGGAAGCAATATAGGATCACATGATGGGACCAATGTAGTTGAGGCATATATATCACAAATAAGTATTCAACTAGGAGTAGTATGTGTTACGGGTACTGGAAATGAAGGTGATACAGACACACATACAGAAGGAAGGTTTGATAGACCAGGGCAAATAAGAACTTTAGAAATCAGAATTGGAAAGGGACAAAGAGATTTAAATTTTCAAATATATATTCAACAACCTGATAAGGTTTCAATAGGAGTAGTATCGCCCTCTGGAGAAGTCGTTGAAAGAATACCAGTAAGACTAAATAAAGTTGAAAAGGTAAATTTTATTTATGAAGGAACAAGAATGAGAATTTCATATATATATCCAGATCTTTTTACAGGAGACCAGATAATAAGTATAGAAGCAAGAGGGTTAAAGGAAGGAATATGGCAATTTAGATTATATGGAGATTATGTAGTGGATGGACGATACTGGAGTTGGCTACCACAAAGAAGTTTACTTGATCCAGATACCAAGTTCTTAAGTCCAAGTCAATATACGACACTAACAATTCCTGCAACAGCAAGAAGTGTAATAGCAGCAGCATTTTATAATCAAAACAACAATGCAACTATAGGACAATCTGGTAGAGGATTCACAAGAGATGGGAGAATAAAGCCAGATATTGCAGCAGGAGGAATAAATGCAATAGTTACAACACCAGGCGGAGGAACTAGGATAGTTAGTGGCTCATCTGTGGGGACCTCCATTACAGCAGGATGTTGTGCACTTTTAATGCAATGGGGAATAGTTAATGGTAATGATCCGAGTTTATATGCAACGGAAATAAGAACTTATTTAATAAGAGGAACTAGTATGAGAGTTGGAGATATATATCCAAATGAGCAGTGGGGATATGGAACAATTAACATGAAAGGAGTATTTGATGCTATAAGGGAAAATTTAGCAGGTGGAGTTGATCAAACAAGATCAAATGATGACTATGAGGATAATGATTTTTTTGTAAGTAAGCCTGAAGAAATATAATAGAACTATTTTAACTATAAAAGCATATATTAATTAGAGGAAAAATATTAAAGGAGTAATATATGGCAGAAAAGGGTAGATTAAAGGTACAATGTTTTGTTAAGGAAAGTTATATACCCGTTGATGATACGAGAATAGTTATAAGACCGTCAATTGGAGGCGAAAGTACAAATGATATAGTTTTATCAACTAACTCTATGGGAGAATCTGAAATAGTAGAATTAGATGCTCCTCCACTAGAATATTCACAGCAGCCAACAGGACAAGTACCTTATAGTATGTATGACATAAGAGTAGAAAAAGATGGATTCCAAAGTATATTAATAAATAGATGCCAAGTTTTCCCGGAAGAATTAGCAATACAAGAGTGTAATCTTATAGAATCTTTGAATAGAGCTTATAGAACGGAAACGATAAATATTCCACCTAATACAGCCATCCCTCCAACAATCTTAAGTGCAACAGATGGCTCAAATGGAGTTACTGGCTTAAATGGTATCACTGATTTAAATGGGATAACTGGAGCTACCGGAGGAAATGTAGCAAATATAAACGAAATTATAAATATAGGACCAAATGTATTAAATGGAAATTATCCTGAGAAGATTCCAGAAGAAGAGGATAAACCATTACCACCTCCAACAAGTGGAGTAGTTTTACAAACACCAGTTGTACCTGAATTTATAGTGGTTCATGCAGGAGGGCCTAATAATACATCAGCACCAAATTATAGAGTTTTATATAAAGACTATATAAAAAATGTAGCATCTTGTGAAATATATTCAACATGGTCAGAAAATACAATAAGATCAAATATATATGCTATAATTTCTTTTACCTTAAATAGAATATATACGGAATGGTATAGGGGTAAGGGAAAGAACTTTGATATTACAAATTCAACAGCATACGATCATGCATTTACTTATGGAAGAAACATATTTGAAAGTATTAGTAGAGTAGTGGATGATATTTTTGCGACTTATATAAGAAGAATAGGGCGGAAGCAACCTCTATTAGCTCAATATTGTGATGGAAAGAATGTATCTTGTCCAGGATGGATGACTCAATGGGGAAGCAAATACTTAGGAGATCAAGGGAAAGGTCCTTATGATATATTAACAAGTTTTTATGGAAGTGATATAGAATTAGTAACTGCAGAGCAAGTTAAAGGTATTCCTAAATCATATCCAGGATATAATTTAATAGTAGGTTCTTCAGGACAAGAAGTTAGAACAGTACAAGAATTTTTAAATAGAATATCACAAAACTATCCATTAATTCCTAAAGTAGCTCAAGATGGTATATATGGCGCTAAAACTGCTGAGGCGGTAAGAGTATTCCAAGGAGTATTTAATTTACCAAAAACAGGAATAGTAGATTATGCAACTTGGTATAAAATATCAGATATTTATGTAGGTGTAACAAGAATAGCAGAATTAAGAAGTAGTGCTAGAAATGTTCAAAGAATATTTATACCTCCTAGGTCTTTTGATAACTATTATGATTCAACAGTTCCTAAATTTAATTATATAGATGATATGGTATAGCATAAACAAATTAACAATTAAAAATGATTTGATTTTTAAAACTCCTACGGGAGTTTTTTGTTAAGTTTCCATCTTGTATTATTAATTTTTTATCATGAATAGGTATTTATAAAAAAAATATACATCCTTCGACAGTACTTCTTTTTTTATTATAATAGAGGTATAATAGATATAAATATGTGATAATCTTAACGGTGTTATTATAAATTAAATAAAATTAGGGAGGTAGGTTATGAAAGGCACAGTTGTTTCTACATGGATAAGAACATGTAGAGATTTGTATGGAAATGATATTATAAATAAAAGTTTAAAATCTGTAGATTGGTCGGAAGATATAGTATTTACACCTTTAGAAGATGTAGATGATACTAAAATATTTAAACTTATAGAAATTATAGCTAATAATGTAGATACTCCAATAAATAAATTATGGCAAATTATTGGGGAAAATAATTTAAATAAGTTTTTAGAGGACTATCCTGTATTCTTTAAAAGGGTAAATTTATATAAATTTTTAAATTCCCTTAACTTTATACATGCAATAATAATGAAGAAGATAAAGGGAGCAAAACCACCTAAAATGGTATTGGAACCGGTAACAAATGATAGCATATATTTTACATATAGATCAGATAGAGAACTATTTGATTATTTTTTAGGGTTATTACATGGAAGTGCTAAATATTTTGGTGAAAAAATCGAAGTAAAAGAGATAGAGAGAAAAAAGGGAGAACTTAAAGTACACATAAAATTTGAAAATACTATTCAACATAGTAAAAAGTATAATTTTAGTAAAGCTTTATCAAGTATAGGCTTAAAAAGCTTAGAGTTAAAGATGACTATGCCTATATTTATAATTATGACTTGTGTTGGTATAGCACTTTCAGGATTGGCTAAGGGTCTATTAATTGGGGGCATATCAGGAGTCATTTCAGCTATTGTATCATATATGACAGTGAAGCCTTTAAATGACATAATAGAAAATATAGAAAATAGAAATTTTGAAGATATTGATAGAAGCATTAAAACTAATGATAAGCTTGAAAAAATATATTTAGGAATATCAAAATTAAAAGATAGCATAGGTAAGGATTCAACATCTGCTAATCTTGCAATAAATGAGTTGTCAGTATTTACTAACAATATGTACAATACTACAGAAAAAATGAAGGAAGCAACTAGAGAAATAGCAGAGTACTCCGAACAGGTTTCACAATTAGCTACTCAACAAGAAATAAGCACTGAAACTCTTGTGAAACAAACCAATGAAAATATGGTAGCTTTAAAAGAACTTGTACAATCTGAAAATAAAAATAAAGTAGAGCTAGATAAATCAGTAGAAAAGATAAATCAAAGTCATATTAATGTAGATAAGTCAAGTGAAGCTATAAAGGAATCCTTAAAATCATTTATGAATGTAAAAGAAAAAGGTAAAAATCTTAAAAATAAAACTGAGGATATAACTAATATAGTATCATTAGTTTCAGGAATCGCAGCACAAACAAATCTTTTAGCATTAAATGCTTCAATAGAAGCAGCAAGAGCAGGCGAACAAGGTAGAGGCTTTGCTGTAGTTGCAGAAGAGGTTAGAAAACTTGCTGAGCAATCTCAACAAGCGGTAAAGGATATTAATAGTAATTTATTATATTTTGCAGATGAAATAAATTCATTAGTAGGTAGCATAGAAAGTCAATATAGCGTATTAGAATTAGAAACTACTAACTTAGAAAATGTAAGAAAAATAAGTTCAGAAGCCAATGACCTAATTAAAGTTGTATCAGATGAAACTAATAAATCAATAACTCAATTAAATAGTGAAGTGGAGTCTGTAGAAGAAATGTTTAAAACTATTGATTCATTGGCAGCAATTGCAACAGAGAACGCATCATCATCACAAGAAGTTAACAGGAATATAGAAGAATTTACCAATAATATTCAAGATATGATTGAAACACTTCAAAAGGTTAAGGATGTTGGAGACAACTTTGCAAATGATATAGAAATATAATTGGAAAAAATTACACCTCAGGGGTCCAAAAAATTGGAACTTAGGTGTAATTTTTTTGTTTTATTATTTAGGACTTTTAATTTAACTCATGTTTATGTTTAAAATAAAAATAAATAGTTTGGATTATAAATACTAAACTAAGTAATCCAAAAAAAGGATATAGAGATCCTATTAACTTAGAAAATCCAATTCTTGATATAGGAAGAGCAATAATTATAACTAAGAAAATTGCTTTCTTAAAGTCTATGTTTAAAGTATTATCTAATGTCTTACTTATAGAGTAAACATCAGAAACTTCAGTCGAAAACATTTCCAACCAAATTACAACTAGTAACAATGCTTGAATTATGTTTCCAAAACGCTGAGCCACAAATAACAAAGGTACTTCATATTGATGTATATATGGTTGATTTATCATTAGCAAGAAGTTTATTGCAAAGCTTAAAGCAGCTAAACCTAAAGCTCCTAAAGCTATTCCATAGAACATGGTTTTAGGCTTTCTAACTTGATTACTTAAAGGAACTAAGACTCCTAAACAACAAAGTGTATTATAACCTGAGTATAAAATAGTAGATAAGGTTATCCCTGTTTTTTTAGGCTCAAACTTAGTCAAAAATTCTAATGAAATCATATCTTTGCAAAACATAAAATATAGTATGGTTATTGTAGTGATAGTTATTACCAAAGTTGGAACAATAAAGGAATTTATCTCTATTAATCCATCAGTATCTCTTAAAAGGAAAAATATAGCTAAGGCTATCATTATAAGAGAACCGATTATCTTAGGTATTCCAAAAAATTGATTTATTAAAGCTCCGCTACCAGCTAAAATAATTGATGCACTAGAAATGAGATAAAGAGTAGTGATAACACCAGTTATTTTACCAAGAAGATTTGGGCTAACTACTTTAATTACATCTCCATAAGAGTTTAACTTATACTTAATACTTATTTTGGAAACCATAGTACCCATGATTACATAAAATATGCCACAAGCTATAATTCCTACAAAACTAGATATTCCATATGAAGTAAAAAACTCCTTAATCTCTTGTCCAGAAGCAAGTCCAGCACCAACTATTGTTCCTATAAAAACAACAGCTATTTGAAAAATTTTAGAAAGTTCCCGTTTCATTTATATATCCCCCTAATTTCTATCTATTAACAAATATATATGTATTGAGTTACTTTTATTCTTCAAAAATGAATAAGGTATATATTCTTAGGGAAAATAAGTTTAAGGACAATATGTAAGGAGGTATTATAAGTGAAGAATAGAAAAATAATAATGTGTTATTTATTAGTAATTATGAATCTTTTTTTATTATCATGTTCTAAAAAAGAAATTCATGAAGAGGCCAACATAGATTTATTTAACCCTAAAGCAGCATCAGAAGTAGCAAAGGATTATTTAAATTATGTAAAAGAGAATAATATTGAAGAAGCAAATAATTTATGTACAGATCAACTTATAAGTAAAAATAAAGAAATATCTATGGGAGGAACAAGAATAATATCTTATGCACCTGATAATTTAATAGAATCCTCAGGATCTGCATATATATTATTTAATGTAGTTAGAAATTCAGAATCAGAATCAAGATGTGATTTAGATAATTATGCAATAAAGGTAGTTAAGATTGGTGATGAATACAAAATAGATGAAATTAAATCTATAAACAAAAAACAAGTTTTTGTTAGAGATAGATCATTAAGAGTTATTGGAGAGGATGGGGGAAAAAGTGATTTAATACTAACATTAAACAATTTGCCAAGAGATATTTATTTAAGTGAAAATAAAGTAATGCTTTATAAAGAACAAACACCAAATGAAAAATTTGGGCCTATATCAATAGGATATAGAGGCCAAAAGGTAGCAATTTCAACAATAGGTGATAATAAATCATTTATATCAATTGCATATATGGAAGAAAGTAAGGAAGCACAGGCTCAAGCACAATCAGAAGAAGCTGGTGGATCGGCAGATAAAGGAATTACAGGAAGTACCAATTTAGAAGAAGTATTAGATAAACCTATAGCCAAAAAAGTAATATCACTAGATATTTTAGATAACATAAAGTTACAAGACTTGATTTTCTCAAAGGAAGAGGAATATTTAATAGTAAGTTATTTAAATTCTAATTCATTAAATAGAATGAATGTTTATAGCACATCAAAAGGTGATCTTATTAAGCTAAAATTTAATGAGATGTTTCCAGAAGATAAGTATAACATAGCATTAAAGGAATTTGATAAAAATACAATTACTATTGAAGTAACAGGAAAGACTAAATTAGATAATATAAACAAAGAAGTTATAGGTAATTATAAAGTAAATATGGAAGAGGAAGAAATTGAAAAAATATTTAATTCATAAAAGGCTTAACATATAAAAATATTGTAGTAGAATAAAAGTACAACTTAAAATAAAGTTGTACTTTTACTTTTTAGGAGGAACTTATGAAAACATGGAATGGTAAGAGATATCATAGTTTAAACTATTATCTTAGAAATAAATTTAATGAAAAAGTGTATAAAATATCACTAGATGGAGGATTTACATGCCTAATAGGGATGGGAAAGTTGCTACGGGGGGATGTACTTTTTGTAGCGCAAGAGGTTCTGGAGATTTTGCAGGAAGTAGAATTTTATCAATAACAAAGCAGTTTGAAGATAGAAAAGATATGATGGAGAAAAAGTGGAAGGATGGAAAGTTAATTGCATATTTTCAAGCTTACACAAATACATATGCTCCAGTAGACGAACTTAGAGAAAAGTATGAGGAAGCTTTAAAGCAAAAAAATGTAGTAGCAATATCAATAGCAACAAGACCAGATTGCATCGATAATGATGTTTTGGAGTTCTTAACAGAGCTAAATAAAAAAACTTATTTAATTATAGAGTTAGGCCTACAAACTATAAATGATGAAACGGCAAGAGACTTTAATAGAGGATATGATTTTGAAGTGTTTGATAATACTTTAAAAAGGCTATTAGAAAGAAATATAGAAGTTGTAGCTCATACAATTTTTGGACTACCAGGAGAAACAAAAGAGGATATGCTAAAGACTGTTGATTATATAGCACATTCAGGAGCCAAAGGTATAAAATTTCATTTGCTTCATTTAATGGAGGGAACAAAGATGGTTAGACAGTATGAAAGCGGAGAGTTAAAATTGTTAAGCCAAGAAGAATATATAGATTTAATATGTGAAGGAGTCTCTATGTTGCCAGAAGAAATGGTTGTTCATAGGCTAACAGGAGATGCCCCAAGAGAATTATTAATAGGTCCTATGTGGAGTTTAAAAAAATGGGAAGTGTTAAATGCTATAGATAAAGCATTAGAAGATAATGATATTTGGCAAGGGAAAACTTTTAAATAAATTGCTTCACAATTTATTTTAGTCCACAGTGCAAAATTCACAGTTCACAATTTTTGGGTAAGGGAACAAGGAACAGGGAACAGGTAACAGGTTATTATATAAATTGCGAAGCAATTTCTTTTAGTTCACAGTTTTTTCTAGTTGATAATTGAGAGTGGAAAGTGGAGAGTTATTGAAATAATAAGAAAACTATTATTAAAAACTCTTAGAGTTTTTATATGTCCTAATCTTAGAAACTACGTAGTAGTTTCATCCATAACTTTCAACTATCAATTTTCAACTCTCAACTAATTAATAACTGTGCACTGTGCCTTGTGAACTGTGAACTGAAAAATGCTTCGCATTTTATTACAAGGGGGTTTTTATGAATATAGATGTTATTATATCAGCGGATCATATTAAGGAAGAATATCTAGAAAATAAAACTGTGGTAGTGATAGATATGCTAAGAGCAACATCTGTTATTATTACAGCCTTAGCCAATGGAGCGAAGGAAGTCATTCCAATGTTGACCGTAGAAGAATCTTTTAAGAAGAAAATGGAACTTTCAAAATTAGGAATACCATCTTTACTTGGAGGAGAAAGAAGAGCGGTAAAAATAGAAGGATTTGACTTCACAAATTCACCATTAGAATATACTAAAGAAAAGATAGACCAAAAGGTAATTATATTAAGCACTACTAATGGGACAAGGGCTATTAATTTGAGTTTAAAGGCAAAGAAAATATTAATAGGAGCAATGATAAACGCTAATGCTGTTGTTGAATTATTAAAAAATCAAGAAGAGGATATAGTATTTATAAATTCAGGAACCAATGGTGAATTTTCTATGGATGATTTTATATGTTCAGGATATATGATAAATTTATTGTGCCAAAGTCATGAACATAACTTATCAGATATAGCAAAGACGGCTAGATATATATATGCTAATAATAGTGATGTGGTACAGTATATAAAAAATGCTAGGCATTATAATGTATTGAAAGCTTTAAATTTAGAAGAGGATTTAAAATATTGTTGTAAAAAAAGTATTGTTGATATAGTTCCCATAGTCAATAAAAGTAGCAAAACTATATCTATAATTAGTAAATGATAATAAATTTCAATTATTTTAAATTTTCTATTGACAATAATATGAAAAGATTATATTATAATATTAGATTGATAATGAATATCAATTAAGCGGAAAAAATACTATTAAAAGCTCCACACTTTTAATAGTATGGATTATATACAAACAAACTAAACTCCTATAATTATAGAATTTATTTCAATAAAAGATGACTAAGCATTACACTTAGTCATCTTTTATTTTGTTTGAAAATAATTGTAATATTTTTAATTTATTATCGATATATAAGATGAAGAAGTAAATAGGAGTGAGTAAATGCGAATTGATGAGAATAACTTTATAGAGAACTTAAAGAAGAAGCATCCTAAAGCTTTAAATTATATTGTAGATACTTATGGAGGATTAGTTAATACAATAATCACTAATGCTCTTAAGTCAATTGGAGACAGAGGGTTAATAGAAGAATGTATAGATGATGTGTTTATTGCTGTATGGGAAAATGGATATAAATTTATAGGAACTAGAGATAACTTTAAAAGTTGGATAGCGGGGATATCAAAGTATAAAGCAATAGATTATTTTAGGAAAAATTCTAAAAGAATTAATACTGAAATAATAGATGAAAATATATCTGACAAAAAGGATTTAGAAGAAGAGTTTATAAATAGTTTAGAGTCAAAAAGGTTACTGAAACTTATAATGACCTATGAAGAACCTGATAAAAGTATTTTTATTAGAAAATTTTTACTAGGAGAGACAAGTATTGAAATAAGTAAAGCAATTGGAATGACAATAAGCAATATAAATACCAGGATATTTAGGGGGAGACAAAAAATAAAAAAAGATTTCTATGGAGAAAAGGAGGTATTATAGTATGAAAGAAAAAGATATTTATGAATATTTAAACAATCTTAATATAGAAACCATAGATGAAGAAATTTCATTAAATAAAATTGATAAGAAAAGAATAAAAAGGAGACTATATAAGAAAATATTTTATAATAACAAAAGAAGATATTTAATAGTTGCACTATTATTTTTAAGCTTTATATTTGTAATATCTCCTATAGGAAATGATGTAATTGCTAAAATAAAAGAAAAATTAGTCTTTAGTGCTTCACATGGTATTATTTCTTTAGAAGAAGATAAAGAAATATATATGTTAGAAGAGCCTTTTAAAGTAAATATCAATAATAAGGATATATTAGTTAAGGGTATAATAAAGAAAGGCGAGAATTTATTTGTTCAAATAATATCAGAATCATATCCTGAAGAAGCTAAAGAAATAGCATCTGGAATTAAAATAAAGTTAGAAGATGGAGAAGTAATTAATATTGACGGTTATGGTATTGGTTTTAGTACTACATCAATTATAGAAGTTGGAATTAATATAAAAAACAAAAAAGTGAATAAATTTGTATTAATGTTTAAAGATGAAGAACTAAAGGAAGTAACTTTAGAAAAGGCTGAGTATAAATATAATTATAATGATATTGGTGGAAATATAGATAATAAAGGTATATTAATTGGTGGAACTAGTTATTATGTACAAGGAGAAAGATATTTTAGACTTTGGAATGATGAAAGTGCGATAAGTTCAAAGCAGTATAATGTATCTATAGGAAATATAAAAATTGATAAGGTGTTAGATGAAGGCGGAAAAAGTTTGAACTTTGAAGCTAGTAATGATGGTACTGGGAAGGAATATAAAATATTAGAAGAATATAATGGAAAAATAAATATAGAAATAAAGGAAATAAGTTTAGAATATAAGTTTAAAAATCCCACTAAAATAACAATTAAAGATCCTAAATATGCAGGAGATTATAAATTAAATCAAGAGTTGTCATTCGAAGGAATAGATGATATTGCAAAGATAACAGAAGTAAAAAGATCAAATGATGAAGTTGTAATAGGTCTTGATTTTTCTAATAATAATTCAAGTGATAGATTTATATATATGATTTTAGATAGTTCTAAATACAGTGGAGGAATGGGGAATATGGAAAATTTAATTGGCGAAATAAATATTGATTATGAAGATATAAGTATCTTTGAAAAGCTTACAAGGAAAATAAACCTTAAGCTTGATGATATCGATATTTTGCAAAAGGGAAACTGGAAATTTACAATAGAATAATTTAAAAAGTATTAGAAATATAATATGATTTTAGAAGAAGATATAAGAAACTTTATTAACTTAAAAATTATATAGAAAAGTTTTAATCAAAAATTAAATGAAGTGTATTATATAATATAAGAGTTTAATAGATAATAAAATCATAAAAATTAAAAAAATAATTAAGAAGAAACTCAACTAATAAAAATTAAGTTTCTTCTTAATTTTTAAAATTTATCAATAGTAAATAATTTTATCCTTTTATTAAAACATTTTCATTAATTACAAGGTAACTCATATTTAGTGTAATCTATTATTATGATATTATTAATATTGTACATAAGATTAAATTAAAGGAGGAAATTCCTATGAGCAAATCTAGAATAATTACTCTTATAATTTCGGGATTCTTAGCCATAGCAGTGGCTGGTGGAGTATACTATACATATTCTAAAAATGAAGTTGGTGATAATAACACAACTAATATTGAAGAAAACAAAAAACTTGCATCTGATAAAAATAAGAATGATAATGATAAAAATAAAGAGACTGAGATACCAGATAATAGTGATGGAGGACCAAATATTAATGAAGAAAATAATGATGGAAGTCCTGATTTAGGTGGTAATGTTCCAAATAATAATGATAATTCTAATAACGAAACTGTACCTCCGAGTCAACCAGAACAAGCGCCTCAAGCTCCACAAGGAGGTAGTGTTAATCCTAATACTATTACGCCAGAGGTTCCACAACAACCATCAACCT
Source organism: Clostridium sartagoforme AAU1 (assembly GCF_000401215.1). GTDB lineage: Bacteria > Bacillota > Clostridia > Clostridiales > Clostridiaceae > Clostridium > Clostridium sartagoforme. Next base: position 42,846 of record NZ_ASRV01000091.1, on the reverse strand, counting down.
CAGATAATAGTAATTATATAGCAGAAATTGAGCAAGCTATTTTTCAAAGAGTAAATAAAGAAAGAGCAGCAGCGGGACTTACAGCTCTAAGTTATAATACAACTATGGAATACTATGCTAGAATAAAATCAAAAGATATGGGAGATAAAGGATACTTTGATCATAAAGACCCACAAGGTAGATTAATTACAGAACAAATGAAAGCAGATGGAGTATCATATAATGCTTGGGGAGAAAATATTGCTTATATCCAAGGTGCTAGAGGAGATTCTGCTTTAGCAACACAATTTATGGATAATTGGATGAATTCACCAGGACATAGAGCTAATATATTATCATCAAATTTTAGTAGTATAGGCATTGGTGTTTTTAAGATAGGAGATACTTATTATGCAACACAAGAATTCTATAGATAATAAATAAAAATTAAAAAGCTATTATTTCACAATTATAATTTTATGAAATAATAGCTTTTTAAATGAATTTGTTTAAATTACTATATAACTTGGAATATAAAGAATTTTAGATAATAAGATTCATCGGAATTCCATAAAATTGGATGGTCTGCACTTTGAGTTCTTATTTCAACTTGCCTTAAGGTTCTTCTAGCATCATGAGCTGCTTCTTGAACTGTTTTCTTTAATTGTTCTTCACTCATATAATGAGAGCAAGAGCAAGTTGCGAAATAACCACCTGATTTAACCATTTTTAAACCTCTAAGATTTATTTCTTTATAGCCTCTAATTGCAGATTTAATTGTGTTTCTTGACTTTGTAAATGCTGGAGGATCGAGAATAACAACATCAAATTGTTTTCTTTCTCTAGACCAGTCACCAAGAATATCAAAGGCATTATGACATTCAAATTTAACAGTATCTTGAAGATTGTTAAGTTCTGAATTTTTTCTAGCACAATCGATGGCATGTTGAGATACATCAATACCTAATACTGATTTAGCTCCTGCAATACCAGCATTTAATGCGAAAGACCCTGTATGAGTAAAACAGTCTAATACATCCTTGTTCTTACAAATTCTATGTATAGCAGCTCTATTTTCTTTTTGGTCTAAAAAGAATCCTGTTTTTTGGCCGTTTTCTAAATCAACTATGTATTTAACTCCATTTTCTATTATTTCAACATTTGTATCAAAGGGTTCAGTTAAAAATCCTTTGGTTTGTTCAAGGCCTTCTATTTCTCTTGTTTTTATATCACTTCTTTCATAAACGCCCTTAGCAGAATACTCATCAACTAAAATTTTAACTATTATATCTCTATACTTATCCATACCTAGAGTAGAAATTTGAATTACATAATAATCTTCAAATTTATCAACAGTAAGGCCAGGTAAAAAGTCAGCCTCCCCGAAAATAAACCTGCAAGATGATATATCTATAACAGTTTTTCTATATTCAAATGCATTAGAAAATCTCTTTTTAAAAAAATTATAATCTATTTCCTCGTCAATGTCTGTTGTCATTATTCTTATAGTAATTTTACTTTTATCATTTATATAACCTTTACCTATAAAAATCCTTTATGATTATATACTTCAACTATATCGCCGTTTTCATAATCACCATCATATTCATTTATTTCATCAATATATATCCAAGGTCTACCTTGCTCAGCTCTTTTATTCTTTCCCTTATGTAAATAGAACTTACTTGCCATAACTTATCCTATCTCCTTTTTAAATTAAATCTTATAAAATTATAACATATATATAATTAAATCAATATTATAAAGTTAAATAGTACAAGTTTAATATAATAACTTTATGTGAATTAATAGGTAGTAGAGACAAATTCACCAGTTAATCCATCAAATGCAACTAATGGATGATATCCATTTGCGGAATAATGAAAATTGTACCTAAAACCATATTGATTCCTATAGGTTTCACAATTAATTGAATCTAAATCAATCAATACTTGTTTAGGTTTTTTGATAGAGTAAACTTTATCTTGATCTATAGGATATCAGCATTAAATTTTAGAACTATAGCCCACTAAAATATTAAATATTTATTAAGAATTGAAATTAATACAATATTAGACAAAAATATACATTTAATTATGGTAAAATATTCATGTATTATAAATAAATTATGAGGTGATTTTATGAAAGCTAAAACAAAACAATTGCTAACATTACTTATGGCAGGGTTACTGTCTATTTCTGTTCCATTTACTACTTATGCAAGTACTTCAGCAAAAAATTCACTTGTGAATGTTATTGTTTCTGAGAGTGATGAACAAACTATAATTGCTCAAGTACCAAAAGAATATGTTGATGAATATAAAGAAAAATTAAAGGATCCAGTTTTTAAACAAGAGCAAATTAACATGATGAGTGGTAATAATAGTGATCTTTCAGAAGGAAAAATTGTTGCACAAAGTCTTCCTGAAGGAAAAATGATTGCACAAAGATATTTGTATAGGTCTGATATAAAAAGGATATATGAATCTGCTACGGCACCGAATGCATTGGAAAATCTTATTCTTAATTTTGGGCCAAGCGCTGCTGTTTCAAAGATAATAGCAACTTTAGGGCTAGGTAGCCCATGGGGTCTTGTAGGTGCATTAGGAACTTGGGCAGTTGAGTATATAAGAGTTAAGCCAGAGGACTGGTGGACGCAATCGTATATAATGATTTTAGAAAAGAGTATTAGTTGTGTAAGAGTATCACATATTCAAAATCTAAAGCCAACATATCCTGCAGCTTGGTTAATCTTAGAAAGGCTATAAGTTTATTAATATATGAAAACTAATTATTTTATAAGAAATATTAAAGTTTTATGTAATAAAAAGATATTTATATATTTTGTTCGAGGGATTGGATGGATAGTTTTACCCATTGCAATTCACATAGGATTATTTCACAAGGGAGTTTTGGATGAATATCCAATTTTATCTTTAGTTTTTGTTTTAATATTTCTTCTTACAGATTATAAAGTTAAATATAAAGATATGAAAACTTCAAAACGAGTGATTATACTTTTATCATACCTTGTTGCTTGTATTATATGTGGATATATCGTTTATATTATAGGTTGCAAATTCTAAAAAATATTATAAAAAATAAAGAAAAAGATTATGTGTTATATAAATTAAGGTATAATCTTTTTAAATACTAAATAATTAAAGTCTTAGAAAACTAAGGCTTTTTATTTTGCTTAAAAATCGTCCTATGTGCTTTAGGTGTATAGGGGAAAATACTATTGTTAAACAAAATAATTTTGTTTAACAAGGCTCATGGAAGTTTGTGGGATAAGGAGGATATATGTTAAAGAAAGAATCATTAAAATTAATAGAAAAAGCTGGTGATGGTGAAAATATAGATTCATTGCGAGAAAATAATTGGTGATGGTAAAATGGATGAAGCTTAGTTTTCTTTAATAATTTTTCTATATTAAATTCATTGATAAATTTATACCCATAAGTTATGAATATAAAATTTAAATACAAATATAATTATAGTATAAAGCAATTATTTGGGGGATTTAGATGATATTTAAGGCAATTGTTATACCAACTCCAAGAAGAATACGAAAATTTGTGGAGGACAAAATAGATGAATTGACCTGCGAGAGCATAACAAGGGATAAAATTGAAAATAAAAAATTAGAACATATGGATATGACAAAAGATACTTTTAAAAATTATGGATTATCAGTTAGACTTTTTTAAATGAAATATTAGACATATGTAAGGTTAATTTATTATGGTGTCCTTTTTAGGTCAGCACAAACTTACATATGTCTATTTTAAATTTAAACAAAATATAAGCCACCTGTTTCCATAACAGGTGGCTTAGGGGAGATATAATCTATATGCTAATATAGTTTGGGGGAACTATATTAGTTATTTTCCAGATGTTTATCAATCAAATTTTGGATTGTAGGGGTACATCTGTAGCCTCTGCATCCACCTGTACAAGCTCCTGTTGCCTTTGAAACTTGTTCTACGGTATGAGCTCCGGCTTTGATTGCATCTTTTATTTTGGATCTTGGTATTGCCTTGCAAGTACAAACTTTAGTAATCTTATCAAGGACTTGTTCGTTTAAGTTATTTTCCATTTAGTTTTCCTCCTATATATTAAGAAATAGACTAAGGAAAATAAAGGGGATAAAAAATAATTATTGTTTATTCTTTATGATTAAATTATATAGCTATCAATAAAGAAAGTCAATACTAATTAATAAAAATTATTAGATAAGTATAAGTTTGTCAATTGGTATTGATAATACTATTTTGTGAAAATTATATTTAAATATTCCTAAATATAATCTTTTATATTATTCTACTTTGTAGTAGAATATAATTATTATTAACATAATGATTATATTTATATTAGCTTATTCAATAATTAAAGACTGTGATTAGGAAAAGTACTTAGTTGGATACTTTAAGAGAGTGACTGTTTGGTGGAAAGTCATAGAGAAGATTAAGGAAAATCACCTAGGAGTTTGAGACTGAAAGGTAAATTTACTAATTAAGTTTTCACGTTAGCCAGCGTTAAAGGATAGAGTATGATTGTACTCGAAATAGAAAGTTTTTCATAATTTTATGATAAACTTATGACCTTAGGTGGTATAGCGAATTATCTTCGTCCTATTGGGCGAAGTTTTTTTTATTTAATTTATGTTTAGTAGCAATCAGCTTGTGAATAATTACTAGTCTATAGTTAATAATGTAAAATATAGATTAAGGGTTATGATAAAGATAAGTATAGTCTTAAACTAGTATATTTAATATAAATTGATCAAAAGAAGGGAGTTTATATATGTACAAAAAAGTTGAACTGTCAAAGGGCTTTGTTGGCATGGAAAAGGAAGTAGCAAACCTTTGGAAAGAAAATAATGTTATTAAAAAGAATTTTGATATGAATCAAGATGGTGAGTATTTTACATTTTATGATGGACCTCCAACAGCAAATGGAAGACCTCACGTAGGACACGTTTTAACAAGAGTTATGAAGGATATTATCCCAAGATACAAAGTTATGAAGGGATACAAAGTTATAAGAAAAGCAGGTTGGGATACTCATGGATTACCAGTTGAACTTGAGATTGAAAAGAAACTTGGAATTTCAGGGAAAGAGCAAATCGAAAGTTATGGAGTAGAGAAGTTTGTTACAGAGTGTAAGGAATCAGTATTTACTTATGTAAACATGTGGGAAAAAATGACTAATCAAATAGGATACTGGGTAGATATGGAACAGCCTTATGTTACATATCATAACTCATATATAGAATCTGTTTGGTGGGCATTAAGCCAAATGTGGGAAAAAGGACTTTTATATAAAGGTCATAAAGTAATGCCATACTGTCCAAGATGTGGAACAGGACTTTCTTCACATGAAGTTTCACAAGGATATAAGGATGTTAAGGATTTAACTGCTATAGTTAAATTTAAAGTTGAAGGAGAAGAAAATAAATATATATTAGCATGGACAACAACTCCATGGACATTACCTTCAAACTTAGCGTTATGTGTAAATAAAGCTTATGATTATATTGAAGCGAAAGTTGGAGATGAAACATTAGTACTTGCTAAAGATTTAGCTTCAAAGGTATTAGGCGAAGACTATGAAGTAATTAAAGAGTTTAAAGGAACTGAATTATTAGGAACTAAATATGAAAGATTACTTCCTTTTGGTGAAGTTGAAGGAAAGGCATTTGAAGTTATTCATGGAGACTATGTAACTTTATCAGATGGTACAGGGATAGTTCATATAGCACCTGCATATGGTGAAGATGATAGTTTTGTTGCAAAGAAAAATGGAATAGGATTTATAAACTTAGTAGATGCTAGTGGTAACTTTGTAGAAGAAGTAACTCCATGGGCAGGAAAGTTTGTTAAAAAGTGTGATGAAAGCATAGTTAAATACTTAGATGAAAATAACAAGTTATTTAAAGCTGAAAAGCATACACACTCATATCCACACTGTTGGAGATGTGACACACCACTTCTTTATTATCCAAGAGAAAGCTGGTTTGTTGCAATGACTAAGCTTAGAGATAAGCTATTAGAAAATAATAATAAAATTAATTGGTATCCAGATAACATAAGAACAGGTAGATTTGGAAAGTTCTTAGAAAATGTTATTGACTGGGGAATATCAAGAGATAGATATTGGGGTACTCCACTTCCTATTTGGGAATGTGAATGTGGCCATAAAGAATGTATAGGAAGTATAGAAGAATTAAAAGAAAAGGGAATTAATGTTCCTGAAGATATAGAGCTGCATAAGCCATATATAGATAATGTTCACTTAAAGTGCCCTAAGTGTAGTAAGGAAATGACAAGAACAGCTGAAGTTATTGACTGTTGGTTTGATTCAGGATCAATGCCTTTTGCACAATTACATTATCCATTTGAGAATAAAGAAGTATTTGAAAAGAATTTCCCAGCTCAATTTATTTCAGAAGCTGTTGACCAGACAAGAGGTTGGTTCTATACTTTATTAGCTATTTCTACAGCTATATTTGATACGAATTCATTTGAAAATTGTATAGTTTTAGGCCACGTGTTAGATAAGAAAGGCTTAAAGATGTCAAAGTCAAAAGGAAATGTTGTAGATCCATTTGAAGTTTTAGATTCACAAGGAGCAGATGCAACAAGATGGCATTTCTATACAGCAAGTGCGCCATGGCTTCCAACAAGATTTTCTATTGATGATGTTCAAGAAGCACAAAGAAAGTTCTTAAGTACTTTCTGGAATGTATATTCATTTTATGTTTTATATGCAGATTTAGATAAGTTTAATCCATTAGAATATAAAGATTTTAAATCAAAAAATGTAATGGATAAATGGATAATGTCAAAGCTTAATACATTAATTAAAGATGTTGATGACAATTTAAATTCATATAATATAACTCAAGCTGCATTAATTATTGAAGAGTTTACAGATGAACTTTCAAATTGGTATGTAAGAAGAAATAGAGCAAGATACTGGTCAGAAGACTTAACTGAAGACAAGATTGGTGCTTATGTTACTTTATATAGAGTCTTAACTACTTTAGTTAAAGTTGCAGCTCCGTTTGTACCATTTATAACAGAAGAAATTTATCAAAATTTAGTTGTAGGCTTAGATGAATCAGCTGTGGAAAGTGTACATTTATGCACATGGCCAACTTATGATGAAAATGCTATTGATGAAAAGTTAGAAAAGGAAATGGATTTAGCTTATACAATAGTTAAACTTGGAAGAAGTGCTAGAAATGGTGCTAACATAAAAAATAGACAGCCGCTTTCAAAGATGCTTTTATCAACAGCAGTAATACCAGAATATTATGGTGATATAATAAAAGATGAACTTAATATAAAAGTCGTAGAATTCGGTGCTGATTTATCACAATATGTTAATTTTGAAATTAAGCCTAATTTACCTGTATTAGGAAAGGCGTATGGTAAGTTAATTCCAGGAATAAGAAAAGAAATAGCTTCAAGAAATCAAATGGAATTAGCACAAAAACTTCAAAATGGTGGAACTGAAACTATAATAGTGAATGAAACTGAAATAGTTTTAAATAGTGAAAGCGTTCTAGTAACAATGCAAGGTTTAGAAGGATATGCTTTTGCTGGAGAAGGTCAAATAGGAATAGTTCTTGATACTACTATTACAGAAGAATTAAGAGAAGAAGGACATTTAAGAGAAGTAATTTCAAAGATTCAAAATATGAGAAAAGAGAAAGGCTTTGAGGTTGCAGATAAAATTAAATTATTTATTTCAGATAATGATATGTTAATAGGCGTAATCAATAAATATTCTGATGTAATAAAAAGAGAAACTTTAACGCAAGAGATTGCAGTAAATGAAAAGGCAGATTATACAGAAACAATCATAAATGGCGAAAAGCTAAATATGACAGTAGAAGTTATAAAATAGGTAAAGATTTTATTAAAAGGTTAGAAGTTTCTACTAAACTTCTAACTTTTTAACTCTATTATAGTAAGTTATTATAAAGAGAAAGCTTGAATATTGTATTAATTATTTGTAAATAGTATAATATATAGATAATATATAGTAGAATAAGGAAAAGATTATAATAAAAATGGAGTGATGTTGGTATGGCTACTTCTATAAAAGATGTTGCTAAAGAAGCGGGCGTCTCAATTGCTACTGTTTCTAGAGTTTTAAATGACATAGATGTTGTAAACGAGGATACGAAAAAAAGGTCTTAGATGCAATAAAAAAACTAGGATATAGACCTAATATAGTAGCAAGAAGCTTAAAGACGCAAAAAACAAAAACTGTAGGTATTTTAGTTCCTGATATTTCAAGTGGTTTTTATCCTGAAATAGTTAGAGGAGCAGAAGATGTTGCTAATATTTACGATTATAACGTAATATTATGTAATTCAGACTTTGATGATGAAAAGGAAAAAGAATATTTAAGAGTACTTAAAGAGAAAATGGTTGATGGAGTTATATATATGAGTTCATCACTGCAAGAAGAAACTTTACAGATAATAAATGAATTAGATTTAACTACAGTATTAGTTGAAACTAAAGATAAGGATGAAAGCTTACCAAGTGTAATAATAGATAACATAAAAGCTTCAGAAGAAGCTACAAATTATCTTATAAACAAAGGTTTAAAAAATATAGCATATGCTGGTGCTAAAAAGGATAGTATGAATGCTTGGGGTGATAGATACATAGGTTATGAAAATGCCCTAAGAGATAAAAATATCAGTATAGATGAAGATTTAATATATACAAAAGGATTAAAAGTTAAGACTGGGTATGAGGCCGTAGAATATTTCGAAAATAGCAATAAAGCTTATGAAGCAGTAGTATGTGGATCCGATGAAATTGCTATGGGTGTAATAAATGCACTAAGAGAGCGTGGAAAAAAAGTTCCAGAAGATGTAAGCGTTATAGGATTTAATGACAATGCTGTTTCTTCAGTTTTCTATCCTAAAATAACTACTATAAGACAACCAAGTTATGATATGGGATCAGTAGCTATGAGAATGCTTATAAAAATGTTAAACAAAAAGGAATTAGATGAATCACAGTTTATTCTTGAATATGAGCTTATAGAAAGAGAAAGCTGTAAATAGTATTAGTAAGGGGATATCGTAGATATCCCCTTAATTGTAAACTTTATACTTTTTTGTTCTGAAGTATTGCTAGCGGATGAAAATCATGGTATAATTATGACAATATATTATTAAACGTTTTCAAATTTCGACTGTGTGTAAGAGAAAGTATGATAGTGTATGGTCTTAAGATTAGAAGTGGGTTATCTAATCAAAAAAATGTGAGTTATAAGTCATAAAAAAACAACTTCGTTATCGAAGTTGTTTTTTTTATAATAAATATTAAAGAATTCCTTCAGTTTTTAAAATACTTTCCAATTCTTGAACCTTTTCTGTTAATGTAAGAAACTTTTCCTTTAAGATATCTTTAGAAAGGTCATCTCCATCGATGACGCTTACCATATCATCTACTGTTTTTAATGCATCATCTATATCTTGTTGAGCTAGTTTTAAGTTTGCTTCTTTCATAATTTGTCTCCTTTAAGCATATAAACATAATTAATATTACATATATTTATCCTATCACTAATAAATACCTTATGCAAGGCATATATTGTATAAGGCAAAATCAAATAAATGATAGACCAATAGTAAAATATCTTTAGTCTATTATTCATTTTAATATGCCTAAGCAATTTATAAGAGGTGAGATTTTGATAAACTATATTTGGTTTGGAATGATATTTTTAGGGGTATTAATTGGATTGTTAACAGGTAATGGAGAGGTAATATCAAAAGCTATAATATCTTCTGCTGATTCAACTGTTTCATTAATTTTAGGGCTAGTAGGACTTATGTGTTTTTGGTGTGGGGTAATGAAAGTAGCAGAAAAAAGTGGTTTTACGAATAAACTTGCAAAGATTTTAAGACCAATATTAAAGCTTATTTTTAAAGAGGCTGCTAAGGATGAAAAGGCATTAGGAGCAATAGTTATGAACATAACAGCAAATATGATGGGGCTGGGTAATGCAGCAACACCATTTGGTATAAAAGCTATGCAAGAAATGGACAGGTTAAATAAGGAAAAAGGAACAGCATCAGATGACATGTCATTATTTTTAGTGCTAAATGCAGCTTGTATACAATTAGTACCTTCAACAGTAATATCAATAAGAGCTGCTTGTGGCTCAAGTAATCCAGGCTCAATAATACTTCCAGCAGTACTAGCAAGTACTATTGCTGCTATAATGGGAGTTATTTGTTGTAAAGTATTACAAAGATATTTTTAATAGGAGGTGTATAATAAAATGTTTCAATATTTAACCAAAAGTATAATTCCTATAATAGTTATTATAATCATTACTTATGGAATGTTTAAAGGACGAAAAGTCTACGAATGGTTTATAGAAGGAGCAAAAGATGGGTTGAAGGTTTGTTTAAACATATTTCCATATTTATTAGCTATGATAATAGCCGTGAACATATTTAGGGAAGCAAAATTATTAGATATATTAAATAATATGGTAGCACCAATTGGTGGGTTAATTGGATTGCCAAAGGAGGTAGTTCCACTAGTATTAGTAAAGCCCTTATCAGGCAGTGGAGCTATAGGAATTCTTACTGATATACTAAAAACACATGGACCGGATACACCAATAGGATTAATTTCCTCAGTTATTATGGGAACAACAGAAACAATATTCTACACAATAACAGTTTACTTTGGAGCAGTTCAAATTAAGAAGATAAGGCATACATTATGGGCTGCTATATTAGCTGATTTAACAGCTATAATAGCTGCAATTTTCTTGGTGAATAAATTTATAATGTAGTGAATTTATTAAATAAATAATTAACAAATTTTAATCAATACGTAATAATTTTGTAACTAGTTATTAATGAAAGTATCTTATAATAAAAATATAGAAAGAAGGAGGGAAGTGTATAAACATGGAATGGAATGACAAATTATTTTTGTCAGAAGAGGAATTGAAATTACTAACTATGTTTCTTGCTTATGGAGTAGGACTTGGAGTTTTAGCAGGGTTATTTACAGGAAACATTCAACTGTGTTTTGCATTAGGGGGAGTTATATCTATATTGATTTCGCTTTTAAAGATATTTATAAATAGAATAAAGAAATCAAATAAGATTCATATATAAATAATAGTAGATATCTAAGTATATTTATTATAAATTTAATTATACTTTAAATTTATGATATTATGTAGAGTCTCAAAAACTTATATAAAAGTTTCAACAATGTATGTTTTGAATTTTGCTTAAGTAGTAATGTTAACTTGTAATAGTATTACTTAGTAATGATGTAGATTATTAATTGAAACATATATATTTTATTTTAAATAAGCTATATAATTATTAATTATATAGCTTATTTAATTTTAATATAAGGTAGGTGACTTTATGTCTTCGGAAAAGTTTTATATAGTTAGTGGGAGAGTATTGCCGGAGGTTTTTAAAAAAGTTTTAGAAGTTAAGGAAAACCTTATTACTGGAAAGGCAAAGGATATAAGTGATGCTGTGAAACAAACAGGGATAAGTAGAAGTACCTTTTATAAATATAAAGATTATGTTTTTCCAATGACAGAAGGGATACATAGTAAGAAAATAACATTAGTTGTATTACTATCCCATGAAACTGGAACTTTATCTAAGGTTTTAGATTGTATTGCTTTTAATAAGGGAAATATATTAACAATAAGTCAAGATATACCTATAAATATGGCTGCAAATGTCACTATAACCCTTGACATATCTAATGTAAAAAAAGATTTAAAACATTTAGTAAATACTTTAAGAGCACTACCTAATGTAATTAGCGTTAAGGTATTAGCAATGGAATAAGGAGGACATTAATTTATGAATAAGAAATTTTATAAAAGTAATAGAAATAAGGTTTTAAATAAAATTAAAGATAATTCCTTATTAATATTATTTGCTGGAAATGCCCCGAAAAAAACTGCTGATGAAAAATATAAATTTACACCTAACAGAAACTTTTATTATTTAACGGGGATAGATGAAGAAAATCATATTTTAGTCTTATCAAAATTTAGTGGTAAGATAAAAGAATATTTATTTATAAAAGAGGTTGACCCAATTGTAGAGAAATGGGAAGGTAAAACTATAAGAAAAGAAGAGGTACCTGAAATTTGTGATATAGAAGATGTGAGATATTTAGGTGAATTTAATAATTTTATAGATAAGATAATTTCGGATAATGAAGAAATAAATATCTATTTAGACTTAGAAAAAGAAAATAGCTCATATAAGTATGCGAGTGAAATTAAGAGTAAGTATTATAACTTAAACATAAAGAATTCTTTTAAGCTTATAGGTAATTTAAGACTCATAAAAAGTGAAGAAGAAATTGAAAGAATTAGAAAAGCTATAGAAATTACAATAGAAGGTGTAGAAACATTAATGAAAAATTCTAGATCTGGAATGAAGGAATATGAACTAGAGGCATATTTTGATTTTATATGTAAGAAAAATGGAGTAAATGATTTTGCTTTTAAAACTATTGCAGCCGCAGGGAAAAATGCAACAGTTTTGCATTATGTAAATAATGACTCAGAATTGAATAATGGAGATTTAATATTATTTGATTTAGGAGCTCAATATAAATATTATAATGGAGATATATCAAGGACATTCCCTGTTAATGGTAAGTTTACGGAAAGGCAAAAAGAAGTATATAATGCGGTTCTTAGAGTAAATGAAAAAGTTATTAAAGAAATGAGACCAGGAGTAAGCTTTTTAGAGTTAAATAGTAAAGCAAGAGAATGGATTGCTGAAGAGTGTATTTCACTTGGATTAATGACCAATAAAGATGAAGTTTCAAAGTTTTATTATCATAGTATAGGGCATAGCTTAGGCATGGACACACATGATATAGAATTAGAAAATAGGGATGTTATATTAGAAGCTGGCATGGTCTATACTGTTGAACCAGGAATATATATAGAAGAAGAGAAGATAGGAGTAAGAATAGAAGATGATATTCTTATTACTGAGAATGGTAATGAAGTATTAACTAAAGATATGATTAAGACTATAGAAGAAATAGAAACATTTATGGAAACAAGATAAAATAATATATTATAGGTTAATGGTTGCTTTAGTTAGTTAATGATTATATAATATTTGTATAAAATAAATATAAATAAAGACAAGGGTAGAGGAGCGATACTTAAAAGTACTATTAATGAGGTAAGCACTTAGATTTAGTAGGAAAGGAATTATCGCCGAAGTGTATGATTGATGCTTTAAGATCATGTTACTGGGGTTGCATAAAATATGTGTAACACTGTCACAAGTTTTGTTATTGTGATGAGCTATCGCTTGAGGAATTTTACTTTTTGAATTTAGAGTATATTAGAGCCTTGAGTGAAACTCAAGGCTTTTTTTTGTTCTGCTTTTTAATTATTTATTTAAACATTGAAGGAGAAAAATATGAATAATAAAAGAAACTTAAGAATATTATTGATTACAATAATATTAACATTACAATCAACATCTATAGTTTTTGCAACGGAAGTAGATACAGCTACATCTAATGCTAATCATTATGGATTCTTAACTTTAATACCACCAGTTATTGCAATAGTATTAGCCTTTTTAACTAAGAATGTTATTATATCTTTATTCATAGGAACACTATCAGGAGCATTTTTAGTACAGTTAGTAGATAAATCTTTTTTTACTGCTGTTATTCATTCATTTTTAGATTTAGTATCTAGATCTTTAAACTCTCTAGCAGATCCTTGGAATGCAGGAATAATACTACAGGTTTTAGTAATAGGTGGAGTTATTCATTTAGTTGCTAAAATGGGTGGTGCTAAAGCTGTTGCAGAAGCATTAGCCAAAAAGGCCAAAACTGCAAGAAGTACTCAAGTAGTAACTCTTTTATTAGGGATAGCTGTGTTTTTTGACGACTACGCTAATTCATTAATTGTTGGACCTATTATGAAACCAGTTGCAGATAAAATGAAAATATCAAGAGAAAGATTAGCTTTTATAATAGATGCAACAGCAGCACCTATTGCAGGATTAGCTATTGTATCTACTTGGATAGGATTAGAAGTTGGATTAATAAAGGATGCTTTTTTAAATGGTATAGGGAAAGAAGTTGATGCGTTTGGAATCTTCTTACAGACTATACCTTATAGATTTTACAATATATTAATATTAGTTTTTGTATTTATCACTTCAATATTATTAAAAGAGTTTGGGCCAATGTATAAAGCAGAAGTAGCTGCAAGAAGAAGAAGTTTAAATTCGGAGAATGATAGTGAGGTCGCAGTTGATTCTAATATGGATCATGATGATCTTGAACCAAAGGAAGGGGTAGAGTTAAGTATATGGAATGCAATAATTCCTATAGGAACATTAGTTATTACAGCTTTAATATGTTTTTATTTTAGTGGATATTCTGCAATAATGGGTGGAGAAGATAGTGCTCTTCAGCAAATAATGAACAGCTCACCACTATCATTCAAAGCTATACAAGAGGCATTTAGTGCATCGGATGCATCAATTGCATTATTCCAATCAGCTTTAATAGCAAGCGTTGTATCTATAATAATGGGAGTATCTAAGAAAATATTTACTATTTCAGAAGCTATAGACACATGGATAGATGGTATGAAACCTCTACTAATAACAGGTGTAATATTATTATTAGCATGGTCATTAAGCTCTGTAATAAAGGATTTAGGAACAGCTAAATATTTAGTTTCGTTACTTTCAGGTTCATTACCTAACTTTTTACTTCCAAGCTTAATATTTATATTAGGAGCAGTTATTTCATTTGCTACAGGAACTGCATATGGAACTATGGGAATATTAATGCCTCTAGCAATACCATTAGCGTATTCTATGAATCCAGATATGAGTTACGTGATTGTTAGTACAAGTGCTGTATTAACGGGTGCTATTTTTGGGGATCATTGTTCGCCAATATCAGATACAACAATCCTTTCATCAATGGGATCTGGATGCAATCATATTGCTCATGTAAATACGCAAATATGGTACTCACTGTTTATAGCAGTAATAACTATTTTGTTTGGATATATTCCAGCAGGATTTGGAATAAAGTGGTATGTAGTACTTCCAATAGCTGTGATAGCGGTTTATTTAGGAATTCAAGTCTTAGGTAAAAAGGTTGAGGAATCAGTGTAAATAAGTTTTACAAAATAAAGAGGAAGTTTTGCAAGTATATATACTTGCAAAACTTCCTAAATTTTTTTGCTATTATTTAAGATTTCCTCCATGAAAATAAAGTTTAAATATTTGTGTTCCTTTATGATATATTGCTTCAACACCATTAAAAGAAGCAATATCACCATCCCAAGTACATTCATAAACAAAATCTTCATCCTCAAAATGTCTAGGTCCTCTAAATGGACAATCATCAGATACTTTTTTTAAAGCATCTTTTAAGAATTTACTAAATCCAGAAGGAGTTTCTTTAACAAGAACTTGTCCTTTATAATTCATCCCCCAACAAATTTTTTCATTATCCCAAACCAATTCTTCACCTATAAAATCTTTGTTTCCAACAAAACTATCAAGATAGTAATAATTAAATTTTTTGTAAGCATAGTCTTTAGAATTTGGTCTAGAAGATTCTTCTTTTTTTGCTCCTGAAGCATATGTATTTCTTTTAGCCTCTACAATAAAGCTCTTAAATTTAGATTGGTCTCCCATATAAGCCTTCCCCCCTTGTATACGTTACATAAATTATATACGAAAAACTTAATCGAATCAATAAATTTTCAGAAAATACAATATATTAAGAATTTTCGATTTAACTATATAAGCTGAAGATAGAGTTATATTATATTAATTATGTAGATTATTAACTAAAACATATATATAATATTGAATATAAAAATAAAGAAGTGATAGAAAATAATTTATCATTTTAATTAGGGGGCACTAACGTGAGTAATTTAGAAAAAATTAGAGACATTATGAAAAAAAATAATATAAATTATTATATTATTCCAAGTAGTGATTCACATCAAAGTGAATATGTAGCAGATTATTTTAAAGGAAGAGAGTTCATATCAGGTTTTACTGGCTCAGCAGGAACTCTATTAATAGGACATCAGGATGCTTATTTATGGACTGACGGAAGGTATTTTATTCAAGCTGAGAAAGAACTTAGAGGAACTGGAATTTCACTTATGAAAATGAGAACTTCAGGATATCCAACTATTGAGGAATGGATTAAGCAAAATATTAAAGAAGAAGAAACTTTGGGATTTGATGGTAAGTTGTTTTCTGTTAATCAATATAAAGGTTTTTTAAATATAGCTAATGAAAATAAGCTTAGATTAAATATGAATAATGATTTATTAGAGGAATTTTGGGCTACAAGAAGCGAACTTCCTAAAAGTAAAATATTTATACATGAAGAAGTATATTCTGGTAAATCTGCTTTAGAAAAATTAAGTGAAGTCAGATACCATATGAAAGAAAAAAAAGCTGCAAATTATATAATATCATCATTAGACGATATAGCATGGCTATGTAACATAAGAGGAAACGATATAAAGTTTAATCCTGTTGCTCTTGCTTATGTAATTGTTACTGAAAAGGATACAAATCTTTATATAAATAATAATAAGATAGATAACGAAACCAGAATCAAATTAAATAGCCAAGGCATTAACATATATGAATATGATGAAATAGAGGAGCACGTTAAATTAATAAATGAAGCTACTATAATAGATGCAAGTAAGTTAAATGCTAAAATATATTCACTATTAAGTAAAGATATAGAAATAATAGATGAAATTAATATAACAACAAGACTAAAAGCAGTTAAAAATGATATTGAAATTTCTAACATAGAAAAATCTCAAATTAGAGATGGAGTAGCTATGGTTAGATTTATTAAGTGGTTAAAAGAATCAATAAAGAAAGAAAAAATAACTGAGATATCAGCAAGTAAGAAATTGACAGAGCTTAGAGCGATGGGTGAAAATTATAAAGGTGATAGTTTTAATACTATAGCCGGCTATAAAGACCATGCAGCAATGATGCACTATTCAGCTACAGAGGCAACAGACTATGAATTAAAAGCAGAAGGAATGTTTCTTGTAGATTCAGGAGCTCAATATCTTGATGGAACAACAGATATAACAAGGACTTTTGTTTTAGGAAAGCTAACTTCTGAAGAAAAAAGAGATTTTACTCTTGTGTTAAAGGGACATATAGCTTTAGCAACAGCCAAATTCCTAAAAGGAACAACTGGGATGAATTTAGATATATTAGCAAGAAGACCTCTCTGGAACTATAGAATTGACTATAAGTGTGGAACAGGTCATGGTGTAGGATATTTTTTAAATGTTCATGAAGGACCTCAAGGAATAAGACCAGAAGGAAATACTACAGCTTTAGAAAAAGGGATGATAATAACCAATGAACCAGGAGTCTACAAAGAAGGAAAACATGGAATAAGAATAGAAAATACACTTTTAGTGGTAGAAGATATGAAGTCAGAAGAGTTTGGAGAGTTTTATAAGTTTAATACAATATCATATTGTCCAATAGATTTAAACGGTGTAGATATATATATGCTTACAAATGAAGAAAAAGAATGGTTAAACAACTATCATAAAATTGTATTTGAAAAATTAAGTCCATATCTAAGTGAAGAAGAAGTTAAGTTCTTAGAAGGTGAAACTAGAGAAATTTAAATTTATTTATGTATTCAATGGCTAGAGGAATATTTAATATTAATCTAGCCAAAATAACCATGAAGGGAGGTTAGAATAATGAAGAAATTTATTACTATTAGTTTGGTTTCCTTATTTTTATCATTTATTATATTTACTCAATCAGTATATGCAGTAAATATATTTGAGGAAGGAGTATATAAGGTTTCTGACTTAAACTTTTCAAATGAAAGATATACAGTACAAAATGTATCTGAAACAGATAGCATTTATTTACAAGTATTTGATGAAAATCAAATAATTCTCCAAGCTATTAGGCTTTCGCCTAAATCAGATAAGTTTAATTTAACTTTTTTATTACCAGATTATAGGATTGTAATAGTCGGCAAAGGAAATGTTTATATTTCTTAAAAATTGCGGAGGAATTTTTTTATATTATTTATTTTCATTTGGTTCATCCATTTTTTTAAGTTTTTCTTCTGGAGGATTTATATATCTATTTATTAATATTCCGATAATAACTCCTATAGCAGTTTCACCTGTCCTTCTTATAGAATACATAATAGGATTAGCAACGGCAGGATCTACCAAAATACTTAAAACAACTATTGATGCAATGACACAAGCAGCAGGTTTTTTTATTACATTACAAATATAAATAATTAGACAAACATTTACTGCAGATATAATTGTAGAAAATGAATGTAAATTAAGTTTGCTTATAGCAAGTAACATAACAATACCAAGAATACCACCAAGAAAAGTACCAATTAATCTATTAATTCCGGTATGCACCGAATTTTCTATGGTACTTTGCATACAGATAATTGCTGCAATTGGTGGGTTTAAGGCACCTGGAAATAATAATAAACATATTAAAACGGCTATACCAGTTTTTATGTTTCTAGAGCCTATATTAGGTACATTTAAATTATTCATACTTAAACACCTCCATACAAAATTATTATATCATATAAATTTAATTAAATATAATATATGACATATTTGGTAAATAAGTATATAATTATGACTATAAATAAAAAAGATAAAGAGTTAGGATATTATAATATGAATTTTTGGATTTATTTAATATTGATAGAACTAATACCAATAGCGCTATTTGTTATAGGTGGAATTTATGAAACTAAATCTACGAATTACCCAGATACTAAAATTGGGTATAAGACTGAATATTCGATTAAAGATAAGTTTTCTTGGGAATATTCTAATAAAGTGGCTGCTAAGATTTATGGAACAGTAGGAACGATATTATTTATAATTAATGCAATAGTATTACTTATAATAGGGGAAAAGTCATTCAATTTTTTATTATTAGTTAATTCATTTATGGTTATTTTAGATAAATTAATAATAGATAAATTATTAAAGAAAAAATTTGAAAAAAGATGATATGATAAAAATAATTGACAGTAAAATTAATATAGAATATCATAATAATAAATAAAGAATGCAATGAAGAGAAGAGTAGTAAAGGAGAATGTCTAAAGAGAGCTAGGTTAGGTGAAAGCTAGTGGCATAAAGCTTTATGAAGATGGCCTTGGAGCATATTTTCTGAGCAATATAGCTAGGAAAATACGGGAGCAACCGTTATATTGCAAGGTGATGGCATGTCACCTATTGAGATATTTATCGCAAGATAAATATGAATTAGAGTGGTAACACGTATAATACGTCTCTATGTAGGTTTTAATATACCTATATAGGGACTTTTTTATTATTCAAGAATTTATAAAGAAGAAACGATTAAGGGAGGAAAATGGTATGTGTAAGAAGACATATTATATTACTACACCAATTTATTATCCATCAACTAAACTTCATATTGGAAACACTTATACTACTGTAGCAGCAGATGCTTTAGCAAGATATAAGAGATTAACAGGGTATGATGTGATGTTTTTAACAGGAACAGATGAGCATGGACAAAAAATACAAAGAATAGCAGAAGAAAAGGGAATAACACCTAAGAAACATGTAGATGAAATAGTAGCAGGAATTAAAGATTTATGGAAGATGATGAATATCAGCTATGATAAATTTATAAGAACAACTGATGATTATCATATTAAAGCTGTTCAAGATATATTCAAAAAGCTATATGATAATGGAGATATATATAAGTCATCTTATGAAGGTTTATACTGTACTCCTTGTGAATCCTTCTGGACAGAAACTCAATTAGTTAATGGAAATTGTCCAGACTGTGGAAGACCAGTAGAAAAATCAAAGGAAGAAGCTTATTTCTTTAAGATGAGTAAATATGCTGACAAGTTAATGGAATACATTGAAACTCATCCAGATTTTATTCAACCAGAATCAAGAAAAAATGAAATGGTTAATAACTTCTTAAAACCAGGATTGCAAGATCTTTGCGTTTCAAGAACAAGCTTCAATTGGGGAGTTCCAGTTACTTTTGATGAAGGACACGTAGTTTATGTTTGGATAGATGCCCTTTCAAACTATATAACAGCTTTAGGATATGGAAGTGACAACAAAGAGCTTTATGAAAAATACTGGCCAGCAGATGTTCATTTAATAGGTAAGGACATATTAAGATTCCATACTATTTATTGGCCAATTATGTTAATGGCTTTAGATTTACCACTACCAAAGCAAGTATTCGGACACGGATGGTTACTTGTTGATGGTGGAAAGATGTCTAAATCTAAAGGTAATGTAGTTGATCCAGTAACTTTAGTTGAAAACTTTGGAGTGGATGCAGTTAGATACTATTTATTAAGAGAAATTCCATTTGGAGCAGATGGATTATTCAATAATGAAATATTTATAAAGAAAATAAACTCTGATTTATGCAATGATTTAGGGAACCTATTATCTAGAACTGTAGCAATGATAGAAAAATACTTTGATGGAGTAGTTCCAAATAATAATGTTAAAGAAGCTATAGATAATGAATTAATTAATTTAGCTTTAGAAACTCCTAAGAAGGTTAATGATGCAATAGATAAATTAAGAATACCAGAAGCATTAGAATATATATTTGATTTAATAGGAAGAGCAAATAAATATATAGATGAAACTACACCATGGATATTAGCTAAGGATGAAGAAAAGAAAGAAAGACTTGGAACAGTTTTATACAACTTAGTTGAGAGCTTAAGATTTGCTTCAGTACTACTATCTGCTTTCTTACCAGATACAAGCAAGAAGATAAATGAACAAATAACTGCAAGCAATGTTACTTTTGAATCATTAAATAGTTTTGATGGAACAGTAGTTGGAACTAAGGTCCAAAAGGGAGAAGCACTATTCCCAAGAATAGATGTAGATAAGAAATTAGCAGAATTAGACGCTTTAAGAGAAGCTCAATTAGCTGCTAATAAACCAGAAGAAAAAAGAGAAATAACTCCAATTAAAGAAGAAATAACTATAGAGGATTTCGAAAAAATAGACTTAAGAGTAGTAAAAGTATTAGCTTGTGAGCCAATAAAGAAGGCTAAGAAATTATTAAAACTAACTGTAGACTTAAATGGGGAAGAAAGACAAGTGGTTTCAGGAATAGCACAATACTATAAGCCGGAAGAGCTAGTTGGTAAATATGTAGTATTAGTAGCAAACTTAAAACCAGTAACACTAAGAGGGGAACTATCACAAGGAATGATATTAGCAGCATCAACTGATGGCGATAGTTTACTAAAGGTAGTAAATCCAGGGGAACTACCAACAGGAAGCGTAGTAAGATAAATTAAAAATTAAGAATAAAGAATGTAAAATCGAGGAAACAATTCAGCCTTTATGAATTATAAAAATATAAGACTCAGCCTAAGCTGAGTCTTCTCCTTAATTCTACATTCTTAATTCAAACAAGGGGGTTTTTTATGAATATAATAGTAGGAAATGCATGGCCTTATGCAAATGGACCATTACATCTAGGAAGAATAGCAGTATTACTACCTGGTGATATAATTGCTAGGTATCATAGACTTATGGGTGATGAAGTTATATTTTTATCTGGAACTGACTGTCATGGTACACCAGTAACTATGAAGGCTAAGGAAGAAGGAATAACTCCATTAGAAGCAACAAAAAAGTACCATAATGAATTTAAAGAATGCTTTGATAAGTTAGGATTTTCTTTTGATATATTTGCAAGGACTCATTCAGAGTATCACGAGGAAAGGGTTAAGAAATTTATACTCGAGTTATATAATAAGGGATATATATATGAAAAGGAAATAGAACAAACTTATTGTGAAAGTTGCAATGAGTTTTTATCCGATAGATATATAGAAGGAAAGTGTCCGCATTGTGGAGAAATAGTATCTGGAGATGAATGTGAAAGTTGTTCTGAGATAATTGAAGCAGAAGACCTTTTAGATAAAAAGTGTAAACTTTGTGGAAATGAAACAGTAGTTAAACAAACAAAACATTTATTTTTCTCTCTTTCAAGTTTTGAAAATGATGTTAGAAGACTTTTAATTAGACAAAAGGGTTGGAGAGAAAATGCTGAAAAAATAGTAAAGAGATATTTAGATGAAGGATTAAGGGATAGAGCAGTTACAAGAGATTTTAATTGGGGGGTAGATGTACCTTTAGAAGGATACGAAGATAAAAGGATATTTGTTTGGATTGAGGCAGTTATGGGATATTTAACTGCGAGTATGAAGTGTTTAGAAGAAAAAAATGAGGACTGGAAGGAATATTGGCAAGGAGATGATTCAAGAGTTTATTTTGTTCATGGCAAAGATAATATACCTTTCCACACAGTTATATTTCCAGCTATTCTAGCAGGACTTGGAATAAAAAATCCTAATTTAAGAGTTATATCAAGTGAATATATGAAATTAGAAGGGAAAAATTTCTCATCAGTAAAAAATTGGGCTATATGGGCAGATTATATAGTTGATAATTATAATGTGGATGAGTTCAGATATTATTATTTAGCTTTAAATTCTCCAGAGATTAAGGATACAGATTTCACTTGGAGGGATTTTATAAATGTAGTAAATAGGGACTTAGTAAGTTCCTTAGAAGGTTTTGTTAAGAAAATCATAGATTTTATAAATAAATACTATGAAAGGGAAGTACCAGTAGGAATTACATCAAATGATTTTAGAAATGAAATACTTAACCTATATTTCGAAGTAGGAGATAATATAGAAGAAGGTAAATTTAAAGTTGCAATTTTAGGTATAATGAATTTTATAAAAAAAATGAATAAGTCTTTTGATGAAGAATATCAAGCTATATACACAGAGGTAAATAGAAAAGGAAATAAAAATAAAATATATGAGTATATTCAAGCTGTTGTAAATATATCAAATTTATTAGAACCATTTATGCCATATACTTGTAAAAAGATAAGACTTTCATTAAGACTATATGACCCTATTTGGAGTTATTCAGAAAAGAAAACTGGTAAAATTTTAGAATTAGAGAATTTATTTAATAAAATTGATAGAAAAAGGGCTTCAGAAGAAGTAAAAAGATTAAAAGAAGAAAGAAATTAATTTAATAAAGGAAAAACCCTAGATTAAATCACTTTGGGGAATAATTTAATCTAGGGACCATTAGATGGTTTTAGGGGTAAATAATAATGCTTTAACTACTTTACAAATATTATAATACAGCAATAATATGACAATACCGTGACAAAAGTATAAAAAAATTGTGAATACTTATCAAGTTATTAGTTTTAACAAGAATTTAACATTCTATCTATATTTACAACTACGAATATTAATTGTATATTAAGTTTGGTAATTAATAATTTTAATATATAAATTATAAATTTATAAGGAGAGAGTCATGGATAAGTTTGCTATTTTTACAGGTTTGCTAGGAGGATTAGGACTATTTTTATATGGAATGAAGCTTATGGGAGATGGTCTAGAAAATGCTGCTGGTGAGGGCTTAAAATCCATATTAGAGAAATTAACAAGTAATAAGTACATAGGAGTATTGGTTGGAGCAGCAGTTACAGCAATAATACAAAGTTCAAGTGCAACTACTGTAATGATTGTTAGTTTTGTAAATGCAGGATTAATGAATTTACTTCAAGCTGCAGGAGTAATAATGGGAGCTAATATAGGAACAACTATTACAGCTCAAATGGTATCATTCAAGTTAGATGCAATTGCACCAATATTTATAGGTGTAGGGGCAATAATATTACTTGTAGCTAAAAAGAAAAGAGTTAGAGATATAGCTAGTATAGCTTTAGGTTTTGGAATTCTATTTATGGGAATGGGTGTAATGTCAGATGCAATGAAGCCAATAGCAGAAGCAAGCTGGTTTAAAGAATTTGTAATAGTAGTTGCAGATAATAGCATATTAGGACTACTTGCAGGACTGGGAATGACTGCTGTTGTTCAAAGTTCATCAGCAACAACAGGTATTTTAGTTGCATTAGCGACAACAGGAGCAATAGATATGCGATTAGCATTTCCGGTAATACTAGGTTGCAATATAGGTACATGCGTTACTGCAATATTAGCTTCATTAGGGGCAAATAGAACTGCAAAAAAAGCTGCATTAATACATTTATTATTTAATTCAATGGGAGCATTAATTTTCTTGCCATTTATAGGTCCATTTATAAGATTAGTAGAATCAACTGATCCATCAAGCGTGGCAAGGCAAGTTGCAAATGCACATACTATATTTAATGTTACAGTTACTGTATTATTACTACCATTATCAGCATACTTAGTTAAAATAGTTAATAGAATACTTCCAGGAGATGCGGAGATAGAAAAAGAAGGAGCTATTTATTTGGATAAAAGTTTATTAGAAACTCCAATAGTAGCAAATGGCCAAGTTTTTAAAGAAACTTTAAGAATGGCTACAAAAGCAAAAGAAAATGTAGCATTAGCTATGGAAGCATTTACAAATAGTAATATGGATTCTGCAGATAAAGTATATAAAAATGAGAAAATAATAAATGCATTAGAGAAAGACATAACAGATTATTTAGTTGAGTTATCTCAATTAGAGTTACCTGAGGAAGATATTAAGCTATTTAGTTCAACATATCATGTAATTAATGATATAGAAAGAATTGGGGATCATGCAGAAAATATAGCTGATTTAGCAGTAGAAAAAATAAATAAAAACATACATCTTGGAAGTAGTGCTAAAGAGGAGTTAACAATTATTTTTGATAAAACTATGAAAGCCATGGAAATTGCTATTGAAAGTTATAATAATAAAAAAATAATGGCTCCAATTGAAATAGAGCAAATAGAGGATGAGATAGACGAACTAGAAAAGAAGTTTAGAGAAAATAATATAAAGAGATTAAATGAAAAGTCTTGTTCAGCTGCATCAAGTGTAATCTTCTTAGATTTATTAAGCAACTTAGAAAGAATAGGGGATCATGCAAATAATATCGGAACTTCAGGAAAAAAGAATAAATAATAAAAATAAAATGTGATAAAAAATTAAGCCCATCTACTTTGGAAAATCCTTAGTGGATGGGCTTGTATATTAGATTCAGCAATTTCTTCATTGTTTCATTTTTAATTATTTTAATTTGAAAAATTCTACTTATGGTATAATACTTATAATAAATTAATATATACGATGGAGGAATTGAAATGGAAAATAAATACGTAATATTTGATACACACGCGCATTATGATGATGAAGCATTTGATGAAGATAGAGAAACTATTCTTAAGCAAATTAAGGATAATGGTGTTATAGGAATATTAAATTGTGCATCAAGCTACAAGAGTATAGAAAAAACAAATAAATTAACAATAGAAAATGATTTTATATATGGAGCATTAGGAATACATCCTGAGAATGCAAATGAATTTAACAGTAATGTAGAAATAGAAATTATTGATTTAATTGAAAAAAATAAAAAAATAATTGCAATAGGGGAGATAGGATTAGATTACTATTGGGATGAAAATCCTTCAAAAGATATACAAAAGCAGGTATTTAGAGAACAGATGAGGTTAGCAGAAAAATTAAAATTACCAGTTATTATCCATGATAGAGAAGCTCATGGAGATACCTTAGAGATTATAAAGGAGTTTCCAAATGTTAATGGTATAGTTCATTGTTTTTCTGGAAGTGTTGAATTTGCAATGGAATGTATAAAACTTGGATACTACATAGGCATAACAGGAGTAGTAACTTTTAAGAATGCTAAAAAAATAATAGAGGTAGTAAAGCATGTCCCACTAGAAAAATTGCTAGTTGAGACAGATTGTCCATATATGGCCCCTGCACCAAACCGAGGAAAAAGGAATAAATCAGACTATATAGCTTATATAATAGAACAAATTGCTTTAATAAAGGAATTGGAACCGAAAGAGGTAAATTTAGCTGTAAATGACAATTTTAAAAGGTTGATTCAAAATAATATATAAAGTACAATTAAAAAGTAACAATTTGAAAAATTTAACAGTAACAATTGTTTATCAATATATAGGATGAACTGTTTAAAGAACAAATCTACTTTAGAAAAATTATAAACTGCAAATTTGCTATTATTTATAAATTATATTTTAATTATGCATATGATGCATTCATCCGCAGTTTTATTAATGCGAGAGGTCTTAAATTTGACAAAAGCGCTTAATTCCATTATAATTCAAAAGACGCTCTTGCCAAGGGAGGTAAAGTAGATGGTAGAAAAATGTAAAAAATATCTAAAAAATAATTTTTCTAACGGTCCAAAGGCAAAAATACTGATAGGAACAATAGCAGTTGCTATTATTTTATCAGCGACGTTCATAAATATGCGAAAGACAATAACAATGAAGATAGACGATAAAGAAGAGACTTTTGTCACATATAAAGGGACTGTTGAAGATGTGTTGAATTCTAAGGGAGTAGAGGTTAGTCCTAAGGATAAAATTCAACCAGCTTTAAATAGTAAGGTATCTGAAGGAGATACAATATCTATTAAGAGAGCTGTTTCAATAGAATTAACTGTAGGAGATAAACAAATAGAAGTTTACACTGCAGAAGATACTATTGAAGAAATGCTAGAAGTAGAAAAGGAAGAACTTAAGAATCAAGGGATTGAATTTAATGAAGGATTAGATGAAATAACTCCTACATTAAATACAGAAATTACATCTGATTTAAAAGTTAACCTTGTTAAGGTTGAGGTAAAAAAAGAATTAGCTAAAGAAGCTATAGATTTTGATGTAGTAGTTGAATCTGACTCTAACCTTGATAGTGGACTAGAAGAAATAAGACAAGATGGAGCTTCAGGAGAAAAGGAAGTTACTTATGAAATAGTTTACAAAAATGGTAAGGAATTTTCTAAATCTATAAAAAGCTCAAAAGTATTAGCAGAACCAGTTAACAAAATAGTTGTACAAGGAACAAGGAAGACCCTTGCAAGTAGAGATGGCCAGCTATTAAATTATAAGAGCGTAATATATTGTGAATCTACAGCATATAGCGGAGGTGGAACTACTGCAACAGGAACTGTACCAGTTAGAGATCCTAATGGTATAAGCACAATAGCAGTTGATCCAAGAGTTATTCCTCTAGGAAGCTTAGTATATGTAGAAGGATATGGCAGGGCTGTAGCTGCAGATACTGGTGGAGCTATACAAGGAAATATTGTTGATGTATATGTTAATTCTCAAGAAGAAGCATATAATAGCTGGGGAAGGAAATATAACGTTGCTGTTTATATTTTAGCGTATCCAGGAGAATGGTAAAATAAAAATGGGCACGGCTTAGGCTGTGCCTTTTTTATGGACAATTATTGAGTAGATTTAGACTAATAAATATTTATCATAATACTTATTTTAATTCTTATTTCGTTTGACATAATAAGTATATAAGGATAAATTAATATTTAGATGTGAAAGATAAAGGAATTTCTTAATTAATAGAAAGGAAGTTAATATTTTGATTAAAGAAGTTATAGTTGTTGAAGGAAGAGATGATATAACCGCTGTAAAACAAGCTGTAGATGCCGAAGTTATAGCTGTAGGAGGATTTGGAATAAATGCTAGAGTTATAGAAAGGATAAAGGAAGCACAAAGAAGAAAAGGCGTAATAGTATTAACAGATCCTGATTTTGCTGGAGAAAAGATTAGAAGTATAATTGCTAAAAGGGTAAAGGGAATAAAACATGCATATATAGCTCAAGAAGACGGAATAAAAGGCGATGATATAGGCGTTGAAAATGCATCTCCAGAAGTAATTATAGAAGCTTTAAATAGAGCAAAGATATCAGAAGAAATAATTGAAGAAATATATACATCAGAAGATATGTTTCATTTTAAGCTTACAGGCGATGCTGATTCAAAGAAAAGAAGAATTATTCTAGGAAAAGAATTAGGAATTGGTTACGGAAATTCAAATCAAATGTTAAGCAGATTAAATAAATACTCTATAACAAAAGAAGAGTTTATTACTGCTATAGAAAAAATTGAAAAATTTTTAGAGGTGAAAGAATAATGGAAATACAGGATATAAAAACAGCAGAATTAGTTAAGAAATATAATTTTAAATTTTCTAAAAGTTTAGGGCAAAATTTCTTAATAGATGATTCAGTTCCAAAAGATATTGTGGCAGGGGCTGAGGTTAATGAAGATGACCTAGTTATAGAAATAGGTCCAGGAGTGGGGACGTTAACAGCTCAATTACTAAATAAAGCTAAAAGGGTAGTTGCAATAGAATTAGATAGTGATCTTATACCTATTTTAAGTAAAGAAATAGGTGATAATCCTAAATTTACATTAATACATAATGATGCTTTAAAAGTTAATTTTAATGAAATAATAGGAGATGAAGAAAGTGTAAAGTTAGTAGCTAATTTACCTTATTATGTTACAACTCCTATAATACTAAAATTATTAAAAGAAGACTATAAATTTAAATCTTTAACTATAATGATACAAAAGGAAGTAGCAGAAAGGATGAATGCAGAACCAGGTAATAAAGATTATGGTTCACTTTCATTATTAGTTCAATATTATTGTGATACCAAGATAGTAAGAAAAGTAGCACCGCAATGCTTTATACCAAGGCCTAAGGTAGATTCAATAGTGATAAGATTAGATAAGCTTACAGAACCTAAGGTAAGTGTTAAAAGTGAAAAGCTATTTTTTGATATAATAAGAAGTTCATTTAATATGAGAAGAAAAACTCTTTGGAATGGTGTGAAAAATATCGGGTTAAGCAAAGAAAAACTAGAACTAGCCTTTAATGAAGCAGACATAGATCCAAAAAGAAGAGGAGAAACATTATCTATACAAGAGTTTGCAGTTTTATCAGACAAAATTTATGAAAAAATGGAATAAGATTAGAGGTGATTTTATTCAGTTCACAATTCACGGTTATTTAAGTTAAAGGTAACAGGTAACAAGTAACAGAGAGTATAGTAATTTAATTTTTTGGAGAAAAATTAAACTGGTGTAGAACTTAAAGCATATACTATTAATCATTCACTAGTAATTGCTTTGCAATTTATTTAAACTCGTGAGAAATTTGGTGTAATATCAAATAATCTCACGAGTTTTATTTTTAACATATTTGGATATATTAAGCATATAATGTATTGAATTAATGTAAAGTGGAGGTTCTAAAGGTTTGTCACAGTTAAATAAATTGTATAGAAATTTTATTATTTTACAAGAAGATGAAAGAGGCTATTCTAGTTCTAACGACAAAACCTTATCAGGATATTCAAAGATAGAAGCAAAGGGGGATACTTGCAAAATTTCCTTTTATGCTCAAAATCTAAGAAATGATGGTGATGATTATTGCATTATGGCTATATGCAATAAAAAGGATACTAAGAAAATGTTGGACTTAGGAAAAATCACCGTATCAGATGGGGGAAAAGCTGAAATAACAAAGGAGTATTCTGTTGACGATATAGCAGGATTAGGAATATCTTATGACAAAATTTCAGGAGCTGCAATAGCTAAAATGAAAGATGAAATTCCTATAATTATTATGTGTGGATTTATAAATGGTGAACAACCAAGTGATAATTGGAAAAACTATAAAATAATTAAATCTACTAGTGATAAATCAAAAGATAAAGTTGAATATTTCAAAAAAGAAGATAAAATGAAAAAAGATTATGACAAAAAGAAAGAATCTGATAAGAAAAAAGATGATGATAAAAAGTACTATGATAAAAAGAAAGATGAAGATAAGAAGAAGGATGAAGATAAGAAGAAGGATGAAAACAATTGTAAATGTTCAGAACATAGAGAGGAAGATCTTAGAAGTGATGAAAGACCTATTATGGAAGAAGGCATTGGGCCAATAGATATAGAAGAACAAGATGTAGAAGCAATTCCAGAAGATGGAGCTGATGTTAAAAAGAATATTGATGATAAGGACAATCCGTTTACTAATTTAAACGGAGTAAATGCGGCTCAAAATCCTTTTGTTAATAATTCAGGAGAAATTAATTATTATGGTTCAAATTCATTAAATAGAGCAAGTAAAAAGAATAAATTTGATGAATATGAAGAAGAAATAGAAAAAAAATCTGATGTATTCTCTATAAAAGGAAGCGTAGGAGAATATTTTGAAGGGATTGCCAATGGTTTTGAACATTGTAGAAATGAATATAGGGAAATAAAATATTGTAAGTGGTATAAGATACCTGTTCATGACTTACATGAAATGTGTAATATGTCAAATTACAATAGATATACAGTGGCATACTATCCAATGCTTAACTATTATCCATATATAAGAAAATATGGACACTTTATGCTAGGCTATAAATGTGATAAGGACGGAAATTTAAGATATATAGTTTATGGAATTCCGGGAAGAAAAAATAGGGACGAACAGCCTTATGAGGGGAAAACTGGATTTGTAACTTGGATTAGTAATGAAACTAGGGATGGAGTAGGATGTTGGTTAATGTTCTATGATTTTAGAAATTCAACTGTTGTTGTACCTATGAAATAAAGTGCAGCAATAAAATGTACTTATAATCCTAATGAGTATATGAGATGAATAAGAAAAAAATCTATATAATAGCCCTACTGGTAATCCTAATGTTTATTATAGTTTGTATGAAAAACCTATTTATACAAGATATAAAAGAAGTTGCAATTTCAAATAATAATATAAAAAATTTTGATGAATATTTATTGGGAGAGGGAGAATATAAAGTTTCACTGCCAGAAGGATGGGAAATAGATAAAAAAATAAAAAGCTTTAATGGTGATATTAATATCAATTTTAGTGATAATGATAATATTGAAGGTAATATTTCTATAGAAAAAGGAAATATAGAAGATATTTCTAATAGTATTACTAATAGTAAAGAGAATATTAAAATAATAGAAGATAATTATATATGGCATATAATAAATGTGGTAAATAATAAAACTATTAATAAATATTATCTTAGAAGTTACTCAGAGGGAAAAGTTCTTATAATTAAGTATTCCTATATTAAGGAGAAAGAAAAAAATAGTATTAATGTAGTTTTTGATAGTATATCAATGAGTTTTAAGTGATGCTTCAAAAAATTTGCTATTGAAGAATTAAAGTATTATAATTTATTTATAATTAGGAGAAGCTAATGCTTCTCCTAATTAACTATTAAGCATTGTAGGGAAAATATTGACTTTTTAATAGAGGGGAAGGATACAATTGAAAAAGCCAATAAAAAGTATAATAACTATATTAGTAATAATATTATCTTTCAACTTAACATCTTGTACATTAATTGATAATATAAAAGGTAAATTTAAAAAAGATAATGGATATTTTGATTATTTGCTAAGCGGTAAGGTTGATGTTATAAGTATACAAAGTGTTAGAGATAAGTCTTTTAAATTTCTTGTTACAGATGAAAAAGCTATACAAAGTATGCATGAGCTTTTATCTAAAGCTAAAGTGAGCGAAGAAAAATCAGATTTGCAACCAGATTATATATTTGAAATAAAAATGGGGAGCGAAATTAAACAATTCAACTATATAGTTGGAGCATATGAAGGTAATTTCTATGATGAAAATGAGAATTTTACAGTATCTAAGAGATTAGATGAAAGTATAATTCAAAACTTATCAATAATAAGAAAGCCTAGAGACTTTGAGTACATATATTATAATTCTATACTAGATGTTATGAATTTGAAGAAAGAAGTTCTTAATAATGGGAATAATAAAATTGGTATTGATGTAGAAAATGATATAGATTGTCTTAAATATATATTTTCTACAGATATAGAAGATTTTCTATCAAGGGCCAGAAAGATAACTTCTAATGTTGAAATTGTAAATAATAATGAAGAAGATTTTGACATTGTTATAAAAGTAAAAAATAGGGGACATAACACAACTGTTTATAAAAGTAATATAACTGTTGAAGACAAGAAAAATAAGGTTGAATATTACTATTATATAGTTGGTGAAAATGAATTTAAAGAATGGAACATAGATATTTATACGAAAGATAATGTTCCAAAAGAAGTAGAAAAGAACTGGTAGGAGGTAATTAATATGTCAGATTGTTCAACTTGTCCAAGTAAAAATAAATGTAGCTCTAAAGATACTGTTGGATCTCAAGGATGTGGTAAGTTATTACCTAAGTATGGAACAATAAAAAATGTTATTGGAATAATAAGCGGAAAAGGTGGAGTTGGTAAATCTACTGTTACTGGTATATTAGCTAGTACATTAAGAAAAAAGGGATATAAGGTTGGTGTGCTTGATGCGGATATAACAGGACCATCAATGCCAAGATTCTTTGGAATAAATGATAAAAGAGCTGTTATAGAGCCAATAGATGAAAATAACTTTAAATATAATCCAGTAGAATCTAAGGGTGGAACAAAAGTATTGTCAATGAATCTATTAATACCTAAAGAAGATGATCCGGTTGTATGGAGGGGACCTATAGTAACAAGCGTTTTAACTCAATTATTTACTGATACAGTTTGGGGAGAACTTGATTACTTATTAATAGATATGCCACCTGGAACATCAGATATAACATTAACAGTAATGCAAAGCTTCCCTATTACTGAGCTTATTATTGTTTCTACTCCACAAGATATGGTTTCTATGATAGTTAAAAAAGTAATAACCATGGCAAAAAAAATGCCTTTACAAATAAGAGGAGTAGTAGAAAATATGTCTTATATAGTGTGTCCAGGTTGTGATACAAAAATGAGAGTATTTAGCAAAAAGTCTGCAGAAGAGCATGCAGAATATCTAGGAATACCCCTATTAGGAGAACTTCCTATAAATGTTGATTTAACAGAAGCATTAGAGCAAGGAATAGCAGAACAGTATGTAATGGATAATGATTTATACTCATTAATTTTCGAAGGTCTATATTAATAGTAGAATACATAAAATCTATATTGGTGGTAATAATATTATTGAGTTTAATAAAGAAAGGAAGAAACAATATGGAGGCTTATGTAGATAAAGATACTTGTATTGGATGTGGATTATGTCCATCAATTTGTGAGGCAGTATTTGAAATGGATGATGATGGTAAAGCAATTGCAAGAAATCCTAATGTACCTAGTGACGTAGAAGATGAGGCAAAGGATGCAGAAGCAAGTTGTCCAGTAAACGCAATTAGTGTATCCTAATAAAAAGATGCTTGAAAACTTCAAGCATCTTTTTTAAAAAAAATCAATTACTTTATCTTGATGTATTTTAGGCTGATTGCTGGTATTGTAGCTTAGATTATTGGAGTCAATATTAACAACATAACCTATTCCTAAATAATCATTTACTTGAGTGAGTGGCACCTTAACAATAGTATCATCTTCTAATGCTACGAATGCTTCAAAATAATTATAGTCTATAATTTTTCCTTTCAAAATAACACCACCTAAAAGTTAGTAGTATTATTTTGTACAAAATTAAAAATATAATACTATAAAAATTTAATATTAATCTATTTATACAGATCTTTATATATTATTTTAAAAACTTTTAAAGCTTCTTCGATCTTGGGTCTTAAAAGTCCTTTTCTAGCTTCATATTCTTTTTTGCCTTTTGGAGTTAATGAATAAATTTTTTGAAACTTTTTTTTAGGATCATCCCATTGTCCAATAACATATTCTTCTTTTTCTAATTTTTTTAAAAGAGGATATATACCTCCTGTACT
Source organism: Clostridium sartagoforme AAU1 (assembly GCF_000401215.1). GTDB lineage: Bacteria > Bacillota > Clostridia > Clostridiales > Clostridiaceae > Clostridium > Clostridium sartagoforme. Next base: position 9,056 of record NZ_ASRV01000091.1, on the reverse strand, counting down.
AGGAATCCAGAGTCCATTAGTACGTTCACCTATTTTGGTTGCAATATCATTTCCATTTGAAGGTGATATACTAAGTATATGAAGAACATATATTGGAAGGAGTCCTTTAGTAAATACCTGACCTACTGATTCCTTTTCCTTTTGAATTTTTTTTAACTCAGCAAGTTTTCTTTTATACTCTTCGTGAAGTTTTTTCTCTTCTTCTTTTATATCTTCTATACTACTTAGATGAAGATTGTACTCATCCATATTAATAAACCTTTTGAATTGCTAGGCCAAGTAATCCAGGACCACCATGAACTCCTAAAGCTGGACTTATCTGAGACATATTAAGACTAACTATATTTTTTAAGTCTTTTATAGATTCCATAAATTTCTTAGCTTCCTCTAAAGCGCCACCTTGAAGTACCCAAACTTTGCAAGGACCTAAAGAAAGTTCATCTTTTAGTATGTTAGTAAGCTTTAATATAGATTGTTTTCTTCCTCTGGCCTTACAAACAGTATAGTAAACCCCGTCATCATCAACAGAAACAACAGGTTTTAAGTTTAACATTTCTCCTATAGTACCAGAAATTTTGCCTATTCTTCCGCCTTTTTTTAAGTATTCCAAAGTATTTATTGTAAAATATCCGCTAATACTCTTTCTTATTTTAGGGATAGCAGATACTATTTCTTCAAAACTTTTGCCACTATTAATTAAATCAGAAACCTCTAAAGCCATAATTCCTTCTGGCATAGCTAGAATCTTAGTATCAAAGACATAAGATGTTAATTTAGGGTGATCTTCTAATGCTAATCTTATTGAGTTGAAGGTTCCAGATAAGCCACTAGAAATAGTTATAGCAATAACATGAGTATATCCTTCATCTTCTAATGACATTAATATTTCTTCCATAATTTCAGCACTAGGCAATGAAGTTTTTGGAACTTCTTTTTCTAAGTTGTTATAAATCTCATCAGCAGAGATATCTATTTTATCTTTATACTCTTTATCTGAATAAGAAATTCTAAGTGGTAATAGTTTAATATTTCTTTCGTTAAGGGTTTCAAGAGATAGATCGCATGCGCTATCAACTATTAAGGCTATTTTTTGCATAAAAATCCTCCTAATATTTAATATATTTATATAATTTTATAATATCAATATCTTTAAATTCTATTCATCTAAATTATATCATAACAAGCATGTATATCAATACTGATAATCAAAAAACCATATCACTATTGATATAGTTTTGTTTAAGTAAAAACTTATTTGTCAACTTTAATTTGCAATAAAAAAGTCCAAATATAGAATAGAATGCCATAAATCAATAATAAATCTAGCGATATCTATCCATCTTATAATTTGAAATGAATATTTTTAGAGTCTATAATAGATACTATGATTAATACAAGATATTGTGTAATGGGGGTTTTGTAAGTGCAATATGTAGTAAAAAGAGATGGCAGAGAAGTTTCTTTTAATTCAGTTAAGATAGCTACAGCTATAAAAAAGGCATCAGATGAAGTAGGGGAAAAGCTCAAAGAAAGTGAACTTTTAGATATAGTAAAAAAAGTTATAAATTACATAGAAGATTTAGAAAAAGAGAAAGTAACTGTTGAAGAAATTCAAAATTTAGTAGAAAAAGCATTATTAGTTAAGGGTTATGAAAATATAAAAATAGCATATTCTAGCTATAGAAAAGAAAGAACAAAGGTTAGAGAAATAAAGTCTGATTTAATGAGAGCAATAGAAAAAATAGGGATAGAAACAGATAGAGATAATGCTAATGTAGGGAATAATTTTAGTTCCAAGCTACTAAGAATAGCATCTGAATCTAACAAGTGGCATAATTTAGCCATGATGCCAAAACATTTAGCAAAGGCACATGAAAATGGTGATTTATATTATCATGATTTGGATAGTTATAATCTTACAACTAATTGTCTTCACATACCAACAAAGGAAATATTAGAAAGAGGATTTAATACTGGATATGGAACTATAAAAATACCTAAGAGGATAGAAACGGCAGCAGAACTATCCTGTATTTTATTACAATCAACTCAAAATGACATGTTTGGTGGCCAATCACATCCAGATTTTGATAATGATATGGCTGTATTTGTTGAGCCAACAAGAAAAGAAATAAAGCTTGAATTAGAAGAACTTGGTTTAGATAAAAACAAAATAGAAGAGTTGACAGAAAAAAAGCTAAGAAAAAAAGTACATCAGGCTATGCAGGGAGTAATTTATAATTTAAATACCATGCATTCTAGGGCAGGATCTCAAGTACCATTTAGTTCTATTAACTTAGGAATACCTTATTCAAAAGATGCAGCATTAATATGTGAAGTATTTTTATTAGAATATGAAAAAGGTTTAGGGAAAGGTGAACAACCAATATTCCCCAATATAATATTTAGAGTTAAAGAGGGGGTTAATAGAGAGCCAGAAGATAAATATTATTACTTATATAAATTAGCTTGTAGGGTAGCAGCGAAGAGAATGAATCCTACATTTATGAATATAGATGCTGACTTTAATAAGGAATATTATGACATGGGATATATGCCAGCAACCATGGGATGTAGAACATACCTAATGAAAAATGTAAATGGAGAACCTGGATGTAAAGGTAGAGGAAATATTGCTCCAGTAACAATTAACTTACCTAGAATAGGAATTCAAGCTAAAGGGGATATAAATGAATTTTTTAATATACTAGATAAAAGATTAAATCTAGCAAAAGAATCCTTAATGCATAGATATGATATATTAAAAAATCTAAAGGTTAAAGACTTACCATTTGTTGCAGGTCAAGGGTTAATGAAGGGCTCAGAGGGGCTTTCAAAGGAAGATTCTATAGAACCAATATTAAAACAAGGAACTTGGGGGATTGGATTTATAGGTCTTGCAGAAACTTTGATTTCATTAATTGGATATCATCATGGAGAAAATAATGAAGCAAAAGATTTAGGAGTAAAAATAGTAAGTCATATAAGAAAGTTTATTGATAGGGTAACAGAGGAAACTAAATTAAACTGGAGCTGTTATGCAACTCCGGCAGAAGGTCTTTCAGGTAAATTTATAAAGAAAGATAAAAAAGTTTTTGGTACTATTAAAGGTGTAACAGATAAGGATTATTATACTAATAGCTTTCATATACCTGTAAATTATCCTATATCAATAAAAGATAAAATAGATATAGAAGCAACTTATCACAAACTATGTAATGCTGGGCATATAAGTTACTTAGAAGTAGATGATCGTCCATCTGGCGAGGCTATAATGGATATTTTAAACTATGCATATAAAAATACTAATATCAGTTATATAGGAATAAATTTTCATATAAGATATTGTAAGAATTGTGGTAGTCATTTAAGTAGTAATGAAAGAAAATGTCCAGAATGTGGAAGCGGAGATATACAAGGGGTTTCAAGAGTAACAGGATATTTAAGCTTAGATGAAAGGTTTGGACCTGGAAAATATGAGGAAAGGGCAGATAGATTATCACATTTAGGAAATAGAAAAAATAATTATAAATTACTATAATTATGCATAAATATACGAATTTAAAAGTAGGAATATAAAAAATCCTACTTTTTTTATTTTAAAAATGGTGCAAGATTTTTAAAATTTATTGCAAATTTTCTATGCATTTCAATCAAATAAAACATAAAAGCATTTTAAACTGAAATAATTTTATAAAAACTTGCAATTTTTATAAAAATCAAACGCTTTTTACTTGTCTGTAATTACTTGATATGATAAAATTGTTATTAATTATTATAAAAAATATTTTACATTGGGGTTAATTAGCAATAAGTAATATTTTAAAGGGGGAGGCTTATGTCTATTAAAAATTTAAATAATGGCAAAGAGGTCTTTATTGTAGATACTACTTTAAGAGACGGAGAGCAAACAGCAGGAGTTGTTTTTGCAAATGAGGAAAAAGTTGCAATAGCATCTATGCTAAGCGAACTTGGAGTTGATCAACTAGAAGTAGGTATTCCTACTATGGGTGGAGATGAAAAAGAAGCTATAAAACAAATTGTAAAAAGAAACCAAAAATCAAGCATTATGGCTTGGAATAGAGCAGTAATAAAAGATATAGAAGAATCTATAGATTGTGGAGTCGATGCTGTAGCTATATCAATATCAGTTTCAGATATTCATATACAACACAAACTAAAAACCTCTCGAGGATGGGTTCTAGAAAATATGGTTAAATCTGTGGAATTTGCGAAAAAAAATGGATTATATGTATCTGTAAATGGAGAAGATGCATCAAGAGCTGATAGAGAGTTTTTGATTCAATTCATAGAAGTAGCAAAGCAAGCAGGAGCAGATAGATTTAGATATTGTGATACTGTAGGTATAATGGAGCCTTTTAAAATTAATGAGGACATAAGATATTTACATGCTAAAACAAATTTTGATATTGAAATGCATACTCATAATGATTTTGGGATGGCAACTGCAAATGCAATAGCAGGAATTATGGGAGGAGCATCTCATGTTGGTGTAACTGTTAATGGTTTAGGTGAAAGAGCTGGAAATGCAGCCTTGGAAGAAGTTTTAATGGCATTAATGTTTGTTTATAATTATGGAGGTAATATAAGCACAACTATGTTTAGGGAGGTTTCAGAATATGTTTCTAGGGCCTCAGGAAGAATATTGCCAGCATGGAAGGCTATTGTTGGAGATAATATGTTTGCACATGAATCAGGTATTCATGCAGATGGGGCAATAAAAAATCCGAAGAACTATGAAGCTTTTGATCCAGGAATAGTTGGATTAGAAAGACAAATAGTTATAGGGAAACACTCTGGCAAAGCTGGAATTATAAATAAGTTTAAAGAATATGGAATAGATTTAGATAACAATTCAGCCAAAGATATATTAGAAATGGTAAGATCTACTTCAGTAAGACTTAAAAGAAGTTTATTTGATAAAGAGCTTGTTCAAATATATAAGGAATATTTAAGGTTGAGAGAAGAAAAGGTTAATTAGATAAAAAGGGGGCAATAAGTTAATGGGGGACAATTTAGTTTATAAAATATTAAAAAGTCATTTAATTGAAGGAACTATAGATATAGGAAAAGAAATAGGAATAAAAATAGATAGAACATTAACTCAAGATTCTACAGGTACTATGGCATATTTACAGTTAGAAGCAATGGGAATAGATAGAGTAAAAACTAAAAAGTCTATAGCTTTTATTGATCATAATATGCTTCAGCAAGGATTTGAAAATGCGGATGATCATAAATTTATACAAACCGTGGCTTCAAAATATGGAGTTTACTTTTCAAAGCCTGGTAATGGAATATGTCATCAAGTATTTCTAGAAAGATTTTCAGTTCCAGGAGAAACTCTTATAGGATCAGATAGTCATACTCCTACTGCTGGAGGAGTTGGAATGCTTGCAATGGGAGCAGGTGGACTTGATGTAGCATTAGCTATGGGCGGTGGAGCTTATTATATAGCAACCCCTAAAGTATGCAAAATCAACTTAATTGGAAAGCTAAAACCAATGGTTTCAGCTAAGGATATAATACTAGAAGTCCTTAGGAAATTAACTGTTAAAGGTGGAGTTTCTAGAGTTTTTGAATATGCAGGAGAAGGAGTTAAAACACTTTCAGTTCCTCAAAGAGCTACAATTACAAATATGGGAGCGGAACTTGGAGCAACAACTTCAATATTTCCAAGTGATGAAAAGACTTTAGAGTATTTTAAGGCTCAAGGAAGAGAAGATGATTGGATAGAATTTAAACCTGACGCAGATGCAGTATACGATGAAGAAATAATAATAAATTTAGATGAATTAAAGCCGCTAGCAGCTAAGCCACATAGTCCTGATAATGTTGAAGAAGTAGAAAGCATTGGGAAAATTAAGGTTGATCAAGTTGCTATAGGAAGTTGTACAAATTCTTCATATGAAGATTTGATGAAAGTAGCTAAAATCTTAAAAGATAATAAAGTTCATGAAGATGTAAGTTTAGTTATAGCTCCAGGATCGAGACAAGTTATGGAGATGTTAGCTAGAAATGGAGCTTTAGGAGATATAATAAGTGCAGGAGCAAGAATATTAGAAAACTCTTGTGGACCATGTATAGGTATGGGGCAAGCTCCTGGAACAGATGGAGTATCATTAAGAACATTTAATAGAAACTTCTATGGTAGAAGTGGAACATTATCTGCCAAAGTGTATTTAGTCAGCCCAGAAACAGCAGCAGTTTCAGCAATAAGTGGGGTACTTACAGATCCAAGGGAGTTAGATTTAGATATTAAGGTAGAAATGCCAGAAAGATTCTTAATAGATGATTCTATGATAATTTCTCCGGCAAAAGAAGGAGAGGATGTAGAAGTTGTAAGAGGACCAAATATAAAGCCTTTCCCTGTAAATAAGGAATTAGGTGATAAGGTTGAAGGAAAGGTTCTTATTAAAGTTGAGGATAATATTACAACTGATCATATAATGCCATCTAATTCAAAACTTTTACCATTTAGATCTAATATACCTTACTTAGCAGAATATTGTTTCAATACAGTTGATGAAGAATTCCCAAGGAGAGCTAAGGAAAATAATGGAGGAATAATAGTTGCAGGCAATAATTACGGACAAGGATCTAGTAGGGAGCATGCAGCACTTGCACCATTATATTTAGGAGTTAAAGCAGTAATTGCAAAATCTTTTGCAAGAATTCACAAAGCTAATCTTATAAACAATGGTATTATACCAATGGAGTTTGAAGCGGAAGTGGATTATGATAAGATAGGCCTTCTAGACGAACTTGTAATAGAAGATATAAAATCAGCTTTGGTTAATGGAAAAACTATAGTAAAGAATTTAACTAATGGAAGCTTGTTTAATGTTTATATAAATCTAACAGAAAAAGAGATAAATGTAATAAAGTCTGGAGGAAGACTTAATTCAGTCCGCAAAGCATAGTTTTATATGGATGATTAAAAAGAGAGTTTGTTACTCTCTTTTTTCGTGCAGAGAAAAAATAATAAAGTTATTATTTTACATATTACTTTTAAATCTAGTGGTATATAATAAAGATAAAAACATTACATAGGGGGATTTATGAAAAGTAAAGGTAAGGGTAAAATATTTATTCCATTATTATTAATATTAATCATAGCTGTTGTAGGCATATTTTATATTCCAAAGATAGAAAAATTATTATTAAATAGTAAACCTAAAGAAGAAAATTTGAACATTGATAATGTTGATAATGATACAAAAGAAAATGAAAATATTGAAATAGAAGATAAAAGCAATACAAAATCTATAGAAATAGTTGCGACTGGAGATTTCTTAATACATAAAGAAATATTAGATACTCAATATAACTCTGAAACTGATAGTTATGATTTTAAAAATACTGTTCAATATGTGAAAAGTTATTTAAGTGATGCAAGTTTAACTATTGCAAACTTAGAGGGAACACTTTCTGGTATAGAGAATTATGGTTATTCAGGATATCCAAGCTTTAATGCTCCAGATGATTTAGCAGATGCTATGAAATGGGTAGGAGTAGATGTAGTAAATAATATGAATAATCATTCATTAGACAGAGATGTAAGAGGTTTTAATAGAACAAGAAGTATTTTAGTTGAGAAGGGCTTTGATGTAATAGGAACAAGAGCAGATACTACAGAGGACAGATATATAATAAAAGAGGTTGAAGGAATAAAAATTGGGATAGTATCCTATAGCTATTCTATGACAGCAGAGGGTGGTTCAAGAGGATTAAATGGAGCAGTTATTCCACAAGAACTTTATCCACTTATGAATACATTTAGAGAAGATACTTTAGATTCAGATCTTCAAGAAATGAAAGAGCAAATAGCTGATATGAGAAATAAGGGTGCAGAAGTAGTTGTTTTTTATATGCATTGGGGAGATGAATATGAGCTAGAACCAAATGCAACTCAATTAAAAATGGCTAAGTTTTTAGCTAATGAAAAAGTTGATATAATCTTTGGTACTCATCCACATTCATTACAGCCAATAGATATTATAAAATCAGAGGATGGAAATAGTGAAACAGCAGTAATTTATTCCATGGGAAATTTTTTATCAAGTCAAAGAACTGAAAGAATACAGAATCCTTATACAGAAGATGGAGTCATAGTGTCAGTTAAACTAAGTAAAAATTTAGATACGAATGAGATAAAGTTAGATTATCCAACATATATACCAACTTGGGTTAACTGGTACGAGAAAGACGGAAAATTATTTTATGAAGTTGTTCCTGCAACAATAAGTGATGCTGATTACTTAACAGAAGAAGGAAAGATAAGGGTTGTAGAATCCTTTAACAGAACTAAAGGAATAATAGAACAATATAGTGATAAGATAAAACTATATAAGGAAAATTACTAGCATAAATCTTCTGTATTAGAATAATAAGCAAGTTTATAAAGGGGCGTTATGGACATATGGGGCTTATTAATAAGAAATTCAAAAATAAAGGAAATAAAAAAGTAAAGAGGATAAAAAAGTAGAGAAGATAATAAAGGGGATGTACTATATGGATAAAATGATAAGACTTTCAGGAATAGCTTACGAAAGTTTGGTTAATGGACCAGGAATAAGGAGAGTATTTTTTTCTCAAGGTTGTAGGCATAATTGCGAAGGTTGTTTTAATCCAGATACCCACGATTTTTCTGGTGGCGAAGATCGTAATATGGATGAACTTATCGAAGATGTTCTTAAAAATCCTATTATTAAAGGGGTTACCTTTAGTGGGGGGATCCTTTTGAAAGGGCAGAAAAGTTTGCATATATGGCAAAAAAATTTAAAGAAGCTAATTTAAATATATGGAGTTATACAGGATATACCTTTGAATATATAATAAACAATTTAGATAAGATATTAGGCTGGAGAGACCTACTTAATAATATAGATGTTTTAGTAGATGGTAAATTTGAGAAAGATATGATGGAAGATGGATTAAGATTTAGAGGGTCAAGTAATCAAAGAATTATTGATGTAAGAAAGACTCTAAAAGAAAATAAAATATGCCAATTAGAATATTAGTTTTAAAATGCG
>NZ_ASRV01000090.1 GCF_000401215.1 Clostridium sartagoforme AAU1 | reverse complement strand
TTTTACAATAGTGTTATAATAGATAAAAAAATAAACATATAGTATTCGTATATGCTTGAAGATATGGTTCAAGTGTCTCTACTAGGAAACCGTAAATGTCCTAACTACGAAGATTTAATTATTGCCATGTATTTAACTTTGGCTTTATTGCGTAGATTTGAGGGATAATCTTTTTAAGGAATACTATAAAATAATCAAAGTAATAAAGGGGATAATTATATGGAAAAGTTAAAAGAAAAGATAATAAATGAAGGAAGAGTTAGAGAAGGGAATATACTTAAAGTTGACTGTTTTCTAAATCATCAAATGGATATAAAGTTTTTAAATGAAGTTGGACAAGAATTTAGAGAAAGATTTAATGGGCAAAAGATAGATAAAATTCTTACAATTGAAGCTTCTGGAATTGGAATAGCTGCTATAGCATCTCAATATTTTGACTTTGCACCGGTAGTTTTTGCAAAGAAAACTGAAAGTTTAAACTTAGATAAAGAAGTATATGAATCGGAGGTTCATTCATTTACTAAAAAAAGAACTTACAAAGTTAGAGTAGGTAAACAATTTTTAAGTGAAGGTGAGAATGTACTAATAATAGATGACTTTTTAGCAATGGGTTGTGCAGCTAAGGGAATGATTGATATAGTTAAGCAATCAGGTGCAAATTTAGTTGGAATTGGAATAGTTATTGAAAAAGGTTTCCAAGAAGGAAGAAGTGTTTTAGAAGGCATGGGAGCTAGAGTTGAATCTTTAGCTATAATTGATAGGTTTGAAGATAATAAAGTAGTATTTAAGTAATAGAAAATTGATAATTAAGAATAGATGATTATTTATAAGACTTAGCTTAAGCTATGTCTTATTTTTAAGTGAAGGAACTATTAGAAATATAGTGCCTATAATAATGAGTAAGATAGGGGCTAAAAATAGGACTCAATTAAGTAGCATAATTAATGAGTATGATTAAAAGATATAAAATAAGGAATCTCAAACAAATATTTGAGATTCCCCAATAATTCTTTAATTACTTATTAAGATAGTATTCCATAACATTTCTAACTTTAGGAACAGTTACATGACTATGTCCCCTATCTTTAACATCTTCTATAATCATGGCTAATGAAATCTTAGCTGTATCTGGATCAACAGATACAAACCATCCATTTTCAGTTCCATTAACATCATCTTGAGATTTTTTTATTTCAGCAGTACCTGTTTTACCAGCTACCCTATGTCCTGGAACAACACCATCAGAGATGGTAGCACCAGAATCATTAATTAATGCGGTGAAGGAATTTATTAATGCTGGTAAATCATCTTTTAATATAGCGCTTTGCTTCCAAATATTTGATTCAGAGTTTTCACTTATTACTAATCTAGGCTGCATTATATCTCCATTATTGGCTAGGGCACTATAAGATAAAGCCACATTTAAAGGAGTTACCATTATTTCTCCTTGTCCATATCCTGTATCTGCTAATAGTATTTCTCTACCTAAATCACCATCATTAGAAATTTGTGACTCTTCCATAGGATATTCAAATTTTAGTTCTTCTCCAATACCAAATTTTTTAATTCCTTGAATAAATTTATTATTCCCCAATTCTAGAGCGACTTGACCAAAATAAATATTATCTGAATGATTAACAGCATCCTTTAGATTTACAGGACTGACAGGGTCAGTTACTCGAGTGATTTTAAAATCTCCCCAAGAGCTATCTTTCTGCCAAGATAGTCCTTTAATATCTCTTGTAGCGTTCGAATCAATAATTTTATTTTCTAACCCAATTGAAGACGTTAAAAGTTTCATAGTTGATCCAGGAGAATATGTTTTATTAAACCTATTTATTTCATCAGCATTATTTGTTTCTTCCCATTTTGACTTTTGAGTTTTAGTTACATAGGTTGTAAATACATTTGAATCAAAGGAAGGGGCACTTACCATAGCTAATACTTCTCCAGTTTTAGGGTTAACAGCTGTAGCAGCTCCTTTTTCTCCATTCATTTCACTGTATATTTTACTTTGAAGTGCTGAATCTATAGAGAGTTTAATATCATTTCCATCTTCTCCATCTTTTTTAGCAATAGTTATTTTTTCTTCGCCTCGTTCTATATAAATTTCAGCAGAATCTTTTCCCCTTAGAGTGTCTTCGTATACTTGCTCTAATCCAGCTTTACCTATAAGGCTTGTATCATTATATCCATTGTCTTTGTTATTTTCTAATTCTTCAGCAGTTATACTTCCAATATAGCCAATTAATCGTCCAAAGGCTTCACCACCAGTATATATTCTTCCGGCTTTTTCTTTTATAAGAATTCCGTCCTCAGCTCTACCTCTAAGCGAATTTAACTTCGAATCTGTTGGTAATATATCTACTAATGGAATAAAGTGTTCAGGATTTGTATTTGCATCAAGTTTGGTTTTTATGTTTTCTTCACTAATATCTAAAGTAGTGGCTATTTCAGCTATTTTAGCATCAATATTTGATAAATTAAATTTTGCTGGATAAATTCCTACAGTGTTTAAAATACCATCATTAGCTAATAAATTAGCATCTTTATCTAATATACTACCTCTCTTTGATGGAATTACATTAACTCTTACTTTATCGTCTTTAGTCATTTGAGGGAAGATTAAGCTTTCATCCCATTTAATCTTAAATTCTTTATCTTCTTTTATAATATTTAATTTATAATCTGAAATATTAACATCACCAGCAATTGTATTCATACTTAGCTTAAAAGGAATCGTAATAGTATCATCTTCTTTTACTTTATCGCCATTAATTTCTATTAATAGATTATTAGCTTCTATAGCAGAAAAGATATTAGTATATCTTGTTGTAAAATCTTCTTCTGAAATAATTGCCTTTGAATCATTAGTTAACATTTGATACATGCCAGTATAATCATTTTGTGTCCACTTTTGGGAAAATGTTTCAAAAGCTTTTTCAGCCTTATTTAATTTAGAACAACCACTAATTAATAGCATAAATGATAATAATAAAGATATTAAAATTAATTTTTTATTTTTCATTTTAAATTATCTAACCTCCTAAAGTTATTATATATTTAATAATTCGAATAACCAAAACTAATAAGGCTTGGTTAAAAAATTCAATTTTAATTGTGTAGAAGAGCCTTATATAAATTATATCATTAATTAATTGTTTACATATTATAAATGATATAAAATTTTTAAAATTCAAAAATAAGTTTAAAAAACAAAAAAGCGCCGAAGCGCTTTATAAATAAATGGGGGATGGGACCTGTATTAAACAGGTTTTGTATCTACATTAGTATTATTTACAAAAATAAAGTTTTTATACAATAAATTAAAACAATTCTTAAAATAAAAAAATTTTTCAAACAAATAATAATTATTATCCATTGAATAGATTTTATAATAGTGTTATTATGATAAAAAGATATTTTAGATGAGGTGATTAAATGAAAGTATCATATAGAAGTTTTACTTGTTCACAAGGAGACATTAAAGTAATTTATTTATTTGAAGATAATCTTACTTTTTCAAAGGAAGAAGTAAATAAGCATATTGTTTTAGCTAATGGCAGAAATTTATTTAATGGAAAAAAAGGTGATTTATATACATTCACATTAGATGTAAATGAAACAATTCAAACTATTATATTGTTAGGTTTAGGTAAAGAAGAAGATTTAACAGTTGATACAATTAGAAAGGTAACTGCTAAAGCAATAAGAAAAGCAAATGAATTAAAAGTTAGTACAGTGTTCTTGAGATTACCAAAAACAGAAGTGCTACAAATAGAAGAAATGGTAAAAAATGCGACAATAGCAGCACAATTAGCTGGATATAAATTTGATAGATATAAAACAAATTCAAAGGAAGAAAATGATTTAACAGTTTCAATCGCAAGATGTGGACTAAAGGAAGCAACTCCAGAAATAGTATCAGCTATAGAAGAAGGAAATGAAGTTGCAAAGGGAATAATATTAGCAAGGGATTTAGTTAACGAACCTGCAAATGTTCTTTATCCAGAAACTTTAGCAGAAGAAGCAGTTAAAGCTGGAAAACAAAATGGATTTGAAGTAGAAGTTCATGGTGTTGAAAAGATAAAAGAACTAAAAATGGAAGCTTTTTATAGTGTAGCAAAGGCTTCAGAAAAAGAACCTAAACTTATAGTGATGAGATATTTCGGTAATCCAGAACAAAAAGGAGAAATATTAGGTCTTGTAGGAAAAGGCTTAACATATGATTCAGGTGGATATTCAATTAAGCCTACATCAGGAATGGTTGATATGAAATCAGATATGGGTGGAGCAGCTTCAGTTATAGGAGCAATGTCTATAATTGCTAATAGACAATTAAAAGTTAATGTTGTAGCAGTTGTGGCAGCTTGTGAAAATATGATTTCTGGAGGAGCTTATAAGCCAGGTGATATAATAGGAAGTATGGCAGGTAAGACTATAGAAATAAGAAACACAGATGCTGAAGGAAGATTAACTTTAGTGGATGCAGTTAATTATGTTATAGAAAAGGAAAATGCCAATGAAGTTATTGATTTAGCAACTTTAACAGGAGCAGCTTTAGTAGCTCTTGGAGATACAACAACAGCAGTTGTTACAAATAATGATAAGTTCTATGGAGAGCTTAAAGAAGCCTCAGCTTATACTGGAGAAAAGTTCTGGCAATTACCATCATTTGATGAATATAAGGAAATGGTAAAATCAGAAATAGCTGATTTAAATAATAGTCCAGGAAGAAATGCAGGGACTATTACAGCAGGATTATTTATAGGAGAGTTTGTTCAAAATAAACCATGGTTACATTTAGATATAGCTGGAACAGCTTGGGCAGACAAGAAAACTGATTTAACTGTTAAAGGTGGAACAGGTGCTCCGGTTCATACATTATATGAATTAGTTAAGAGAAGAAGTAAATAAAAAATTATTTTAGTTAATAAGAAGAGGGTATGTATATATTATTATGCATACCCTCAAAATTTATAAGATTATTAATATAGTGTGTTTACAATTACTATTATATCAATAAATATCTATAATAAATATACAGTTATTTATATAAGTGTTATAATTATGAATAAATATAATAAGGGAAGTGAGCAGTTTATAAAAGTATTAGGTTATTTTTATAAAATTATTTGAAGTTCAAAATTACAAAATATAAAGGGAGGAAATGAAATGATAACAAGAGAAGAAGCATGGAAATTGCTTACAGAATATAATAAGGAAGAATTCCATATCCAGCATGCTTTAACAGTTGAAGGTGCTATGAGATATTTTGCAATAAAGTTAGGATATGAAGAAGAATCTGATTTTTGGGCTAATGTAGGATTACTGCATGATTTAGATTTCGAAATGTATCCAGAAGAACATTGCAGTAAAACACAAGAAATTATGAGAGAGTGTGGAATTGATGAAAGATTAATTAGAGCTGTAGCCAGCCATGGATATGGTCTTTGTTCAAAGCCACAACCTAAACCTGAACATCAAATGGAAAAAGTTTTATTTGCAGTTGATGAACTTACAGGATTAATTGGTGCTGCTGCAAGAATGAGACCATCTAAAAGTGTTATGGATATGGAAATTTCAAGTATTAAAAAGAAGTTTAAGGACAAAAAGTTTGCAGCTGGATGTTCTCGTGATGTAATTAAGCAAGGGGCAGAGAGTTTAGGATGGGAGCTTGATAAGTTATTTGAAGAAACGATACTAGCTATGCGTTCTTGTGAAGAAGATATTAATAATAAAATGGTAGTATATAAAGAATCTAAGTAATGACTAATAGTCTATATAATGACATATATTATTAAGGCAAATAAGACCAAAATTATTACTGAAACTTACTCTAACTAAATTAGATTTAAAATAAATTTATTAATATGAAAATACTTATTTAACACTAAAGCATAAATTAATACTAAGCCTATTTAGAAAGAGAGTACTAAGCCATGAAAAGTGAAAGTGATACTAGAAGTTTAATTAAAGATGTATATAATCATGAATATACAGTAAATGATTTAGTTAATAAGGGATTAATACATGATAATGATAATTGGAAAGAGCTAAGAAAAGAAAGAATTAATGAGATAAAAAATATTTATAAAAAAGATGAACTAGCATTATTTTTAGGTGCTGGTATATCAAAAGATGCAGGCATAGGTGATTGGAATGATTTAATGTCTGACTTATTGATACTTATGATAATGAAGGAGTTAGAGCAAAAAAATATTAAAATAACTTCTCAGGAGGCAGACTTTATAATCAAGCAAATTAAAGAGGTAAATAATAAATCACCATTGCTTCAATCAGCATTTATAAAAGCTACATTGGGAGATTCTTTTGAAGAAAGTTTAGCTAACTTATTATATAAAAATATAAGCGGAGATAATGGAAACTCAAAATTATTAGATAGCATTTCAAAATTATGTTTAAAAAGAAGGGCTGGGGTAGGAGTTAAAGCTATTGTCACATATAATTTTGATGATTTATTAGAAGACAATTTTGATAAATATAACATTCAGTATCATTCCCTATATAGTGAACTGGATTATACGACCTCAGATAAATTAGGGATTTATCATGTGCATGGTTTTTTGCCACGTCACCCAAGTCAATATGAAAAGCTATATGAGAGCTTATTAGTATTCTCAGAAGATAGATATCATAGTTTATATAATGATCCTTATTCATGGACCAATATAACACAACTAAATTTTCTTAGAGAAAACACTACATTAATGATAGGATTATCATTAACAGATCCTAATTTAAGAAGAATTTTATCCATAGCTAATAGAAAGAATAAGATGAAAAAACATTATGCAATCATGAGAAGAAAAAACTTTAAATATGATTCAAATGATATAAATATAAATAATGATATCTTAAAAAAAGTAAATATTATAAATAATGATTTACACGAAAAATCCTTTGAACAGTTAGGAATAAATATTATATGGGTAGAGGATTATAATGATATTTCTAATATAATAGAAGATATTATAGCTAAATAAAAACAAAATAATAAAATAAAAGTTTAACAACAACCCTTTCAAACAATTTACTAAAAATACAATTTATGGTAAAATTATTTTTAATAAATAAATTGTTCGAGATTTTTAAGGAGATGTTGATGTATATACTAATTTGGGCACTTGTATATACGGAGTCAGTAGTGCAACCGACCTTGATTAAATTAAGGTCGGTTTTTTTATTTTAAAAAATAATTATGGAAGGGGTCTTTTATGAACAGAGAAAAACAGAAAGCTAAGCCAAGGAAAAAATTATTTAATTTTATAGCATTTATTGCTATGCTATTTCAATTCTTCTCGATCATTCCTACATTATCCGCGAATGCTACAGATATTACAGGGAAATTTAATTTTATAACTGAAGTAAGTTTAACAGATGAAAATGGAAAGCCAATAAATGATTCATCAAATCCTATAAGTAAAAATGCAGAGGTTAAATTGACCTATAAGTTTGCTATACCAAATGAAGAAGTAGTAAAAAAGGGTGATACCTATGTGATGCAAATACCTAAGGAAATCCAAATAATAGGTACACTAAATTTCCCTATCAATCTTGAAAATGGAGAAACTATTGCAAATATTGTAATAAATACTGACGGAGCAGTTGTTATTACATTTAATGAATTTGCCGAAAATAATTCTAATATATCAGGGTATTTTTATATAGATACTCAATTTAATATTGATGCAATTGGAAATAATAATCCAATACCTATTAAATTTGAAGTTGGAGGAAATTCAGAGCCTATAATAATTAACGTAGATTTTGAACAACCTGAAATTCCTAATGCTTCTATCAAAAAGGAAGGGTCATATGATGCTTCAAGAAATGAAATAACTTGGAAGGTAATAGTTAATCCAGAAAATGTTAAAGTATATGCTGCTCAAGTCATTGATGATATACAAAAAGGTCAAGAATTCGTACCTAATTCAGTTAAAATAAATGGAGCTACCCCTCAAGAGGCAAATTACAATTATGATTTAAGTAGCAAAAAATTAACTTATAATTTTCCAAATGTTATAGAAACAACTCAAATAATTACCTTTAAGACGAAAGTAACAGATTCAAAACTTTCTGAAGATGAAGGAGCCACAATATATCAATATAACACAGCAATTTTTAAGCATGATGGAACTTCTGTAAACTCTAACGAAGCATCAGTTGGAATAAAAACTGATTTTGTCAGAAAAGATGGGAAGTATGATGCATTAACAAAAAGAATTAATTGGAGTATTTATGTAAACAATAATTCTCAAAATATACCAAATGCTGTAACTGTAGATGATATACCTGCCGGATTAACATTTGTGCCAGGAAGTGTTAAGGTAGATGGAATTGAAACAAATAGTAATTATAGTATAGACGGGCAAAAGTTTATATACACTTTCCCATGGGCTATCAATGAGCCACATAAAATAGAATTTTCTACAGAAGTAACAGATGAAGCAGCTTATAACTCTAACACAGGAAAAACTTATAACAATAAAGTAACCTTAACTGGAAGCGGTGTTCCAAGTAATGCATCAGATACTAAGGGGGTAGGAGTACCGAGTAGCATCATTAATAAACAAGGTATAGGATACAATGCAGCTACAGGCGAAATTACATGGAAAATTACTATAAATACTAATAAGATATTAATAAAAAATGCTATTATTAGCGATGAAATAAGAGTTGGTCAAGAATATGTAGAAGGATCAGCATCTATAGATAAAAGCACTCCAGGAGGAAGTTTTAATTATTTGAAGGCAGAGAGTGGAGACAAACAGAAAACAGGAACATTAACTTATAGTTTTAATAGTGATATTAATGAGCCCTATGTAATAACATTTAGGACGAGAGTAACAGATAGTAATGTGTATGCAGGAAATAAAGATCAGAATTATTATAATGAAGCTAAATTAACAGGAGATAATATTATAACTTCAAAATCCCAAGGAACTCAAAGGTCCAAAGTGAAGTGATAAATAAGACTAGTCAAGATTATAATTATATTACAAGAGAAGTTACATGGAAGATTGTTGTTAATAAAAATAAGATCAAACTTCCTAATGCTAAAGTTTTAGATACTATAAATAAAGGGCAAGAGTTTGTTGTAGATTCTGTTATGCTTAATGGTAGTATTGCAGATAAATTAAATTATACCTATGATGAAAGTACTAGAACATTAACTTATAATTTTCCAAGTGAAATAAATAATGAGCAAGTAATAACTTTTAAAACTAAAATTACAGATACTTCTATATTTAATAATAATGGAGAAAAGGAAATAAGAAATACTGCAAAGCTAATAACAGATTTGGTGCCTAGTGGAGTAGAAAGTACGGGAATAGGAAAAATAAAGAATACTTTAATTGATAAAAAAGCTGACTATACTAGAGGAAATTCTTATATTGATTGGAATGTAATATTTAACTCTAATAAGGTTCCTATCACAGATATTGTTCTTACAGATAATCTTCAAGAGGGACTTGAATTAGATACTACTTCTGTAAAATTGTATAAGCAAGTTTTAAAACAAGATGGAAAGCTAGAAAGAGGAGAGGAAATCAGTTTAGGAAAAGATAATGTAAAGTATAATGTTTCCACAAGAGAATTTAACTTTATATTGCCAGGTAAGATAGAAGACGCTTATATATTAACTTTTAGAACTAATGTAGTAGATAAAAAGAAAACTCCATTTACTAACTCTATATCTTTCAAAGGAACTGGATTAATTGAATCATCAAGTTCAGGAAATGTTGATGTTATATTTCAAGGCGCCGGTGGTGGTGGTATTGGTGAAACTGGGAGTATTAAAGTTATAAAGGTAAATAGTAATAATGAAAATATAAGATTACAAGGTGCAGTATTTGAATTACTTGATAGATATCAAAATGTAATAAGAACTTCACAACCAACAGAAGGTAATGGAGAAATAGTATTTGATAAATTAAAATTTGACATAGATTATTATGTTAGGGAAAAGCAAGCACCTACAGGATATATTTTAGGAAATGAAGTATATAGGTTCCAGATTAAAAATAGTGAAGATAAAAAGAATATATCCTATAATTATAAAAATAGAATTATTACAGGTGAAATTGAATTCTTTAAGTTTGGAGAAAATGGTAAAACCATTAAAGATGCTGAGTTTACGCTTTACAGTAAGTCAGATACTGATTACCAAAATCCATTGATGGTAGCTATAAGTAATGAAGCGGGAAAAGTGGAGTTTAAAAATGTTGAGTATGGCGACTATATTATTAAAGAAACAAAGGCACCAGAGGGATATGTTATTTCAAATAAAACATTAAATGCTAGTATAACTGAAGATGGAAAGGTGATTAAAGCAAATCCAGAAAGTATATCCAATACGAAGATAAGAGGAAATATAGAATTTACGAAGCTAGGAGAAGGCAATGAAGTATTGCAAGGAGCAACATTTACACTTTATAAAGCAACAGATATAAGATATGAAAATCCTATAGCAGTAATTATAAGTGATGAAAGTGGAAGTGTGGAATTCAATAATATAGAATATGGTAAATATGCAATAAAAGAGACAAAAGCACCAGAAGGATATGTTCTTTCAGAAGAAATATTAAGGGCTGAAATAAAAGAAAATGGAACAACTATAAAAGCAAATCCAGAAAGCATTTCTAATACAAAAATAAGAGGAAATATAGAATTTACAAAGCTAGGAGAAAGTAAGGAAGCATTACAAGGAGCAGAGTTTACACTTTATAATGAAGTTGATGAAGATTATAAAAATCCAATATCAGTAGTTGAAAGTGATGAAAGTGGAAAAGTAGAGTTTAAAAATATAGAGTATGGTAGGTATGTAATAAAAGAAACAAGGGCATCAGAGGGATATATTCTTTCAGAAGAAAAATTAACTGCTGAAATAAAAGAAAATGGAATAATCATAAAAGCAAATCCAGAAAGCATTTCTAATACAAAAATAAGAGGAAATATAGAATTCACAAAATTAGGAGAAAACAAAGAAATATTACAAGGGGCTGAGTTCACACTTTACAAATCAACAGATACAAATTATGAAAAGCCTATAGCAGTAAGTATAAGTAGTAAAGATGGGAAAGTAGAATTTAAGAATATAGAATATGGAAGATATATAATAAAAGAAACAAAAGCACCAGAAGGATATGTTCTTTCAGAAGAAGAATTAAAGGCGGAAATAAAAGAAAATGAAGTAACTGTAAAGGCAAATCCAGAAAGTATATCTAATAATAAAATAAGAGGTTCTGTTAAAATAATCAAATTAGATGATAATAAAAAGGTCCTTAAGGATTCAGAATTCACATTATATGATATGGAAGGCAAAGAAATTGATAAATTATCATCAGGAGAAGATGGGGTTGTTTTATTTGAAAATCTTATTTATGGTAAATATATAATAAAAGAAACAAAAGCACCAGAGGATATATAGCTTCAAAAGGCGTAATAAATGTATTTATAGATAAAAATCAGAAAGTGTATGACTATGAAGTAATAAATAATAAGATTAAAGGAGTAGTTATAATAACTAAAACTGATATGAAGGGAAAACTTCTTAAAGGAGCAGAATTCACTTTATATGATAGAGAGGGTAATGTGATTTCTAAAGAAGTTTCTAAAGAAGATGGGCTTGTAACATTTAGTAATATAGATTACGGTGAGTATATTATTAAAGAAACAAAGGCTCCTAAGGGATATATTTTAGGTAATAAACAATTAGAAATTAAAGTGAAATCTCCAGAGACACAAAACTTTACAGTTAAAAATGAATCAGAAAAAATTATAGACAAGGTATTAAATGTTTTACCTAACACAGGAAATAAATTTGATCCAAGGGCTATAATTATAGTTGGAGTAATAACAGCATTAGGAGGAGTTTACCTATTCTTAAGAAGAAGTAAGATAAGTTAATCTATATACTTGTCTAATTAAGTTTAATAACAAAGTTTATATTGTTTAACAAAAATAGCGTCAGATGTTCTGGGGCTATTTTTATTAATATATTAATTTTGGCTTAATACTTATAATGATTTATGCATAGATTATAATTGAGCGATATAAAAGGGGAAAAGGATGAGTAGTAAAGGAGAGTGTTTTATTAAAAAAGATAAATTAAGTACAGCAAGAAGACTTCAAGAAGATATATCACAAATGATTAAAAAACAAGAAAGTAAAAAAATAAATGCTATGTGGCTTGAAGTAACTGGATGTTCTGGTAATATAATATCCCTATTAAATAGTGAAAATCCAGGGTTGTATGATATTTTAACTAGTATAGTAAATTTTACTTTTAACAATACACTTATGGGTAATGAAGGAGATGCTGCTTTTGAGAAGTTTTTAGAGACACTTGATACAGAATTCATATTACTAGTAGATGGAGCTGTCTCAACAAAAGAAAAAGGAGCTTATAATATTATTGCAAATTATAATGGGAAGGCTATTACAGCTTTAGAAGCTATAGAATTAGCTGGTGCAAAAGCAAAGTATGTTGTAGCAGTAGGAACATGTGCTTCTCATGGAGGAATTTCAGCAGCAAAGCCAAATCCTTCAGAAAGCAAAAGTGTACAAGAAGTTTTAAATCGTCAGGTGATTAAGTTGCCAGGATGTCCATGTCATCCTGATTGGGTAGTGGGGACTTTAGCTCATTTAGTTGGATATGGTGTCCCAGAGTTAGATAGTGAGGGAAGACCACTTCTTTTTTATAGTTTTACAATTCATAATACTTGTACAAGAAGAGGCTTTTTTGAAGAAGGTATTTTTGCAAAAAACTTTGGGGAAGAGGGTTGTATGATTAAACTTGGTTGCAGAGGACCAAGCACAAAAACTGATTGCCCAAGGAGAAAATGGAATGGCTATATTAATTGGCCTATTGGTGATAATACTAATTGTATAGGTTGTGCAAAATCAACTTTTCCAGATGGAAATGAGCCTTTTGTAAAATATTAAGGAGGAGTTATGATAAAAAGAATTACTATAGACCCAGTTACAAGAATAAGTGGTTTCTTAGATGTTAAAGCAGAAGTAGAAAAAGATACAATTGTACAGGCAACTGCTAGTGGCTTACTTTTTAGAGGATTTGAGGAAATGTTAAAGGGAAGACCAGCACTAGATTGTATATATTTTACAGAAAGAATTTGTGGAATATGTTCAGCGGCTCATTCTATGGCATCTACTTTAGCTTTAGAAGATGCATTAAAGGTTCAAGTTACCTTAAATGATAGCTATATAAGAGACATTATGCATGGTTTTGAATTTATTCAAAATCATTTAAGACATTTCTACCTACTTTCTATTCCTAGCTATGCAAAAATTTATAGCGTAAAATTAGCTGAAAATAGCCAATACAACGATTATAGACTTCCAAGCAAAATTAACAATATTATAGGAGAACATTATGTTAAAAGTATTGAATTAAGTAGATTAGCACATGAAGGTTTGGCAATATTGGGGGGAAAGGCACCGCATAATCATGGGATTTTTGTTGGAGGAGTTACGGTAGATATAGATGCGTACAAAATAGAGAAAGTTAAAAGTATTATAAGAAAAATTACTGATTTTGTATCAAATGAAATGATAGAAGATGTAGAGGTTATAGCTAAATATTATCCGGATTATTTTAAAAAGGGAATATCATATCCTAATTTTATGAGCTTTGGGGTTTTTGATAAGTATGAAGATCCAGAAATAACGTATGTCAAATCAGGAGTAATAGAAAATAATGTTAGGTACGCCTTTGAACCTAATAAAATTACTGAACAAGTTCATTATTCTTGGTACAAGAAAGAACAAGGTTTAGAAGAAGTAGATTTGACTAAGAGTAATGCTTATACCTTTATAAAGGCGCCACGATACAATGGATTGCCCATGGAAGTTGGACCATTAGCACGATTGATTATTAGTGGAGAATACACAAATGGACATTCTTGTATGGATAGGAATATAGCAAGGGTTTTAGAGACCAAAAAAATACTTAATATATTAGAGAACTTAGTAAAAAGAGTGGAATTAAAGTCTAATAATCAAAAGGTTTATTTAATTCCTGATAAGGCTTATGGGGTAGGACTTATAGATACCACTAGGGGAGCTCTAGGACATTGGATAGAAATAGAAAATAAAGTAATTAAGCATTATAATATCATAACACCAACAGTATGGAATCTTTCTCCTAAGGATGAGTTAAACAATCCAGGGTCAGTAGAAAAATCATTAATTGGCTCTAAAATAAATAATATTAGTGAGCCGGTAGAAATCGGAAGAATTGTAAGGTCTTTTGATCCCTGTGTATCTTGTGCAACTCATTTAATTGGAAGTAATGGAGATACTAATATAGTTGAGGTCCTAGTATGAGTTTCAAGCTTATTGCAATAGGAAATATTCTTATGAAAGATGATGCAATAGGAATTAAAGTGGCAGAGCAAATAGAAGATGAACTCTCAAGTATTGGAGTTGGGATTATATATGGAGAAACAAACCTTCAACATATTATGGGAAATATAAAAAAAGAAGATTATATAATAATTCTAGATGCAGCCTACTATGGAAAAAATATAGGGGAAATAACAACTGTATCAATAGATAAATTTATTTCTAATAAGGTTGAGTCCTCTCAGCATAACTATAATTTTCTGGATTTAGTAAAACTTTATTATCCTAATATTAAAGGGGTAATTTATGGTATTGAGGTTAATAAAGTTGAATTTGGAATTGGACTAGATTGTATTTTGCAGAAAAAGCTAAAATTAATTTCTCAAAATATTTTAAATGAAATAAAAAAAATCGTAAACTAGAGGGATACTCAAATATGGAAAATACTTTTTTATTAAATAAGACTTCAAAATACTATTATTTAAAGTATTATAAAACTCTTCAATATGAAATAAAAATAGAGGGAATAGTGCAGGGTGTTGGATTTAGGCCTTTTGTATATAAAAATGCCACTATTTACAATATTTCAGGATATGTTAAGAATGTAGGGGGAGCTGTGGAAATTTATTGCCAAGGAACAAGAGATAATTTGAAAAGATTTATACTAAGTATTTTAAATAATCCTCCTCCTATTGCTAAAATTGAAAAATTTCAATGTAAATTTATAAAAGGAGAATCTTCACATAGAAAGAATCTTTATAAAGATATTTTTCAGATTAAAGAAAGTGTCAATGAAAAAAATTTGTTAAAGTTTATTTCGCCAGATGTAGCAATTTGCGAAAAATGTTTAGAGGAGATACAAAAAAGTGAAACTAATAGATATAAATATGTATTTACAAATTGTACTAATTGCGGGCCGAGATATTCTATAATTAAGGGTTTACCTTATGATAGAAACTATACAACTATGGAAAAATTCATAATGTGTAAAGATTGTAATGATGAATACAATAATCCATTAAGTAGAAGATTTCATACTGAGCCAAATTGTTGCAAAAAATGTGGGCCAAGTATTTCTTTAGTAGACAATGAAGGGAAAATAATTGAATGTAAGAATGTAATTGATGAAGCTAAAGAGTTGCTTAAGGCAGGAAAAATACTAGCAGTTAAAGGTATTGGAGGATTTCACTTAGTTTGTGATGCTAAAAATGAAGCTGTTATTAAACTTCTTAGAAATAAAAAGCAAAGACCACATAAACCATTAGCAATAATGGCAAAGGATATTAATGCTGTAAAAGAGGTTTGTCAATTATCAGCTAAAGAAGAAGAAACATTGAAAAGTAATAAAAGACCTATTGTAATTTTGAAAAAGAAACCCTCCTTTTTATTATCAAAAGCTATATCACCAAAACAAAACTCATTAGGAGTTATGCTGCCATATACAGGGTTACATCATCTACTATTAGATGAAGAATTACGTTTTTTAGTTATGACTAGTGGAAACATAAGTAATATGCTAATGGAATATGAAAATAATGAGGCATTAAATAATTTGAATAGAGTAGCTGATTATTTTTTAATGCATGATAGAGATATTTATATTGAAGAAGATGACTCTGTTGTGAAAGTCATAAATAATGATGAAAAAGTTATAAGGATAGGGAGGGGATACGCACCATATATATCAAAGGTTAATGAAAAATATGAAATTATAGCAGTTGGTGGTGAACAGAAAAATACAGTTTGTGTTTCAAAAAATGGCTATTCTTATTTAAGTCAATACTTAGGGAATTTGGAGGATTTTAATTGTTACAATAATTTTAAGTATGTAATTAATCACTTTGTTAATTTACTTGATGTCAAAAAATATATATTAGTGCATGATATGCACCCTTCATATACAAGTACTAATTATGTAAAAAGTCAAAAAATAAATAAAATACAAGTTCAACATCATCATGCACATATGGTAAGCTGTATGGCAGAAAACTCAATATATGAAAATACAATTGGAGTTATTTTTGATGGAACTGGCTTTGGATTAGATGGAGCGGTATGGGGTGGAGAATTTCTTGTTGGAAATAGAAAGTCGTTTAGAAGAGTTGGTCAATTACAATATGTAAATATCCAAGGAGGATATAAGGCAATAAAAGAACCGTGGAGATGTGCAGTAAGCTATCTGAATTCTTTGGATTATAATCCTCTAGAAATAATTAATTATATAGATAAAGAAGAAGCTGAAGCTGTTATACAAGCTTTGAAATCAGGAATAAATTGTTTTTTATCTTCTAGCATTGGAAGACTATTTGACTGTATATCCTCCCTTATAGGGGTAAGAAATTATATATCCTACGATGGACAAGCCGCTATAGAATTAGAAAATATCATTAATGAGAATATAAATGAATGCTATTTATATGATATCAGAGAAAATGAGAAAGTTCTTCAGATAGAATATAAAAGAATAATAGAAGGTGTACTAAAGGATATAAAAGATGGAGAATCTCATTCAAATATATCCGCTAAATTTCATAACTCATTAATCTATGCAACTTGTGACTTACTTTATATTTTAAGGGAAAAGGAGAATATTAATAAAGTTGTTCTTAGTGGTGGAGTGTTTGAAAATGAATATTTATTAAAAAATATATATAAAAAACTAACTGCGAAGGGATTCGAAGTTTTTTATAATAAGAAAGTTCCTACAAATGATGGAGGATTATCTTTTGGACAACTTTATATAGCTAGTGCTTTATTAAAGGAAAATTAATTATATTTATGATAATGAAGGGAATTGAGAAGGATGTGTCTTGCAATACCAGGTCAAATTGTAGAAATAAGTGAAGCTACTGCAAAAGTAAACATTATGGGAATGAAAAGTGAAGTAAATATTCAAATTATTGAAGAAGCCCAAATAGGTGATTATGTTTTAATACATGCTGGATGTGCTATTCAAAAGATTGATATAGAGTATTTTGAAGAATTAAATGATCTTCTTAAATTATTATCTAAAGTAGAGGTAAATAATGAACAAGAAATTTTTAATTAAAAGGTTTTTAAAGGAAATTAATAATTATCCTAATGGTAAATTTAATATTATGGAGGTTTGTGGAACTCATACTCAAGCTATATCAAAATTTGGAATCAGGGAATTAGTTGAGCCTAAGATAAATTTAATATCAGGACCCGGTTGTCCAGTTTGTGTTACTTCTGAGGAATATATAGATGCAGCTATAGAAATCCTTAAAGATGATAAAGTAGTTTTAGCTACCTTTGGAGACATGATGAAAGTTAAAGGAAGTAAGGAAAATTTAATTGAACAAAGAGAAAAAGGAAAGAATATTAGGATAATATATTCGCCTTTAGATTCAATAAATCTGGCAGAAGAAAATAAAGATAAAGAAGTAGTTTTTTTAGCAGTTGGGTTTGAAACTACTGCACCAATAATTGCTTTAACTATTAAAACAGCTAAAGAAAGAAATATAAGAAATATTTCCTTTTTTATAGGAATAAAAAGAATGGAACCAATATTACATCATATCTTAAGTGATGATAAATTAAACATACAGGGACTTATTTGCCCGGGCCACGTAGCATCAGTAATGGGAGCAGATTATTTTAAGTTTATTGTAGAAGAATATAATATTCCGGCAGTAGTAACAGGATTTAATGAGTTAGATATTATTGGTGCTATATATTTTTTAACCCAAGAGCAAAGTAAAAATAAGAAAACATTTAAAAACTTATATAAAAGTTGTGTAACTTCAAAAGGAAATTTAAAAGGAAACCAAATAATAAGGGAAGTATTTTCTTATTGTGATTCTGAATGGAGGGGAATAGGCAATATTGGCTCTTCAGGTTTTTTATTAAAGGAAGATTATAAATATTATGATGCAATAAAGAAATTTAAAATAAGTTTAAGAAAAGGTAATAGCAAAAATTGCGTTTGTAGTGAAATTTTATTAGGAAAAAAGAGACCTATTAATTGCGAATTTTTCGGAAGGCTTTGTACTCCAGAAAATCCAGTTGGGCCCTGTATGGTTTCTAATGAAGGAGCATGCTCAATTTTCTACAAATATAATGGGAGAATAATAAATGGATAATGTAATAAAGCTTAGTCATGGAGATGGAGGAAAGCATACTGAAGAATTAATCAAAAACATTTTTTATAAATATTTTAATAATGATTTGTTAGTAAAGGGCCAAGATGCAACAATATTTCAAGCTGCTAATAATAAGCTAGCATTTACAACAGATTCTTTTGTAGTGAAACCAGTATTTTTTTCTGGTGGAAACATAGGAAAACTTGCGGTTTGTGGAACAATTAATGATTTAATTGTATCAGGGGCAAGCCCCCTTTATTTAAGTGCTGGGTTTATAATTGAAGAAGGATTTTCATTGGAAAACCTAAATAAAATTGTGAAGTCTATGAGTGAAACTTGCTTAGAGTCAGGAGTAAGTATTATAACAGGAGATACAAAGGTAGTAGAAAAGGGAAAAGTAGATGGAATCTTTATTAATACTAGTGGAATAGGGATTGTTTTAGAAAGATATAAGCAAAAGCCAATTAAAGAAGGGGATAAAATTATAGTAACAGGAAATATAGGAGATCATGGTACAACAATTGCAATAGAAAGATATGATATCAAAGTGAAAGATAAGATAAAAAGTGATTGTGCCTCTCTATACCCTTTTACAGAAATAATTAAAGATAACTATGATTCAATAAAAATAATGAGAGATCCAACTAGAGGGGGGTTAGCAACTGTATTGCATGAGTTTTCTAATCTTTGTGAACTTGGAATACATTTAATGGAGGAAGATATTCCAATCGATAGAGGTGTTATAGCTGTAAATGAACTTTTAGGATTTGATCCCTTATATATGGCATGTGAAGGAAGAATGGTAATAGTTGTAGAAGCATCAGAAGCAGAAAATATATTGAAGAAAATTCAAGAATTTAATGGGGGAAAAAATGCAAAAATTATAGGTGAATTCATTAAAGAATCACGAAATACTATTTTTATAGAAAATTATTTTGGAGGTAAAAGAATATTGCCACCCTTAGAAGGAAATATGTTACCTAGGATATGTTAGAATAATATAATAAAGTCTAAAAATTAGAAATTTAACTTTAAGCTTTACTTGTTGATTTACAAGGAAACTTATGAAATAATAAAGAGTTGCGATTATGAAGTAAATATATATTAAAACTTTGACAATGAATATTTTATTTGCCAAAGTTTTTTTATTGTCTAAAATATTAGTAACAAACTGTGGTGCTAAGAATAGTATATAGATATATATCTATAATAAATAATTAAAAACATTATAATTAAAGATGTATATTGACATTATATAGATGGTTATCTATATTGTATACAAGGAATAATTTATTCTGGGAGGATAAATATGAAAAATAATTATGAGGAAAATGCAAAAGTTTTAAAAGCATTAAGTGACCCTAATAGACTGAAAATAATAGATATCTTATCTTGTGGTGAAAAGTGTGCCTGTGATTTGCTAGAAAGTTTTAATTTTACTCAGCCAACATTATCTCATCACATGAAGGTTTTAATGGAATGTGGTTTAGTTTTATCAAGAAAAGAAGGGAATTGGAGCTATTATAAATTACATACAACTAATGCTAACAGATTAATTTTAAACTTAATGAATATTATCACTGACACGGAAGAGTGTATTTGTAAGCAAAAAGAATGTGTATGTAAAAATAATTAAAAATTTAAAGGAGTGTATTTATTATGAAAAAAATGATTATTTTTGATCCTGCAATGTGCTGTTCAACAGGGGTTTGTGGTCCATCTGTAAATCCAGAACTTTTAAGGGTTTCAACAGTAATAAATAATTTAAGGAATAAGGGAATATTAGTTGAAAGATATAATTTAACAAGCAATCCACAAATATTTGTTGATAACAAAACAATAAATGAAATATTAATGAAGCAAGGTGTTGATGTATTACCAGCAACAATGGTTGATGGGAAAATTGTAAAAGTAGGTAACTACCCTACTAATGATGAGTTTTGTAATTTACTAGAAATTTCTCCTGATTTATTAAAAGCTGAAGAAAAAAAATCAAATAGTTGTTGTTGTAAGGGTGGTTGTTGTTAATTAAGGGGGAGTGATAGAAAATGTATAAAACATTTGATATAAAAGAAATAAACCTAACTAAATATTTATTTTTCACAGGTAAAGGAGGAGTGGGTAAGACTTCAACAGCTTGTGCAACAGCAGTGTCTTTGGCAGATGAAGGAAAGAAGATAATGCTTATCAGTACAGACCCTGCTTCTAATCTTCAAGACGTTTTTAATACTGAATTAGATAATAAAGGTGTTCAAATAAAAGATGTGTCTAATTTGGTAGTGGCTAATTTTGACCCAGAACAAGCAGCAGCAGAATATAAAGAAAGTGTTATATCACCATATAGAGGGAAATTACCAGAAAATGTATTAAATAATATGGAAGAACAACTTTCAGGCTCATGTACTGTTGAGATTGCGGCCTTTAATGAGTTTTCATCTTTTATTACTGATGAAAAAGCAGCTAATGACTTTGATCATATAATTTTTGATACTGCACCAACTGGACATACATTAAGAATGCTTCAATTACCATCAGCATGGAGTAATTTTATAAGTGAAAATACTCATGGGGCATCATGTTTAGGACAGTTATCGGGACTTGAAAGTAAAAAGGAAGTTTACAAAAATGCAGTTTCTAATTTGGCAGATAAGACAAAGACTACTCTTATTCTTGTATCTAGACCAGAAGAGTCTCCATTAAAAGAAGCTGAAAGAGCATCAAATGAACTTAAGGAAATCGGTGTAGCAAATCAAATTTTGGTTGTAAATGGAGTACTAGAAAAGTATGATGATGATTTATCAACTGCATTATATAATAAACAACAAAAAGCCTTAAATGATATCCCAGTAGGATTAAAAGGGATTGAAAGGTACAAAATACCCTTAAGACCTTATAATATTACAGGGCTTGAAAATGTTAGAGCGTTATTAAAAGAGAGTAATATAAAAGTAAGTACAGATAAAATAAATACAACAACAATTCCTAAGTTAAATAATGTTATAGAAGACATATTTAATAGTAATAAGAAAGTTATATTCACAATGGGAAAAGGAGGAGTTGGAAAGACAACTATTGCAGCAGCTATTGCAATAGGACTCGCTAAGAAGGGTAAGAAAGTTCATTTAACTACTACAGATCCGGCAGCTCATTTAAAGTTTGTGGTTGATGAAAGCTATGGAATAACTTTAAGTAGCATTGATGAAAAGAAAGAACTAGAGAAGTATAAAGAAGAAGTTTTAAGTAAGGCAAGAGAAACAATGAGTGATGCTGATATTGAATATGTTGAAGAAGATTTGAGATCACCTTGTACTCAAGAAATTGCAGTATTTAGAGCTTTTGCAGAAATAGTTGGAAAATCAGAAAATGAGGTTGTAGTTATTGATACTGCACCAACTGGACATACGTTATTACTTTTAGATTCAACTCAAAGCTATCATAGAGAGATCCAGAGATCAGAAGGTGATATACCTGAATCAGTTAAAAAGCTTTTACCAAAACTAAGAAACGAAAATGAAACAGAAGTTATTATTGTTACTCTAGGAGAAACTACTCCTGTTTTTGAAGCAATTAGATTGCAAAAAGATTTAAATAGAGCAGGGATAAATAGTAAGTGGTGGGTAATAAATTCAAGCCTTTATGCAACTGAAACCACTAATGAAATATTAAGAGCAAAGGCAAGTAATGAAATTAAATGGATAAATAAGGTTGATAAAATATCAAAGGGAAATTTTTCAGTGATTGAATGGAAACCTAAAGAATTAAAAGGTAAAAATTTATTAGAAATAATTAAATAAAAGGAGAAACTAAAAATGAAAAAGAAGGTAGCATTTATATGTGTTCATAATTCTTGTAGATCACAAATGGCGGAGGCATTAGGAAAATTATATGGAAGTGAAGTTTTTGAAAGTTATTCAGCTGGAACTGAAACTAAACCACAAATAAATCAAGATGCAGTAAGAATAACTAAGCAATTATATAATATTGATATGAATGAAACTCAAAAATCTAAATTACTTACAGATATACCAGATGTTGATATTGCTATAAAAATGGGGTGCAATGTTGTGTGTCCTGTTATATCAGCTAGTCATGTTGAGGACTGGGGCTTAGAAGATCCTACTGGTAAAAGTGATGAGGAGTTCATTAAAGTTGCAAAAGTGATAGAAGAAAAAATAAAAGATTTAGCAAAAAGAATTAAGAATAACGAGATATAGGAGGGAATTATGGGGGAAGAAAGTAAAGGAAAGGGATTAGGAGTCTTTGAACGATATTTAACAATATGGGTTGCTGCTTGTATTGTGATAGGAATATCCATTGGTCAATTGCTTCCTATTATACCTGAAACATTAAATAAGTTTGAATATTATAATGTATCAATACCTGTAGCTATCTTAATATGGCTTATGATATATCCAATGATGTTAAAAATAGATTTTACAAGTATTTTAAATGCTACTAAAAAGCCAAAAGGACTTATTGTAACTTGCACAACTAATTGGCTAATAAAGCCATTTACTATGTATGCAATAGCAGCATTTTTCTTATTTGTAGTCTTTAAAGGGATTATTTCACCAGATTTAGCTAAAGAATATTTAGCGGGGGCAGTTTTGTTAGGGGCAGCACCTTGCACAGCTATGGTATTCGTATGGAGTCACTTAACAAAAGGAGATCCAGCATATACTTTAGTTCAAGTAGCAGTAAATGATTTAATTATTTTAATTGCATTTACACCTATAGTAGCGTTTTTACTAGGAGTTAGTGATGTATCTATACCATTTGGAACTTTAATATTATCAACTATATTATTTGTTGTAGTTCCTTTAGCATTAGGATATATTACAAGAACCTTAGTAATAAAAAATAAAGGTAAAGAGTATTTTGAAAATATATTTTTAAAAAAGTTTGATAATATAACAATAATAGGACTACTTTTAACATTAATAATATTATTTTCATTTCAAGGAGATACTATAATAAACAATCCAACTCACATATTGCTGATTGCAATACCACTTACAATTCAAACATTTTTTATATTTGGGTTCGCATATATTTGGGCAAAGCTTTGGAAGTTGCCACATAATATTGCAGCACCAGCAGGGATGATAGGAGCAAGTAACTTCTTTGAACTTGCTGTAGCAGTAGCTATTTCTCTTTTTGGACTACAATCAGGAGCAGCACTTGCAACAGTAGTAGGAGTTTTAGTTGAAGTTCCAGTAATGCTTACACTAGTTAAGATTGCAAATAAAACAACAGGATGGTTTACCTTAGAAAAATAATTTAAATTTTATTATTATATTTTTATTAAAAATCAGTATCAAGGAGGGTTATCTCATATGAAATGGGAATATAAGGTCGTTGAAATTAATTCTATAAAAAACTTAGGAGATCCAGATAAGCTGCAAGAGGAACTTAATAATTATGGTAGTGAGGGATGGGAGCTCATAGGTGACTTAACTAAGCCTCATGAGGGAGTAGGGTGGAATCCAAAACCAGATGATGGCTCAGTAATATTCAAAAGAGAATTAAAATAGGCATAAAAATATTAGATTGAAATTAAAATATAATAAATAAAATTAATCCCCCATAGGCAATAAGTAATTGCTATGGGGGATTTTATTAGAATTCAGATTGTCCTGTAGTTCTTGGGAATGGAATTACGTCTCTGATATTTGGCATACCTGTAATATACATAATAAGTCTTTCAAAACCTAATCCAAATCCTGCATGCTTAGTTTCTCCATATTTTCTAAGCTCTAAATACCACCAGTAATCTTCTTCTTTAAGGCCAAGTTCAGCCATTCTCTTAGTTAGGATATCTAATCTTTCTTCTCTTTGGCTTCCACCTATAAGTTCTCCTATACCTGGAACTAAAAGATCTGTTGCAGCAACTGTTTTTCCATCATCATTTAATCTCATATAAAATGCTTTTATATCTTTTGGATAATCTGTTACAAACACAGGTCTCTTGAAATGTTCTTCTGTTAAATATCTTTCATGCTCTGTTTGTAGGTCAATTCCCCATTCAACTGGATATTCAAACTTTTTATTAGCTTTCTTTAATATTTCAACAGCTTCAGTATAAGTTACTTTTCCAAAGTCAGAAGTCATAACGTGAGTTAATCTATCTAAGATTCCTTTATCAACAAATTGATTAAAGAAGGCCATTTCTTCTGGACACTCTGCTAAAACATATTCTAAAACATATTTAAGCATATCTTCAGCTAATTCCATATCATCTTGTAAATCTGCAAATGCTATTTCAGGTTCTATCATCCAGAACTCTGCAGCATGTCTTGCTGTATTTGAGTTTTCGGCTCTAAAAGTAGGACCAAAAGTGTAAATATTTCTAAATGCTAAAGCATAACATTCACCATTTAATTGTCCTGATACTGTTAGGTTACTTTCTTTACCAAAGAAATCTTGACTAAAGTCAATAGTACCCTCTTCAGTTTTTGGAACATTGTGTAAGTCTAATGTAGTAACTTTAAACATTTCTCCAGCACCTTCAGCATCACTTCCAGTTATTAGAGGTGTATGAGTATAAACAAATCCTCTTTCTTGGAAGAACTTGTGAATAGCGAAAGCTGCCACTGAACGTACTCTAAATACAGCTGAAAAGGCATTACTTCTTGGTCTTAAGTGAGCTATTGTTCTTAAATACTCATAAGAATGTCTTTTCTTTTGTAGTGGATAATCAGAGTTTGACATACCTTCTACTATTACTTCTTTTGCTTGAATTTCAAAGGGTTGCTTAGCTTCAGGTGTAGCAACTAAAGTACCTATAACTGATATTGAAGAGCTTATAGGTAGCTTTGAGATTTCTGTAAAGTTTGAAAGTTCATTTGAAAATACAACTTGAATATTTTTAAAGAAACTACCATCATTAACTTCTATAAATCCAAAAGCATTAGATGCTCTTAATGTTCTTATCCATCCAGAAATTTTTATTTCTTTGCTTAAATATTCTTCTTGATTTCTGTAAAGTGATTTTATTAAAACTACTTTATCCATTTGTAATCCTCCTAAAAATTATTTTATAAAATAAAAAAACCTTTCAATCCCTAAAAAGGGACGAAAGGATAAATTTCGCGGTACCACCCAAATTGCTATAAATAGCCACTCAATTGACACTATAATGTCATTCAAATTATAACGGTTTGAATCCGTCTAAGTCTACTTAAGTGAAACTAAAGGTTTGAATTTTGTTAATCTAGATTACACCTTTAACATAATGAAAAGGTAATAATTTTCCACTTGTTCGGTTAGAAACTCAGAGATGTTCTTCACTAAAGGCTTCGTATAAGGCTTACACCATTCCTTACTCGCTAAAACTACTTCCATATAGTTACTCTTCTCATCACAGTAATAAAAAATATAATGTTTATTACGATTTTACACCAATTCACTAACATTTGCAACTTTAAATCATAATATAATTTTAGGAACATTTTATGGAGGATATTATGGATAATAAGGAGTTTTTAGAAAAGAAATTTATTGAATTAAATGAGTTGAAAAGCATGTTAGTAACATATCCAGAAGATTATAAGGAAAATATATTACATGTTATGGAAAGAGTTTGTAATCAAATTAATTCTTATCTTAATGATATAGGCTTTCATAATAAAAAAAGAGATAATGAATTACTTCAACTTACCTTAGAAGAGTTAAGTGAATATAATGGAGAAAGTGGAAGACCTTCTTATATTGCTGTAAATGGAACTATTTATGATATTATAGATGTAGATAACTGGAGTGAGGAAAACTTTTGTGGAATGAAACCAGGAACAGATCAAACTAAAACATTTGAAAATTGTAGCAAAGAACAACTAGAAGCTTTGGAAAAGTTACGAGTAGTAGGACATTTAAATTACACAAAAAAATGTACATGGGAATAATAAAAAATTGCTACGGTTAAATCGTAGCAATTTTTTATTATTCGTTTCCGCTTTCATAAGATGAAATTAATTGATTTGGAAAGTGAAGCATTTGAGTATCTTTAACAATTCTCTTAAATTCATATTCCAACTCTCTAAATTTTACGTCTATTTTTTTATTATCATCAATATTAATTATGCAATAAGTAGCATTTGGACGACCTATTTTAGGCTTTCCTACACTTCCTACATTAATAAACATTTTATTGTTAAATTTTTTATATGAAGGAATATGAGTATGTGCACAAACTAAAATATCTTCTTCTAAATTATTCATTACTTCTTCTGTATTTTCTTTATCTTCAAATAAATACTCACTTATAGAATTAGGACTACCGTGTGTAAATTTAAGCTTTACTCCATTAATATCATAGTTTAAAAATAGAGGAAGCTGTGATAAATAGTATTTATTTGAAGCCCTAACTTCATCACAAGCCCAAGGAAGTGCAAAGGAGTTAATTGACGTATCTCTTATAAATGTAAAACCTCCATCTACAACAGAAGCATCATAATTTCCTTTAATACAAGGAATTTCTCTTCTTTTGATTAAAGCCACAACTTCATTAGGATGAGGTCCATAACCAACTAAATCACCAAGACAAATTGTTAAGTCAATTTTTTGATCATCTATATCTTCTAATACCTTCATTAAGGCATATATATTTCCATGAATATCTGAGATAGCAGCTATTTTCATAAGTATTCCTCCATAAGTTCAAAATAAAGTTAAAGTATAGATTTTAATAAATATATTATATCACTTTAAATATTTAGTATAAATAAAATTAATAATATTATAAATAGATATTATTTAATTGTTGATGTATATTATATTTATATATAAGTTGTTATGAGGAGGAAAATAAATGAAGTTAAATAGGCTGCAAAATATATTAAAATCAATGGAGGGCAAAAACTTAAGTCAAATGTTAATATCATCACCTCCAGCTATCTTTTATTTAACGGGAAAGTGGTTTTCACCAGGAGAAAGAATGATTGCTTTATACTTAAATATAAATGGTAATCACAAATTTATAGTTAATAAATTATTTCCTATATATGAGGATTTAGGCGTAGATTTAATATGGTATTCGGATACAGAAGATCCAATAAACATATTATCAACAATTGTTGATAAAAATGATGTTCTAGGTGTGGATAAAAATTGGCCCGCACATTTCTTAATAAAACTTATGAATAATAATGGAGCGAAAGCTTTTGTTAATGCATCTCCTATAATTGATAGGTTAAGAATGATAAAAGATGAAGAAGAAATAGCTTTAATGAAAAAATCTTCAGAGATTAATGATAATGTTATGCTAGAGCTTTTAAATAATTTACAAGAAGGGAAAGCAGAAAAGTACTATGCTAGCCTTTTAACTGAAATTTACGAGAAGTATGATGTAAATAAATTTTCTTTTTCACCAATAATTGCAGTAAGTCCTAATGGAGCAGACCCACATCACCATTCTGGAAATGATATTATAAGAAAAGGTCATAGTATAGTTATAGATATTGGTGGAGTGTATAATTCTTATTGTTCTGATATGACAAGAACAGTATTTTTTAGAGAAAGCCCAAATGAAAGGCATGAAAAAATATATAATGTCGTAAAGGAAGCAAATTTAAATGCTATAAGTAAAGTAAAAGAAGGCATGAAATTTTCAGATATAGATAAAGCAGCAAGAGATTATATAATAGATGCTGGTTATGGTGAATATTTTACTCATAGAACAGGTCATAGTATAGGGATAGAAGATCATGATTTTGGAGATGTCAGTTCATCTAACCATGAAGAAATTAAGGCTGGCATGATATTTTCTATTGAACCTGGAATTTATTTAAAAGATGATTTTGGAGTAAGAATTGAAGACTTAGTCTTAGTTACTAAGGATGGGTGTGAAGTTTTAAATAAAGTAAGCAAGGAGATAACTGTAATTAAGTAATAAATTGCGAAGCATTTATTTAGTTCACGGTGCACAATTCACAATTCACAGTTTTTGGAATAAAGTAACAGAAAACAAGATCAATTATAGTCTGCTACATTTAACTAAGTTTTTAATATACCTCACCAATTATTTTTTACCAATAACTTAATTTGTTATTAATTTAAATTCTTAATATAAGTTGGCGAAGGTAAATAGAATATGTGAAATAAGCATATAGCGAGAAATTAGAAGTACTTGGTGAAGGAAGAACTACTACGCCTTAGTGTTGTTGGTTTGTCTGAGCGCAGCGAGTTTAACCAAAACTCTTGCATAGTAGTTCTCCGAACCTAGTACTTCTTTTCGTAGTTATTTAGCTTATGAAACATATCTATTTATCGTAGCCTTTATATTTGAATTTTATTACAAATGTGAACTGTGCCTTGTGAACTGTGAAATGATTAAATTTCTTTAATTATTTCGTTCATAAGTTTAGTAAATGTTTCTTTTACTTTAGCTGAAGTTTCCATAACCTCTTCATGATTTAATGGTTGATCTAGTATACCAGCTGCCATGTTAGTTAAGCATGATATTCCAAGAACCTTCATTCCACAATGAGCAGCAACGATTACTTCAGGAACAGTTGACATACCAACAGCATCTGCTCCAAAAACTCTAGACATTCTAATTTCAGCTGGTGTTTCATAAGTTGGACCACTAAACATCATATAAACTCCAGTTTTAATATCGATGTTTAATTTATTTGCAATTTCTTTAGCCTTCTCAACTAAATCCTTTGAATAAGCACTTGAAAGATCAGGGAATCTTGGGCCAAATTCATCTAGGTTTTTACCTATTAAAGGATTATCTCCAGAAAAGTTAATTTGATCTGTTATAATCATTAAGTCTCCAGGCTTAAAGCTTTCATTAACAGCTCCACAAGCATTTGTAACAATAAGCTTTTCAACTCCAATTGATTTCATTACTCTAACTGGGAAAGTTACCTCATTGAAAGCATAGCCTTCATAGTAATGGAATCTTCCTTGCATAGCAACAACGCACTTGCCGTTTAACATACCAACAACTAGTCTTCCAGCATGACCTTCAACTGTTGATACTGGAAAGTGTGGAAGGTCTTCATAAGGATAAAATTCAGGATTTTCTATAGAATCGGCTAATGATCCTAATCCAGATCCTAAAATTAAACCGATTTCAGGTTTGTATTTAGATTTTTTCATTATAAAGTCTGCAGCGTTTTTAATCTTATTTGATAAATCCATAAAATCACCTCTACTCTAATATTTGCTTTTTATAAAAATTATAAAACCAAAAAATTTATATAATAAAATTTAATAGTTCCTGTAAATTATAAGATAAACTTATTTAAAAATAAATATAAAAAGAGAATAATATCAATATTCTTAGTATATTAGTCAAAAGATGGCAAAGAAAAGCAAAAGAAAAACCATAAGGAGTTAATATTTATGTAAATATTAACTCCTTATAGTATTTACTAAGAAAAAATAATATAAGTTTTATTATTGTTTTAAAATTATATCAGCAACTTTTACTACATCTCCAGCTCCTATAGTTAGAACAATATCATCATTTGAGATCTTATCTTTTAAATAATTTGCAACCTCATCATGGCTATGAAAATTGGTACATTTAATACCTTTAGATCTTATTGCATCTCCAAGATCATTTGAGCTTACAAGTCCTGTATCTTTTTCTCTTGCTGCGTATATATCCATAAGAATTAACTCGTCAGCATGAGAGAAGCATTCTGTAAATTCATTAAATAAAGTTTTAGTTCTTGTGTAGGTATGTGGCTGAAATACAGCATAAATATTTTTATGAGGAATTATATTAGCCGTATCTAATGTAGCTTTTATTTCAACAGGATGATGAGCATAATCATCAATTATTGTTGCTCCATTGAATTCACCTTTATATTCAAATCTTTTGTGGGCTCCCTTACATTCAGCTAGTCCTTCAATTATTGAGGAATAAGGTATATTAAAGATTAAACCAACACAAATAGTTGATAAAGCATTTAATATATTGTGTTTACCAGTAGTGTTTAAAGTTACATTAAATAGCTTGTTATTATCTTTAAGTACAGTAAATGTAGCGCATCCTTTGTTATCAAAGGAAATATTAGTTGCTCTTACATCACCTTTATTTATACCATAACTAATTGTATTACATTTAGCTTTACTCAATATCTCATTTACATTTTCATCTTCACAATATCCAATTAGATATCCATCAGTAGGTATTATGTTGGAAAATTTTTCGAAAGTCTCCTTTATATGATTTAAATCTCTATAGTAATCTAGATGATCTGCATCTATATTTAAAATAACACCTATATAAGGATAAAATTTTAAAAATGATTCTTTATACTCACAAGCTTCAGTTAAAAAGTATTCACTATTTCCTATCTTGAAGTTACCATCTATTACATCTAATTCACCACCTACTAATATTGTAGGATCTAGATTTGCTTTTAAAGTTACATGAGAAAGCATTGATGTGCAAGTAGTTTTCCCATGAGTACCAGATATAGCAACATTATACTTATGACCTTTCATTATTAATCCTAAGAATTCAGCTCTATCCATAAGTTCTATTTGTTTATTTTTAGCCTCTACTATTTCAGGATTATCACATGGTATAGCAGCTGTATAAACTACTAAGTCAACATCTTTTAAGTTGTTTTTATCATGACCTATGTAAATTTCAGCGCCTTCAGATTTTAATTTATCAGTAATTTCAGATTCCTTAAAATCAGAACCGGATACCTTAAACCCCTTTGTTAATAAAACTGCAGCAAGCCCGCTCATACTAATACCGCCAATACCTATAAAATGAACTTTTTTATTTATATCTTTATTAAGATCAAAAGACAAAAAAATCAACCCCTTTTTTTATTAAGAATTATTTTATAAAATTACTGCAAATAGTTTTCACTTTATAATTATATACAAATTTAAGAAAATGAACACATAAAAAAGCTGTAAATTCAAGAAATTACTAAAATTTTATTGAAAAATCAATAATTATAAGTAAATTAAAAATATAAGTGATTAAAATCTATTGATATTGAGAAAAATATAGAATAAAATATGAATATTAGAGGGCTAAAATTAACGAATAATTCGGAAAATAATAAAATGTAGGTGATATATATTGGAAAAATTAAGTAGAAATAGTAGGGTAGTAGCTATTACAAAGATTCTAACTGAAAATCCTAATAAGGTTATAGGTTTAAATAGATTTTCAGATCTGTTAAATGCAGCAAAATCAACTATAAGTGAAGATATAGTAATAGTAAGAGAAATTTTAGAAAAATTGGAAATGGGAAAAGTTGAAACTATAGCAGGGGCGGCAGGAGGAATAAAGTATATTCCAGGTATAGAAAATGAAAGCAGAAGAAAATTTGCAGAAGATATTTGTGAAATGTTGAAGGATGAAAGTAGAATAGTTCCTGGCAATTTCATATATATGACGGATTTAATGTATAATCCTCAGATTATAAGCAAAGCTGGAGTTATTTTATCTTCAGTATTTTATAATAAAGAAGTGGATTATGTTGTAACTGTGGAAACTAAGGGAATACCACTTGCATATGAAGTTGCAAGAAATTTAGGAATTCCATTAGTTATAATAAGAAGAGATAATAAGGTAACAGAAGGATCTACTGTTACAATAAACTATGTATCTGGTACTAGCGGCAGAATTCAACAAATGTCACTTTCAAAGAAATCAATGAAAGCGAAAAGTAAGTGCATATTCATAGATGACTTTTTAAGAGGTGGAGGAACTGCACAAGGTATAAAGGATTTATTAAAGGAATTTGAAAGTGAATTAGTAGGAATAGGGGTATTAGTAGATAATATAGGAGTTACACAAAAAAGAGTTGATGATTATATATCTATAGTAGATTTAAGACATTTAGGCGAATCTAAGGACCTAGAAGTTAGACCTTCCAATTTAATAAAATAGGCAAAAAATTCACAAATAGTAAATTGTAAATGATAACTTTTAAAAAAATATAGAAAATTTAAAAAAATTTATAATAAAAAAGAGGATTTCTACGATTTTTATAGAATTCTATATCTATCATAGCAACGGAGGTGTAGTGCAATGACAATAACCGATGTAAGGATTAGAAAAATAGCTTCCGATGGAAAAATGAAGGCTATAGTTTCTGTTACATTTGACAACGAATTTGTAGTTCATGACATCAAGGTAATCGAAGGACAAAATGGATTATTTATAGCTATGCCAAGTAGAAAGACACCAGATGGGGAGTTTAAGGATATAGCACATCCTATTAACACAGACACTAGAGAGAAGATTCAGACATCAATACTTGAAGCTTATGAAAAAGCAAAGCTTGAGGATGAATCAGAGGCAATAGTTGGTTAATTTGTATTGTTTAAAAATAAAAGGGATAACCCTTTTATTTTTTTTGCAATTTTTTAATATAACTCTGAGAATAATGCTCAAATATTAAGATTATATGTATATATATAAGAGATTTAAGGTTGAAATACTTATTCCAATACAATATAATAGAATGAGATGTTTACGAACATTTTTTAAATTAATTATAAATTTGTCCTTAATATTTCAAATAAAGAGGTGTTTTTATGTATAAGTGTGCATTAATTTTGGCTGCTGGGCAAGGAACAAGAATAAAATCAGACTTACCAAAAGTTTTACATAAAATTTGTGGCAAGGAAATGGTGAATCATGTAATAGATACTATGAGAAAAGCTGATATAGAAGATATAAATGTAATAGTAGGAAAAGGGGCAGAATTAGTAAAAGAAAAAACTGCTTCAAGAAATATTAGCTATTCAGTACAAGAGGAGCAATTAGGAACAGGCCATGCTGTAAAATGTGCTATAGATTTTCTTAAAGGGAAAAAAGGTGTTGTGGGAGTTTTTTGTGGTGATGCACCATTAATTAAAGCGGAAACAGTTAATAATTTATTTAAATCACATATAGAAAACAATAATAGTGCAACTTTATTAAGTTCAATACTAGAAGATCCAACTGGATACGGAAGAGTAGTAAGAAAAGATAATGAAGTTTTAAAAAT
Source organism: Clostridium sartagoforme AAU1 (assembly GCF_000401215.1). GTDB lineage: Bacteria > Bacillota > Clostridia > Clostridiales > Clostridiaceae > Clostridium > Clostridium sartagoforme. The sequence goes on along the minus strand of NZ_ASRV01000090.1, from coordinate 17,352 downwards.
TGTTGAGCATAAAGATTGTGATGAAAAAGAGTTAAAGATAAAAGAAATGAATGCTGCAATATATTGCTTTGATATAGAAGAATTAGTAAATTCATTAGATAAATTATCTAACAATAATAATCAAGGCGAATATTATCTAACAGATGTTATTGGAATACTAAAAGAAGAAGGAAAAAGCGTAGGAGCAGTTGTAATAGATTATGATGAAACAATAGGTGTTAATTCAAGAGTACAGCTAGCAGAAGCAGAAGAAATATTAAGAAAAAGAATTAATTTAAAGCATATGATAAATGGAGTAACGTTAATAGATCCTAATTCTACATACATAGGAGATGATGTAGAAATAGGTAGAGATACAATAATATATCCAGGAAACGTTATAGAGGGAAATACTAAAATTGGAGAAGGAGTTATATTATACCCAAATTCAAGAATATCAAATAGTATAATTTCTAATAATGTAGAAGTTCAGTCTTCTGTTATAATAGATAGTAAAATTGGAGAAAAAACTACAGTTGGTCCTTTTGCATATATACGACCAGAATCAATAATTGGAAACAATGCAAGAATAGGAGATTTTGTAGAAATTAAAAAATCTACTATAGGGAACAATACAAAGGTATCACATTTAACTTATATAGGAGATGCTTCTGTTGGTGAAAATTGTAATTTTGGATGTGGAACAGTTGTAGTTAATTATGATGGAAGTAAGAAGCATAAAACTATAATTGGAAATAATAGTTTTATAGGTTGCAATACAAATTTAGTGTCACCAGTTAAAGTAGAAGATAACACGTATATAGCTGCAGGCTCAACAATAGTTAATGACGTGAAAGAAGGAGAACTAGCAGTAGCTAGGGCAAAACAAAGAAACATAGAAGGTTGGGTAGCTAAAAAAGGTCTTACTAACAAATAGTTATTTAGATAAACAAAAGTGCCAAAAATTTTAAGGAGGTCTTCACATAATGATAACCCATGGAAAAAATATAAAGATATTTACTGGAAACTCACATCCAGAATTAGCCAAAGAAATAGCTGATATTTTAGGATTACCACTAGGTAAAGCTAAAGTTTCAACCTTTAGCGATGGAGAGATATCAGTTGATATAGCGGAAACTGTAAGAGGAACAGATGTGTTCTTAGTTCAATCAACTAGTTCACCAGTTAACAATAATTTAATGGAACTTTTAATAATGATAGATGCATTTAAGAGAGCTTCAGCAGGTAGAATTACAGTAGTTATGCCTTACTATGGTTATGCTAGACAAGATAGAAAAGCTAAATCAAGAGATCCAATTACAGCAAAGCTAGTAGCTGATCTTTTAACTGCAGCAGGAGCTCATAGAGTTTTAACAATGGATTTACACGCATCTCAAATTCAAGGATATTTTAATATACCAGTTGATCATTTATTAGGATCACCAATATTAGCTAAGTATTTCGTTGAAAAAGGCTTTGATGAAGATGAAGATGTAGTAGTTGTTTCCCCAGACTTAGGAAGCGTTACTAGAGCTAGAAAATTTGCTGATAGATTACATGCACCAATAGCAATTATAGATAAGAGAAGACCAAAAGCAAATGTATCAGAAATAATGAATATTATAGGTGATATAAAAGGCAAAAGATGTATACTTATAGACGATATGATTGATACAGCAGGCACTATTGCAAATGCTGCAAATGCATTAAAGGACTTAGGTGCTAAAAATGTTTATGCATGTTGTACCCATGGAGTTTTATCAGGACCAGCTTTTGAAAGAATAACTAATTCAGCAATCGAAGAATTAGTTATGTTAAATACTATAAAGCTGCCAGAAAGAGATGGATTAGTTAAATTTAAGGCATTATCAGTAGCTCCACTATTTGCAGAAGCAATAAAGAGAATATATGATGATGAACCAATAAGTAAATTATTTGAAGTTTAATACATAATAGGATAATAAGCCCCTAAGAAGCACAAACTTTTTAGGGGCTTATTAAATTAATAATTTGTAACAAATGTAAATTATTATTTATAATTAGCTAAGAAGTATTAATATAACGATTAAATCAATTATAATAAGAATAAGGAAGGTGTTATTATGGATAATAGATTAGGTAAGGTATTAGTAGTAGATGATGATGAAAATATATGCGAAGTTATAAATATGTACTTACTAAGTGCAGGGTATGAAACAAGAAAATGTCATAATGGAAGAGAAGCCTATGGAATGTTTGAGGACTTTAAACCAGATTTGGTTCTTTTAGATATAATGTTACCAGGAATGGATGGAGTAGAAGTATTAAAGCTAATTAGAAAAAATAGCGAGATTCCTATAATTATGTTAACAGCAAAGGGAGATACATTTGATAAAGTTCTAACTTTGGAATTAGGAGCAGATGATTATGTTGTAAAACCTTTTGAACCAAAGGAGTTATTAGCAAGAGTAAAAGCTGTTATGAGAAGATATAATTATGATGAAAAGGATAGTGAAGTAATTAATTATTCAGATCTTACTATAGATGCTAGTTCATATAATGTTACTTATAAAGGAATGGAGATAAAAATGCCTCCAAAAGAATTCGAATTACTTCATTACCTGGCAAGTAATAAAAATAAGGTCTTTACAAGAGAACAATTACTTTGTGAAGTGTGGGGATATGATTATCCAGGAGATTCAAGAACCGTGGATGTTCATATTAAAAGATTAAGAGAAAAGATTAGTGGTGGAGAAAACTGGCAGATAGAAACAGTTTGGGGAGTTGGATATAAATTTGAGGTGAAGTAATGAAGGGAAAAAGTGTTATATATAGACTTTTAGTTGCTTTTTCATCAATAACATCAATAATATTGATATTAGTAGGAATGATTTTGACAGCATGGATTAACAAAGAATATTCATCTCAAAGAATTGAACGTATAGATAGTTATATGGCAATGATTCAAGAACTTACATCTGAATTTTTAAATGGTAATGGTGAAACAGGATATGATGATTTAAAAAAATGATGAATATAGTTAAAACTTCTGTCAATAAAGACTCTATAATTTTAGACAATCAAGGATATGTTTATGCTGTATCGGATGATAAATTTAATTATTTAATGTATAGTAAATTAAGCATATCAGATTCAGATATAGATTTATTAAAGCAAGGGAAAATTATAGAAAGAAAATTTGTTGATAATTATAATGGTACATATAGATGCTACTATAAGCCTTTGGTAAATGGAGGAAGTTTCAGTGGAGCTGTAGCTCTTATTGAAAGTACTAATGGTATTACTTTGTGGAGAAATATATATGGTGTTATATGGATATCGGTAATAGGTGCTGTTGTTTTATCTAGTATAATAGCTTACTACCTAGCTAGAAGAATATTACTAACACCTTTATTAGAAATTACTAATGCAGCCAAAAGGTTAGCTAAAGGAGAAGTTGAAAAAAGAATTTATATAAATTCTCAAGATGAAATAGGCGAATTAGCGGATTCTATAAATGCAATGGCTGAATCTTTAGAAAAAGTGGATAATATAAGACGTGAATTTATATCAGATGTCTCTCATGAGTTAAGATCCCCTATAACCTCTATTAAAGGATTTATAACTGGAATAATAGATGGGGTTATTCCAAAGGATAAGGAAAGTTATTATTTAAATATAGTAAATGATGAAATATGTAGGTTATCCAGATTAGTAAATGATCTTTTAGATATATCTTCTATGGAATCAGGGAAGTTTAAGCTAAATATTATTAATATGGATATAAATGAAATTATAACATTATGTATATTAAATTTAGAAGGAAAAATAAAAGAAAAGAAAATAAATGTTGAAATTATATTTAGTAATAGTCATGAGTATTGTAATGGTGATAGAGATAGAATAATACAAGTTGTTACCAATTTGCTTGAAAATGCTATAAAGTATGGACATGAAGGTGGAAAGATATTAGTAGAAACATATACTAGAGGAGAATTTGTGTATGTAAGTATATTTAATAATGGACCGAATATATCCAGGGAAGATATAAATAAGATATGGGAGAGATTTTATAAGATGGATAAGTCCAGGACTAATAAAATAAGTACAGGACTTGGATTACCTATTGTTAGGCTAATATTATCTCAACATAATCAAGATATTTGGGTGAAGAATATTGATGGAAAAGGCGTTAAATTTACATTTACTCTATCTAGATAGAATGTATAATTATATATTACTTAGGAAGGAGTGGATTCTATGGATAAAAAAATAAAAGATGAATTTGAAAATGAAGAAAAATTTATGTGCGAATACCTTCCTTCAATACAATTTAAAAGAAGAAAAATTAAATCTAATATTAAATTAATTAGTAAGATAATTAGTTTATTAATGGTGGCAGGGATATCAGGAGCGGTATTTTCTAATTTAGCCATACAAAATAAGTACAAAAACTTAATTGACAAGTTTGATGAAAGGATAGAAAAAAGTGCCATTATTTTAAATTATTCTAAAATAATAGAAAAAGTAAAGCAATCTTTAGTAACTATAAGTGATAATGAAGAAAATTTAAGCAAGAACAAGTATTTTGAAAATAATGTTACTGGTATAATAGTAGAAAGTAATGGCAAAATACTAACAAATTATTCGAAAATAGAAAATTTAAAAGATATATATGTTAAGTTACCCATGGTTGGAGTTAAGCCTGTTAAAGCAAAGTTAATTGTAGGAAACGAAGATATGGATATGGCAATTATACAAGTTGAATATAATGAAGAATTAAAGCCAATTAAGCTTGCTGAAAAGTCAGATATAGTAGAGGGAATAGAAGTCGCCCTAATAAGTAATTCTACAGGTGACGAATATATTGATAGTATAATACCAGGAATTATAACTTCTACCAATAGAATTTTAAACTCTAACCATCATGAATATAAGATATTGGAAACTAATATACCTATAACTCCTATAAATACAGGCGGAGTTATAAGTAATTCTAATGGAGAGCTTGTAGGATTATCTAGTTATAAAGTAACAAAGAATATAAATCAAAATGGATTATATTATGCAAATAATTTAAACTCAATAGAAGAAATCATAAATTCTACAAATGAAATAGGAGAAAAACTTGGTATTTTAGAAGGTGGATTCCTAAAATCAAATGTTGTTGGATTTTATGTAGCTGAAATTAAACAAGATAGTAATGGGTATGAATCTGGGCTAAGGCCAACTGATATAATAATGAGTATTGATGGTAACCCGATAAATAGTATGAGCCAGTTGACGGAAGTATTAAAAGCAAAGAAAACTGGGGATACTTTAAAGTGTAAGGTTATGAGATCTGGAAAAGTTGAAGATTTAGAAATAAAACTATATATCAATAAATAAATATTTCAGTATTTGCAGCCTATTAAGAGGCTGCATTTTTATTTTAAAGTACTTTTATTATCGCAAAAAACTAGTATAATAATAAATATGCTAATAGCTATTAGGAGGTTGCATAATATGTTTTTAATTGTTGGATTAGGAAATCCAGGAAAAGAATATAATGGTACTAGACATAATATAGGATTTGATGCTATAGACTATCTTTCAGATAAGTATAATATAGATGTTAATAGGATAAAATTTAAAGGTATATATGGAGAGGGTTTTATAAATAATAATAAGGTTATTTTGTTAAAACCAACTACTTATATGAATTTAAGTGGAGAAAGTATAAGAGAGGTAGTAAACTTTTATAAATTAAAAAATGAAGAAGTTATAGTAATATATGATGATGTTAGTTTAGAAATTGGAAAGCTTAGAATTAGAGAAAAGGGAAGTGCTGGTGGGCATAATGGAATTAAAAGTATAATAGCTAATATAAACACAGAGGTTTTTCCAAGAATTAAGATAGGTGTAGGACAACCTAAAGGAGATTTGGTTTCACATGTATTAGGTAGATTTACAAAGAAGGAGTCGGAAGACTTATTGGAAGTTATAGAAGCTTCTGCAAATGCAGTAGAGATAATGATAAAAGAAGGAACAAAAGAAGCGATGAATAAATTTAATGGGTTTAAATTATCCCAAAAAGAATAAATAAGGACGGTGCATATAATGAGATTAAAGGGGGTACTACAACCTTTAAGAGAAAGCTCTACTTTTAACGAAATAATATCTAGTATAAATAATAAAAAATATCCAATTAATATAAATGGGTTATCAGATTCAGGAAAAAGCTATAGTATTTTTGGGATTTATGAAAATATAAATTCACCAATGATAATATTAACGCATAGTGATATGGAAGCTAAAAATATATATGAAGATTTAAGTTTTTATACAAATGATGTTTATTATTTTCCGGCAAAAGAAGTAGTATTTTATAATATAGATGCTATTTCAGGAGATTTAAGGTGGGCTAGGCTAAAGGTAATTAAAAAATATTAGATAATAATAAAAAAATTATAGTGACTTCGATAGATTCACTAACATCTGTGTACACGCCAAAAGAGTTATTTTTAAAATATACTTTTAAGCTAAATATAGATGATGAAGTTGATTTTAAAGACTTATCTAAGAAATTATTAGAAAGTGGTTATGAGAGAGTAGAGTCAGTAGAAGGAAAAGGAGAATTTTCTTTAAGAGGAGGAATATTAGACGTATTTCCACCAACTACTACATATCCTTATAGAATAGAATTATTTGGAGACTCTATAGATTCAATAAGAACATTTAATACTGAATCACAAAGAAGTATTGAAAAGGTTGACAGTGTAGAGATATTTCCAGCTAAGGAAGTCATTCTAAGTGAAGAGGCTTTAGGAAGAGGAAAAGAGAATATACTTAATGAATTAGAGGATATAAAAGCTAAGGCTAAAAAGGATGAAGAAAGAGTTCAGAAATTAGAAAACATGGTGAGATCTAATATAGAATCCTTAACAGAAACCCTAACATTTGAAACATTAGATAGCTATTTACCTTATTTCTACCATAAGTCAGATAGCTTTTTTGACTATGTAAAAAATTATGCATATATAATTGATGATGTTAAAAAATGTGAAGGAAAGTTAGAAAGTTGTTATTTTGAATTTAGTGAAAATTATGAAGCTTTCTTACAGAGAGGTGGAATTTTACCTAAACAAAGTGAGCTTTTATTAGAAAAAGAAGATTTAATAGAGCTTTTAGAACTTCAAAAAGTAATAACTTTAGATATATTTGGAGTTAGTAGTAATATATTAAGACCTATATACAGTTATTCTCTAAAAGAAGTAACTCTTAATAGTTATCAGGGGCAATTAGATTTATTAATAGAAGATATTAAAGAAAAGAAATTAAAGGGATATAAAACTTTAATATTATCAGGAACAAGAGCAAGAGGAGAAAGACTTGTAAATACATTAAGAGATAGGGAAATAGAAAGTTCTTATAGAGAAGATATAACTTCTATAGAATTTGGAGAAGTGGTAATTACCTTTGGTAATTTATTAAAAGGTTTTGAATACCCAGATTTAAAAATATGTGTGATTTCAGATAAAGATGTATTTGGAGAAGCTAAAAGAAAAATAACTAAAAAGGCGAATAAAAGAAAAGGTATAGCAAAAATAAAAAGTTTTGCAGAACTTAAGCTTGGGGATTATGTTGTTCATGCTAATCATGGGGTTGGTGTATATAAAGGAATAAAGCAAATTGAAGTTGGAGGGCATACAAGAGATTACTTAGATATTGTTTATGATAAAGGTGATAAACTATATGTACCTGTAGACCAATTAGATTTAGTTCAAAAATATATAGGTAGTGAAGGAAAAACACCTAAAATAAATAAGCTTGGAAGTAATGATTGGAGTAAAGCAAAGGCTAAAGTCAAAAAATCTATAAATGAGATAGCAGAAGATTTGGTTAAGCTGTATGCTGCAAGAGCTACATTAAGAGGATATAAGTTTAAAAAGGATACCGAATGGCAAAGACAGTTTGAAGATGAATTTCCTTTTGAAGAAACACCAGATCAGTTAACATCGTTAGAAGAGATAAAAAAGGACATGGAAACTGATAAGCCTATGGATAGACTTCTATGTGGTGATGTTGGTTATGGTAAAACAGAAGTGGCTGTTAGAGCCGCATTTAAGGCTGTTATGGATGGTAAGCAAGTTGCATTTTTAGTACCTACCACAATATTAGCAGAACAGCATTATAAAAATATGACAAAGAGATTTTCTGATTTTCCTGTAAAGATAGACATGATAAGTAGATTTAGAAGTGCAAAGGAACAAAAAAATACCCTTCAAGCTGTTAAAGAGGGAAATGTTGATATATTAATAGGAACTCATAGATTGGTATCTAAGGATATTATTTTTAAAGATCTGGGACTTTTAATAATAGATGAAGAGCAAAGATTTGGAGTTGCTCAAAAGGAAAAAATAAAAGGGTTAAAGAAGAATGTAGACGTATTAACTTTAAGTGCGACCCCTATACCAAGAACTCTTCATATGTCATTAACTGGTGCAAGAGATATATCTGTAATAGAGACACCGCCAGAGGAAAGATATCCTATTCAAACATATGTTGTTGAACAAAACGATCAGCTTGTAAGAGATGCTATATTAAGAGAGGTAAATAGAGATGGTCAAGTTTACTATGTATATAATAGAGTTGAGAGTATAGAAGGAATGGCTAAATATATAAGAGACCTAGTTCCTGAGTGCAATGTTGGGATTATACATGGACAAATGACAGAACGCCAGCTTGAAAAAGAAATGGTAAGCTTTATGAATAAGGACTATGATATATTAGTTTGCACTACTATTATAGAGACTGGAATAGATATACCAAATGTTAATACAATGATAGTTCATGATTCGGATAAAATGGGTTTATCTCAACTTTACCAATTAAGGGGTAGAGTTGGAAGATCCAATAGAATAGCATATGCATACTTTATGTACACTAAAGACAAGATACTAACTGAAGTAGCAGAAAAAAGGTTAAAAGCTCTTAAAGATTTTACAGAACTCGGCTCAGGCTTTAAAATAGCAATGAGAGATCTAGAAATAAGAGGGGCCGGAAATATGATGGGTTCAGCTCAACATGGTCATATGGCGGTGATAGGATATGATTTATATTGTAGAATGTTAGAAGATACAATAAAGATTATAAAAGGTGAGATAGAAAAAGAACCTATTGAGACTACTGTAGATATAAAGGTAGATGCTTATATACCAGGAACTTATATAGAAGATGAAATTCAAAAAATTGAAATATATAAGAAGATTGCAGCTATAGATGGATTAGAGGATTATATGGATATAAAATCTGAACTTGAAGATAGATATTCAGAAATTCCAGAGGCAGTATATAATCTGATGGATATAGCTTATATAAAGAGTAAAGCAAAGCTACTTTCAATAGAGGAAATAAAAGAAACACCAAAAGAAGTAAGATTCATATTTGCAGATGGAGTTAAGGATTTAAATAACATATATAGGTATTTACTAGAGAATTATAAAGAAAAGGTATTCCTAATGTTTGGAGAAAAGCCTTATTTCGCAGTAAGATTTTCAGAAATTAAAAAAGAAAACTTGTTAGGTTTTTATAAAGAAATGTTAGAAAATTTAATAAAAAATATGTAAATATAATTTAAAAAATTGAATAACTGACACAATATTGATATACTAATTATGTATAATGGGATTGAAACAAATTAAAAAGAAATGAGGGAACATCATTGATTAAAATTAAGAGAATTATAGCTGCAGGAGCTTTAAGTATATTTGCTTTTTCAGCAGTTGGATGTGAAATGATACAAAGGACACCGGAGTCAATAAAAAATACTGTAGTAGCAAAGGTTGGAGATGTAAAGATAACTAAAGGAGATGTAGATGAAATCGCAGATCCATATTTAAAACAATACTATGGGGAAGATTATGCGAGTAACACTCAACTTTCAGATGCCATAAAAGAAATGAGAACTCAAGCCTTAAACTTACTAGTTGAAGAAAAAATAATATTAAAAAAGGCGGAAGAGTTAGGAGTAACTCCAACTCAAGAAGAAATTGATGAAGAAGTTCAAAAATATATAGATAGTATGAAGACAAATTATGGTGGAGATGAAGGCTTTAATTCTGCCCTTGAAAGTGCTGGTATGACATTAGATGAGTTTAAGACTAATGTTACTTCAAGTATGAAAAGTCAATTAGCAACAACTAAAGTAACTGAAGAGATATTTAAAGATGTAAGTATAACAGATGAAGAAATAGGTACTTACTATGAAGAAAATAAAGAAGGATTTAGTGAAGCAAATGTTTCTCATATTTTAATTAGTGATGAAACAAAGGCAAAGGAAGTAAGAGAAAGAGCTGTAAATGGAGAAGACTTTGCAACATTAGCTAAGGAACTTTCAGAAGATACAGGAACTAAGGAAGCTGGTGGAAGTTTAGGAGTTGTTAAATACAATTCAACTCAATATGTACAAGAATTTATGGATGGTTTAAAAGCTCTTAAGGAAGGTGAAATTTCAGAACCTGTAAAGAGCCAATTTGGATATCATATAATAAAGGCAACTGATGTAAAGAATAAAACATTAGAAGAATCAAAGGATACCATAAAAACTACTTTAGAAAACGAAAAGAAAAATGAAGTTTATAAAAATTCTATTGAGCAATGGAAAAAAGATTATAAAGTAAAAACATACGAAGACAAACTTTAAGCAATTAGTAAATTACAGTTTATAATTAAAAATTGCGGAACAAATTTAGCCAAGGCTGAGTTTATAATTAAATAAATGTATTATGGTGAAGTGGATCCATTTGAGATCTACTTCACTTATTTTTTTCTTCTAAGAAATTCCGAGGCAGGAGGAATTTCTACCTTAATTGTCAATTGTTAATGGTTAATGGTTAATTGTCAATGTTTTTTCTTATTTTAATAAATTTTGGTTATAAGTGTATAAAATTTCTAAGAAGTCAAATAATAATATTGCAACTAATTATTATTAATTAAAGGAGGTAGCTCATAATAATGAAGGCGACAGGAATTGTTAGACGTATTGATGACTTAGGTAGAGTAGTTATACCAAAGGAAATAAGAAGAACTTTAAGAATTAGAGAAGGTGATCCTTTAGAGATTTTCACTGATAGAGAAGGTGGGGTTATTTTAAAAAAATACTCACCAATTGGAGAACTTACAGATTTCTCTAAGGAGTATGCAGAAAGCTTACAACAAGCAATTGGACATATTGTTTTAATAGCTGATAAAGATGCATTTATATCAGTAAGTGGAGCATCTAAAAGAGATTACATGGAAAGAAAGGTTAGTGTAGAGTTAGAAAGAATAATGGAAGAAAGAAGAGCTGTGCTTATAACAGACCAAAACAAGACTATTCCATTACATAATGATGAAGAAGTTGGTAAATATACTAGCCAAGTAATTTCACCTATAATTGCTGAAGGAGATGCAATTGGAGCGGTAATAATACTATCCAAGGAATCAGAAGGAAAATTAGGAGAATTAGAGTTAAAATTATCTGAAACAGCTTCATCTTTCTTAGGTAAACAAATGGAACAATAAAATTAATAAATAATTAAATATAAAGTTATCAATAAAATAAAGTAATAATACCTCTAAACTTACAATACAAATTTACTAGAACTAATTTGAAGTTTGGAGGTATTTTATGAAGAAACAGTCATTGCTTAAAGCAAGCTTAGTTCTTGGGATAGCAGGAATATTAGCAAGGTTTTTGGGGTTATTTTTTAGATGGCCATTAATAATGTTAATAGGAGACGAAGGGGTTGGTTATTATCAAATGTCGTATCCGTTGTACATGTTTTTCGTTGCTATGGCATCAGGAGTTCCTGTAGCTATTTCAAAGATGATATCTGAAAGAAGAGTGAAGGGGGATATACAAGGGGTATTTGAAATTGTAAAAGAGTCAACAATACTAATGATGTTTTTAGGAATTGGTACAACCCTTATATTATTCATTTTTGCTAAACCTATTATTAAATTTGTTCAGTGGGATATGAAATCATATTACGCTTTACTTGGGATATCCTTTGCACCATTTGTAATATCTATAATGACAATATATAGAGGTTTTTTTCAAGGATTACAAAATATGACTCCATCGGGAATGTCTCAAATACTTGAGCAGATAGGCAGAGTAATAATAGGAGTTGGACTTGCTATACTACTTTTACCAAAGGGAATAGAATATGCAGCAGGGGGAGCAGCTTTTGGTGCTGCGGCTGGAGGTACAATAGGAGCAACATATCTTTACGAAAAGTATAAAAAAGTAAAGAAGCAGATGTGGAATAAAAAAATAAAAAGTAATCCGGAAATTTTGACATCTATATTAAAAATAGCTTTACCTATTTCAATAGGAACAACGGTTGGAACTATAATGAGCTTAATTGATTCTATACTGGTTCCTCAAAAATTATTACAGGCAGGATTAACATCAGAAGGAGCTACGATTTTGTATGCCCAGCTAACTGGAAAGGCAAATGTAATTACAAATATACCATTAACTTTATCTATGGCATTAGGAACCTCACTAATTCCTATAATAGCAGAAAATTATGTTATGAATAGAAAAAGAGATTTAGAATCTAAGGTGCAATTATCATTAAAATTGTCTATGTTAATAGCAATGCCATGTACCCTAGGATTATTTTTTCTTGCGGGACCAATAATGAAGCTTATATTTCCTGGGAAATATGACGGCATAGAAATAATGAGATATATGTCTTTAGCTGTTCCATTTATAATTATAACTCAGACTACAACTTCTATTATGCAGGGGATAGGTCACTATATAAGACCTATAATAAATTTATTTATAGGATGTATAGTAAAGGTTATATTAACATTTATTTTAGTTTCTATGCCTAATATAAATATATATGGTGCTGTAATTGCTAGTATATCAGCATATTTCATAGCAACCATATTAAATATAATTTCTCTAAAGCGTAGGTTACATTTAAAATTAGATATATTTCAAGGTTTTATTAAGCCTATAGTTGCCTCATTAGTTATGATAACAGGGGTAGTAGCAGCATATTTATTTTTATTTAATAAAACTAGTAGCAATGGTTCTTCTTGCTTAGCAGCTATATTTTTGGGTATTATTATATATATAGCATTAATACTATTACTAAAAGTATTTAGCATAGATGAAATAAAAAGTAAAATTATAAAAAATTAATTAGTAAGGAGAGAACCTAATGATAAAAATAATAGGTTTAGGACCAGGTGCACCAGAAGCTTTAACTATAGGAGCCGTTAAAGCTTTAGAAGAAGGAAAGAATATTTATTTTAGAACAGAAAAACATCCAACAGTTAATTATCTAAAGGGAAAAATAAAAGATTTTAAAACCTATGATAATTATTATGAAACATCAGATAGTTTTGATGAAGTCTATAATAATATTGCAAGAGATATAATAGATAAGTACTCTAATGAAAATGAATTAATATATGCGGTTCCTGGACATCCGTTAGTGGCAGAAAAATCAGTTTTTAATCTTATAGAGCTATGTGATGAAAAAGGAATAAAATATGAAATAGTTCCAGCAGTAAGCTTTATAGATGCTATGATGGATGTATTAAAGATAGACCCAATAGAAGGATTAAAAGTGATAGATGCTTTTGATATGAAAAATCAAGTCCTAGATAAGAGAATAGGGACTATAATAACTCAAGTATATAACCAATTAATAGCATCAGAAGTTAAACTAAAATTATTAGATTATTATAATGATGAAACAGAAATATATTATGTTAGAGCAGCAGGAATAGTTTCAGAAGAGTCTATAAGAAAAATACCTATATATGAGCTGGATATGCAAGAAGATATAGATTATTTAACATCATTATATATACCAAGGGATATTAATAATAAGAAGGATTTCAATGATTTAATTGAAATAATAGATAGACTAAGAGGGGAAGATGGATGCCCTTGGGACATGGAACAAACTCATGATAGTATAAAAATGAGCTTTTAGAGGAAGCATATGAGGTTGTAGATAGTATAAATAATGATGATATAGATGGAATGATAGAGGAGCTTGGAGATGTGTTATTACATGTTGTATTCCATGCATCAATAGGAAAAGATGATGGATATTTTAATATTAGTGATGTAATTCAAGCTATATGCAATAAGATGATCTATAGGCATCCACATGTTTTTGGAAAAGATAAGGTTTTAAACAGTGGAGAAGTTCTTGATAATTGGGAAGAAATTAAAAAGGAAGAAAAGAATTTTGAAACTATAACAGATGAGATGAAGGCAATAGCTAATGCATTACCTTCTTTAGTTAGAGCGCATAAGGTTCAAAAAAAGGCTGCAAAGGTAGGTTTTGACTGGGATGATGTAGAAGATGCAGCTTTAAAGATTAATGAAGAATTAAAAGAGGTATTAGATGTATATAAATCCAATAATAAGGAAAAAATAAAAGATGAGGTAGGAGACTTAATATTTGCATGTGTTAATGTAGCCAGAAAATTAAATATTAATGAAGAAGAAGCAGTAAATTCAACAATACAAAAATTTATAAGAAGATTTTCTTTTATAGAGCAGGCAGCTTTAAAATCTAAGAAAAATTTAAGTGATATGACATTGGAAGAAATGGATGCTTTATGGAACGAAGCAAAAAAAAATAAATAATTTCACGAAAATAAGAAGGATTTATAAGATGTTTGGAGAATAATATATAATGGTTTATGCTATACTATAAATAACTTATTGTAATAAATAGCTTTTATAACAAAAAATTCATATTATTATAGACTAGTAATAAAAGACGATATATAATAAGAGAATGTAGTTATAGTACATATTAACAGAAATAGTTAACTACTAAAATATATAACGGGTTATTTAAGGAGGATGTAATTGTGAATAAAGCAGAATTAATCACTAGCATGTCAGAAAAAAGTAAATTAACTAAGAAGGATGCCGAGTTAGCTTTAAAAGCATTTATAGAAAGCGTTGAAGAAGCATTAGAAAAAGGCGAAAAAGTTCAATTAGTTGGATTTGGAACTTTCGAAACAAGAGAAAGAGCTGCAAGAGAAGGCAGAAATCCAAGAACTAAAGAAACTATAAATATTCCAGCTTCAACAGTTCCAGTATTTAAAGCTGGTAAAGAATTCAAAGAAAAAGTTAATAAGTAGGATATTAGGAACCCGAGTTTTCTCGGGTTCTTTTAATAATGTAAATTAGTAATAAAAAGGAGAATAATTATGAGATTAGATAAATATCTTAAAGTTTCAAGAATAATAAAAAGAAGAACGGTAGCGAAAGAGGTTTGTGAAGGTGGAAGAGTATCTATTAATGAAAAGGTAGCAAAGCCATCAACAGTTGTAAAAGAGGGAGACATAATAGAAATACAGTTTGCAAACAGAGCATTAAAGGCTAGAATAACGAATATATTAGAACATGTAAAGAAAGAAAATGCAAAAGAAATGTATGAGATCCTAGAAGGAGAAGAAGATAAAGAATAAAAATAAAATCTCATTCATATATTTTTATAAAGAATATGTGGAGGAGATAAAATGGAAAAGAAAATTGAAAATAAGTTAGAAGAACCAAGAAGTAGTATAACTTTAGAGAATAGAAAGAAAATGACTCTTACAGGAGTAGAAGAAGTTATAAGTTTCGATGATGAAAAGATCTTATTAAATACAAAGTTAGGCTTTTTAACCATTAAGGGATCAGAATTAAAAATGAATAAATTAGATGTACAAAATGGTGATGTTATAATTGTGGGGAATATATCATCTATAGTTTATAGTAGTAAAGAAGTAAAAAAAGAAAAAGAAAGTATAATTTCTAGATTATTTAAATAGGTGGATATATGCCGTTATCAATAGATGTACAATTTGACATAGTTATGTACTCTATTCTATCAGGAGTACTAATAGGAATTATGTTTGATTTATATAACATAATAAGAGGAGTGAAAATACCTAAGATAATAATTATTCTAGAAGATATATTATTTTGGGTATTAACTGCTATTATAGTATTTACTTTTTTACTATACACTAATTATGCTTTTTTAGGCCCATATGTTTATATTTTTATGATTATAACCTTGATGATTTATTTAAAGTTAATAAGCCCTACAGTTTTAAAATTAGAGAGATATATAATAGACAAATTTAGTAAAGTTATAAGAGTACTTTTTAAAAATTTAATTTATCCTGTAAAAATAATATACTACAGTATTTGTGGAAAAAAATAATGAAAAGGAAGAACATAAAAAAATAGCTTGAATAAAATATATATAGTGTTTAAAATATAGTATATAATATATTTTAAAGAGGGTGAGAGCAATTAAAAGGCAAGTAACTCTTAAAAGATTAGTTATAATTTTTATTTTTGCAGTTTTTATATTTAATTATATTAAACAGGAAATTACAATGAAAAAAATTCAAGAAGATATTATTACTAGCCAAAATCAATTAGAAGAGCTTAAAAATAAAAATAGTAAATTAGAAGCAGACTTAAAAAAGGTTCCTTCTGATGAATATATAGAAAAGCTTGCAAGGGAAAAGCTAGGAATGATAAAAGAAGGAGAAAAAGTTGTAAATCCTAAACCGCAAAATTAAAGAATATGTTTTAAAACTATAAAAAAAGGTTATTATTATAATAACATATATTATTTAATTTTTAAGGAGGAATCTTTGTAACATGACCTTGATGGCAGGAAACATATTAGAAGGTACAGTGGTTAATATAACTAGTTTTGGGGCCTTTGTAGAAATAGAAGGTAAAACAGGATTAGTTCACATTTCAGAAGTAGCAGATTCATTTGTTAAGGATATTAGACAACACCTTAATGAACAAGATAAGGTAAGAGTAAAGGTAATATCAATTGACGATAACGGAAAAATAAGCTTATCAATTAAGCAAGCAAATGTTCAAAAGAAATCAGTTAAACCTATGGAGATAGACTGGTCTTCAGAAACTAAAAAAGGTGGTCCAAATTCAGGAAATTTTGAAGATATAATGTCAAGATTTTTAAAGGATAGCGAAGAAAGAATGCAAGATGTTAAAAAGAATCAAGACTTTAAATCTAAAAATGGAAGAAGAAGTTTTTAATAAGATAATTAATAACATCATATAAATTTAATATATAAATCTATAAAGACTATCACCAAATTTAAATTGTTTAGTGATAGTTTTCTTTTTCGCTTTTTACTAGGTTGCGTAACAAAATATAAAAAATGAAAAAAGGGTGTTGACACTATGTGAAACATAATATATAATTAATTTTGTCGTTAAGAGGCGAAGAAAAAATATGCTGAAGTGGCGGAACTGGCAGACGCACAGGACTTAAAATCCTGCGGTGGTTAAACACCGTACCGGTTCGATTCCGGTCTTCAGCACCAAGCTAAATTCAA
>NZ_ASRV01000089.1 GCF_000401215.1 Clostridium sartagoforme AAU1 | reverse complement strand
TACGCTGAAGTGGCGGAACTGGCAGACGCACAGGACTTAAAATCCTGCGGTGGTTAAACACCGTACCGGTTCGATTCCGGTCTTCAGCACCAAAAGCACTTAATTTAATTAAGTGCTTTTTTTATTATAAAGATATGAAACCTTTTAGAGTTAATATTTAAAAGGTTTTATTTTTTTATTTAACTTAAGTCATTTGATATGGGGTTAAAATTATTTTTTAATTAGTCATAAAATAAAGTATATGACTAAAAGTTATAAAACATTAATATCTTGTAATTTTTTATTCTTCATAAAAATTATATAGTGACAAATTTGTATTGAAAATATTTAATGTAAATTCAATCTTAAGTTTATATAAAAATAGAATAATGCCTTAAATTTCATTAATATTAACATAATATGATGATAAAGCTTATAAAAACTAACTATGCAATAGAATAAAAATTATTTGGCTAGCCATAAGGAATTTTATATATTATTGTCCAACGAAAAAAATAATAAGATACACTATATGACATATATTTCAGAAATGCAATGATATAATTTAAATTACATTTTATGGAAATTGGAGGGACGTATATGCAGTATGGTGTTGATATATCAACATATAAGAGGTTGGAGAAGAGGAATAATAAAAATGAACTAAATGTTCAGCATTCATCAATAGGAATGATTATATCTTTTATAATAGGATTTTTACTAAGTAGGGTTTTACTATCAATAACAGTAGAAATGGGTATAGCCCCTTTTGGGATTGCATATCTCATAGGAATAAAAAAAGAAAAGAGCAGAAATATATTATTATCTTTTATTGGGATAATAATAGGCTATTTGTCTATATATAAGAGTTTAGAAGGAGCTATTTCTTATTGTATAGTAGCTTTTATAGTGATGGCATATATTGAAATATGTAATAAGATAGAGCTAAAACAAAGAGATACAATAATTTTTGGTTTGATATTTTCAATTTTCTTTATATATAATTTACTAGTAAATAATCAACCTATAGGAGTCAATTTAACATTTTCTGCTTTAAAGGTAATAAGTATAATACCAGTAAGATACATACTAAATTATGCACTAAATTGTGTTGATGAATTAGAAAGTAATTATTTCTTCTCAACAGAAGAATTAATAAGTATAGGATTATTGTTATGTTTATTGGTAGCAGGAATAGGTAATTTGAATATTTTCGATATATATATAAGAAATATATTTGCATTAGCTGTTATAGCTATTTTTGCATATGTTGGAGGATCTGGTTTAGGAGCAGCCATAGGTGTTTCTATGGGCTTCGTAATAGGAATGACTAGTAACGATATAATAATATATATTAGTTTATATAGTTTATGTGGACTTATTATAGGGATATTTAAAGATACTGGAAGAATATTTTCATCAATAGCTTATTTAGTTGTGTATTTTATAATATCAATGTATTCTGATAAATTTTCAATTTATGGGGGAATAGAAGTTTTAATATCTGCAGCAATCTTTATAGCAATTCCTAAAATGTTTATAGAGTTTATAAGCAAGGAATTTAATCAAGAAAAAAAGACTGAAAGTATAAATGATGCACATTTAAATGGAATAAAAAATGAATTTGTTGATAGATTGAACTCAATGAAATCTATATTATCAAGCTTGTCAGCATCTATATTAAATTTAGGTGAAAATGATATTTTATCATTAAGTAACAAAGGAACTGCTATGGTGGAGAGTTTAGCAGATAGAGTTTGTTATAATTGCGAGCTTAAACAAAGATGTTGGGATCGCAACTTACATTCTACTTTTGAAGGCTTTTCTGAACTTATAAGTGGTTGTGAGAACAATGAAATGAATTTTCCTCAGAGCTTAGAAAAGAAGTGCGTTAAAAAAAGAGGCCTAATAAAAAATGCTCAAGAAATTGTAAATAATTACACTGTGAATGAGGCATTAAGAACTAGGCTTGCAGAAGGCAGAAGTTTAATAGCTAATCACATAAATAATATATCTTCTACTATGGGGGATATGATTAGAGATTTTGAAAATGATATATCAATTTGTTCAGAGATAGATAAGGTTCTTAAGAAGGCTTTAAATAAAAATAAGATAGAATATAAGGATGTTTTTTGCTATTTAGATAGAAAAGGGAGAATGAAAATTAAAATAACCTTAACCAATTGCGAAGGTGGGAATTACTGTGCCAAAAATATATTACCTATAATAAATGGCTTAGTAAAAGTTCCTGTGTCTATAGCGAATGGGGGATGTAGGATAAACCCTGATACAGATGAATGCTCAATTGTTATAGAGGAAACTCCTAAGTATCATATGACATCTTATTCAGCTATAAAGGCTAAGGATGGTGAAACGTCTATAGGAGATAGCCATAGTTTTGCTAAAAATAGTGACGGAACATACTTAACTATAGTTAGTGATGGAATGGGCTCTGGCCCAGAAGCTGGGGTTGAAAGTAGTCTTGCAGTAAATTTAATAGAAAAGTTCATAGAAAATGGATTTAGTGAAAAGACTGCTATAAATACAGTAAATTCTATAATGGCAATGAAGTTTAACGAAGATGAAAAATTTACAACTATGGATATGAATATTGTTGACTTATATACAGGAGAAACTGAATTTATTAAAATTGGGGGAGTAGTTAGTTTTATAAAGAGAGGAGAGGAAGTTAAAGTTATTAAATCCAATAGCTTACCATTTGGGATTTTAGATAGTGTTGATATAAGTTCAGAAAAAGTTAAACTAAAACATGGAGATATAATAGTATCAATTAGTGATGGTATATTGGATATAGATAAAAATAATGTTGGAAGTTATTCCTGGTTACAGGAATATTTAAAATACGCAGATACAAATCCATCAGCTTTATCAAGAGATATACTTGAAAAGGCAATGGTCTTAAGTGGCGGAAAAGTATGGGATGATATGACGGTACTTGTGTCAAAATTATATTCTGTATATTAATAACTTAGTAGATATAAAGAGGGTGAGATATAACTTTGTTATCTCATCTTCTTCAATTTTGAGCATTGTAAAAATTAACTAATCATAGTGTTTACATATGCAGATCATAAGGTTATTATATTATATATGATTTATAATTCAATTATTTTGCTTAGCGAAATAAAAAGGGGTTTTGATGTGATAAACAAGGTAAAGGATTTTATAATTAAAAATAATCTCATAAAAGAAAATGATAAAGTATTAGTAGCTTTATCAGGAGGACCTGATTCGGTTTGTTTACTTCATATACTTTATGAACTTAAAGAATTGTTAAATATAAAAATTGGAGCTGCTCATGTGAATCATATGCTAAGAGGTGAAGATGCATTAAAAGATGAGAATTATTCATCTGAATTGTGTGAAAAGCTTAATATAGATTTTTATTCCCAAAAGGTTGATATAAACAAAATATCAAAGGAAAAAAATATTTCGCATGAAATGGCAGGTAGAGAAGAAAGATATAAATTTTTTAACTTTATAAAAGATACATATAATTATAGTAAAATAGCAGTAGCACATAATTCTAATGATCAAGCTGAAACTATAATTATGAACATGATGAGAGGATCAGGGCTTGAAGGATTATGTGGGATAAGGAATATAAGAAGTGGGGGAATAATTAGGCCTATCTTATGTCTTTCAAGAGATGAGATAGAGAATTACTGTAAAGATAACAATTTAAATCCTAGAATAGATAAAACCAATTTAGAAAACATATATAGTAGAAATAGAATTAGATTAGACATATTGCCATATATGAAAGAGAATTTTAACAGAGATATTATAGAAACCATAAATAGAATGTCTAGTTTATTACAAATAGATAATGACTTTATAGAAAAACAATGTGATAATTATTATAAAAAATATTGTCTTAATAAAAAGGATTATATGACTATATCTAAGAAAGCCTTTATATTAGATAAAGCAGTATTAACGAGACTTATAAAAAGGGCATTTGTGGAGTTTACTGGAAAATATAATAATTTTGAAATGAAACATATTTATGAAGTTATTGATTTATCTAGAAATACTACTAATAAAAAGGTATTTCTACCAAATGAAATAATAGCTGAAAATATATATGGGGATATATTATTAAAAAATAAGGAGTATATTAATAAGGAAAATAAAAGTGAAGAAATTATAGCAAATAAAGATCAGTTAAAAAAATATTCTTGTGAATATAGCGAATATAAGATTGATTTTGAATTTATAAATAATAAAAATAATATAGAATTTTCTAATAATGTATTAATAAAATATTTTGATTATGATAATATAGAAGAAAGGTTGATTATCAGAAAAAGAGAAAATGGGGATAGAATAATTCCTTTAGGTATGAAGGGGAGTAAAAAGCTTAAAGATATCTTTATTGATTTAAAGATACCAGTAGAAAAAAGAGATAAAATTCCTGTTTTATGTTTTGATGATGAGGTAGCTTGGATAGTAGGATATAAAGTTTCTGAAAAATTTAAAATAACAAAGGAAACCCAAAATATATTAAAAATTACTTTTACTAGAAAGGAATAAAAGGATGATAAGGGACATAAAGAAAATATTACTTACTGAAGATCAAATCTCGAAGAAAGTTAAGGAATTAGGAAGTAAAATAAGTGAAGATTATAAAAATAAAAACTTACTTGTTGTAGGTATTTTAAAGGGTTCAGTACTATTTGCATCTGATCTTATAAAAAGCATAACAATACCATGTGAAATAGATTTTATGGCAGTATCTAGTTATGGAAGTTCTACAGAAACTTCAGGGGTAGTTAGAATACTAAAAGATCTAGATCATAGTATTGAAGGAAAAGATATAATTATTGTAGAAGATATAATAGATAGTGGAGTAACATTAGACTATTTATTAAAATATTTAAGAACTAGAAAGGCGAATAGTATAGAGATAATAACTTTATTGACTAAGCTTCTAGAAGAAAAGTAGATATTGAAGTCAAATATTGTGGGTTTGAAGTTCCAGATGAATTCTTAGTAGGATATGGATTAGACTATTCAGAAAGATATAGAAACTTGCCTTATGTAGGTATATTGAGTGAAGAGGTATATAAAAATTAAAAAATATATAAATGCAATATAATAAAACTAGAAGAAAGGGGGGACTTGAATGAAAAAATATTCAAGTGCAACGGTATGGATATTTGTTATTTTGATACTTTTCTTATCTGCGACATTCTTATGGAATAGCGGTAAGATGGCAGATGAGATATCATACAGTGATTTTCAACAAAAATGGGTTAATGATGAGATAGAAAGTATTATGGTTCATCCAGACAAGATGCTTATTTCAGGGAAAACAAGAGATAACAAGCAATTTAATACTTATGCACCTAGTGAAATGGTGCAAATGTTAATGAATCAAGCTCCTAAAGATGATATAAGGGTAGATTTTAAACAACCATCAAATAGTAGTGTATGGATAAGTATAATTCCAACATTAATGATATTAGTATTATTCTTTATATTCTTCTTTATGATGTCACAGCAATCACAAGGTGGTGGCGGTGGTAGAGGTGTTATGAACTTTGGAAAAAGTAGAGCTAAAATAATGCCTCCAGATGCCAAAAGAGTTACTTTTGATGATGTAGCTGGAGCTGATGAAGAAAAGCAAGAATTAGAAGAAATAGTTGACTTTTTAAAACAACCATCAAGATATACGGAGATGGGAGCTAGAATTCCTAAGGGAGTTTTACTAGTGGGACCTCCAGGAACAGGTAAAACCTTATTAGCAAAAGCTATAGCTGGTGAAGCTGGTGTTCCTTTTTATAGTATATCAGGGTCAGATTTCGTTGAAATGTTTGTTGGAGTTGGGGCATCAAGAGTTAGAGACTTATTTGAACAAGCAAAAAAGAGTGCACCATCACTTGTGTTTATTGATGAAATAGATGCGGTTGGTAGACAAAGAGGTGCAGGATTAGGTGGAGGCCATGATGAAAGAGAACAAACATTAAATCAATTACTAGTTGAAATGGATGGTTTTGGGGCAAATGAAGGAATAATAATGATAGCAGCCACAAATAGACCAGACATACTAGATCCGGCCTTATTAAGACCAGGTAGATTTGATAGACAAATAGTAGTTGGAGCTCCTGATGTTAAGGGTAGAGAAGAAATATTAAAGGTTCATACTAAGAAAAAACCTTTATCAGAAGATGTAGAATTAAAAGTTTTAGCAAAGAGAACTCCAGGTTTTAGTGGAGCTGATTTAGAAAATTTAGCAAATGAAGCAGCCTTATTAGCTGTAAGAAAAAATGAGAAATTAATAGGAATGCAAGAGTTTGAAGAAGCTATAACTAGAGTAATAGCAGGACCAGAAAAGAAAAGTAGAGCAATTAATGAACATGATAGAAAATTAACTGCCTACCATGAAGCAGGGCACGCAGTTGTAATGAAACTTCTAGAACATGCAGACCCGGTTCATGAAATAAGTATAATACCAAGAGGTATGGCAGGTGGATACACAATGCATTTACCTAAAGAAGATAGATCATACACATCAAGAGATAAATTAAAAGATGATATGGTTGGATTACTTGGTGGTAGATTAGCAGAAAAAATCATATTATCAGATATAAGTACTGGTGCAAAAAATGATATTGATAGAGCTAGTGCTATTGCAAGAGCTATGGTAATGGAATATGGAATGAGCGAAAAGCTTGGAACCATCTCTTATGGTGGAGATAATAATGAAGTATTCTTAGGACGAAATTTAGGACATAGCAGAAACTTTAGTGAAGAAATTGCAGCTGAAATAGATAAAGAAGTTAAGAGATTTATTAATGAAGCTTATGAAAGAGCAGAAAACTTACTAAGTCAAAATATTGATAAGTTGCATGCTGTAGCATTAACATTATTAGAAAAAGAAAAAATTGATGGCGAAGAATTTGAAAGAATTTTTAATGCGAGCTAAAAAATTAAAAGAGTAGTCATTTGGCTACTTCTTTTTTTACTCTAAATAAGATAGAAGAGATAACCAATGGCGAATAATTGTTTTGGATAAACTTATATAAATAGAAAAAATACTTCATTATAACGAAATATAAACATTTAAAACAAATGAATATTCGAAATTTTATTTTAATGAGTAAGGTTAGATGATATAATTTATGTATAAAATAAGAATATATTATATTAAAAGGTAGGGTGTACAATATGAAGAGTGATATACAAATAGCTCAAGAAGTAAAAATGGAACATATAAATAAGATAGCAGAAAAATTAAATTTATCAGAAGATTATATAGAGCAATATGGAAAATATAAATGTAAATTATCATTGGAGATATTTGAAAAAAATAAAGAAAAGAAAAATGGGAAATTAGTATTGGTGACTGCCATAAATCCAACACCTGCTGGAGAAGGAAAATCAACTGTAACTGTTGGTTTGGGTCAGGCTTTATGTAAAATGGAAAAAATGCGGTGATAGCATTAAGAGAACCATCCCTTGGTCCAGTATTTGGAATAAAAGGAGGGGCTGCAGGTGGAGGGTACTCCCAAGTTGTTCCTATGGAGGATATAAATCTACATTTTACAGGAGATATGCATGCAATAACAAGTGCTAACAATTTACTAGCAGCGGCAATAGACAATCATATACATCAGGGGAATAACCTAAGAATTGATTCAAGAAGAATAATATTTAAAAGAGTTATAGATATGAACGATAGAGCTCTAAGAAACATTATTGTAGGATTAGGAGGAAAGCTTAATGGATTTTTAAGAGAAGACGGATTCATGATAACAGTGGCATCAGAAAT
Source organism: Clostridium sartagoforme AAU1 (assembly GCF_000401215.1). GTDB lineage: Bacteria > Bacillota > Clostridia > Clostridiales > Clostridiaceae > Clostridium > Clostridium sartagoforme. The sequence goes on along the minus strand of NZ_ASRV01000089.1, from coordinate 10,005 downwards.
AATGGCTATATTATGTTTAGCAGATAGTCTATCAGATCTTAAAGAAAGAATGGGGAGAATTCTAATTGCGTATGATTTAGATGGTAATCCAGTATATGCAAAACAATTGGATATACAAGGTGCCATGGCTTTACTTATGAAAGATGCTATAAAGCCTAATTTAGTTCAAACTTTAGAAAATACACCTGCTATAATACATGGAGGACCTTTTGCTAATATAGCTCATGGATGTAACTCTATAATAGCAACTAAGATGGCATTAAAATTGGGTGATATAGTAGTAACAGAAGCTGGATTTGGAGCGGACTTAGGAGCTGAAAAGTTTTTAAATATAAAATGTAGATATGGAAATTTAGATCCTAATTGTGTAGTTATAGTTGCAACTGTAAGAGCATTAAAAAATCATGGGGGAGTAGGTAAAGAAAATCTAAATATTCCAAACGTAGATGCTTTATCTAAAGGGATCAGTAATTTAGAAAAGCAAATTGAAAATATTAAGAAGTTTAATGTTCCGGTAGTTGTTGCCATAAATAAATTTGTTACAGATAGTTTAGAAGAAATAGAGTTCATTAAAAATTATTGCAATAAACTTGGTGTGAAAGCAGCTTTATCAGAAGTTTGGGAAAAAGGTGGAGATGGAGGAATAGAGCTTGGAGAAGTAGTTTGTGATATATTGGAAAACGAAGAGTCTAACTTCAAGCCTATTTATGATGTAGAAAGTAGTATAGAAAGTAAAATATTAACTATAGCAAAAGAAATTTATGGAGCTAAAGGGATTGTTATTACGCCTAATGCAAAGAAGCAAATACAAGAACTAGAGAAGTTTGGGCTAGATAAGTTGCCTATTTGTATGGCAAAAACACAATATTCTCTTTCAGATAATCCATCACTGATAGGTAGACCAGAAAATTTTGATATAACAGTGAAGGAAGTAAGAGTATCTAATGGAGCTGGATTCATAGTAGTGTTAAATGGTGACGTAATGACTATGCCAGGACTACCAAAGGTACCAGCAGCAAATAAAATGGATATATTAGATAACGGAGAAATAATTGGATTATTTTAATATATAAAATTTACAACCCTTGACAAATGCGTAGTAATTGTTAAAATTAAATTGTTAAATTTATTGTGATTATATTTATTTGAATAAAGGCAGCTTTCGAAGCTGCTTTTAATTGTATTAAGGTGGTGCCAATATGATTTTAGTGGTAGATGTAGGGAATACAAATATAGTTTTGGGGGTATATAAAAATTCCGAAATTATTTCTAGTTGGAGAATATCTACTGATGCAAAAAAAACATCGGATGAATATTCTATTCAATTTATGCAACTTTTTATTCAAGGGAATTTGAAACCAGATGATATAAAAGGGATAATAATTTCATCAGTTGTTCCAAATATAATGCATTCATTAGAAAATATGATAAAAAAGATCTTTGGAATTAATCCTTTAGTTGTTGGACCGGGAGTTAAAACTGGAATAAATATTAAATATGATAATCCAAAGGAAGTTGGAGCAGATAGGATTGTAAATGCAGTAGCAGCACATGAAAAATATAGAAAAGATCTTATAATAATAGATTTTGGAACAGCAACTACATTTTGTGCTTTAACAAAAGATGCAAACTATCTTGGTGGATGTATTACTCCAGGAATAAGAATATCCTCTGATGCATTATTTGATAGAGCTGCCAAGCTACCAAGAGTAGAATTAGAAGTGCCTAAAAATATAATATGTAAAAATACTGTATCTAGTATGCAAGCTGGTATAATTTATGGATATATTGGTCAAGTAGAGTATATAGTAAATAAAATAAAAAAAGAAATGAAGGATCTTGGAGCAGCAGAACCTTTAGTTATAGCAACAGGGGGCCTAGCTAATTTAATAGCTAATGAAACTAACTTTATAGATAAAGTAGATTCTAGTTTAACATTAGAGGGGTTAAGAATAATATACGAAAAAAATAAGGAGTAGTATACTATGAAAATTAAAAACCTAGAATTTAGTAATAATGTTTTTCTAGCACCTATGGCAGGAGTGACAGATATAGCTTTTAGAGGTCTATGCAAAGAAATGGGATGTGGACTAGTTTATACGGAAATGGTAAGTGCAAAAGCACTTTACTATGGAAATGAAAACACAAAAACCTTACTTAGGATAGCTGATGAAGAAATTCCTGTTGCAGCTCAGATATTTGGGAATGATCCTAAAATAATGGCAGAAGTAGTACAAAGATATTTTAATGACAGAGAAGATATTTGCATAGTAGATATAAATATGGGATGTCCTGTAAATAAAATCACTAAAAATGGAGAAGGTTCAGCCTTATTAAAACATCCAGAATTAGCGGCTAAAATAGTAAAAGAAATAAAAAAGGTGTCATCAAAACCTGTAACAGTTAAGTTCAGAAAAGGATGGGATGAAGGTAATATCAATGCTGTTGATTTTGCTAAGGGCCTAGAAGATGCTGGAGCTGATGCTATTACTATTCATGGAAGAACAAAAGAACAAATGTATGAAGGAAAAGCGGATTGGGATATAATAAGGAAAGTTAAGGAATCTGTATCGATACCAGTAATAGGAAATGGAGATGTATTTACAGCAGAGGATGCACTTAAACTAAAAAATAAAACTAATTGCGATGGAATCATGGTTGCGAGAGGTAGTATGGGAAATCCTTGGATATTCAAACAAATAGAAAATAAGTTAAATGGAATAGATCCTATAGAAATAACTTATATAGATAGAATAGAAATGTGTTTAAGACACTATGAATTATCAATAAAATATGGCGGAGAAAAAAAAGCTGTACGTGAAATGAGAAAACATGCATCTTGGTATCTTAAAGGATTACCAAAAAGTAATGATATAAGAGGCGTTATGAATACGTTAGATGAAAGTAAGGAAGTATTTGACTTGCTGAATAATTATAAGGAAGAGCTAAAAGATAAATAGATGTTTAATTAATATATCGAATAATTAATATATTGAAGAATAAATATATTAAAAGCGAGAATAATATATATCTATTAAAGCTATAATACTTACAAGCCTTTTGGAAACATTACTTAGTTGACAGAAGATATATGCTGATTTATAATGTTTTAAATGATTTGGAGAATATCAGACCTAGTGTTAGGTATTTAAATAAAATAGTAGTAAATTTGAAGGGGAGAAAATCATGAGTGAAGCAAAAAAATTTTTAATGACATATGAAGGTGTAAAGAAATTAGAAGATGAATTGGAATTTCTAAAAACTGTTAAAAGAAAAGAAATAACTGAAAAAATAAAAGTTGCATTAGGATATGGAGATTTAAGTGAGAATTCTGAATATGATGAAGCAAAAAATGAGCAGGCTTTCACAGAAGGAAGAATTATACAATTAGAAAATATGCTAAAGAATGCTGTAGTTGTTGATGAGTCAGAAATACCAACAGATATAGTAGCAGTAGGTGCAATAGTCAAGGTTAAGGACTATGAATTTGATGAAGAGGTTGAATATTCAATAGTAGGTTCAGCAGAAGCAGATCCTATGAATTTTAAAATATCAAATGAATCACCAGTAGGAGCAGCATTGCTAGGTAAAAAAGTGGGAGAAATAGTTGAAGTTTCAGTACCTAGTGGAGTTAACAAGTTTGAAGTATTAGGAATAAGAAGAGAGTAAACGGAGGGATATTTAATGTCAACTGAGGAAATGAATATACAAGAGTTAGAATCTCAGTTTAGTGAGCAAGAAGCATTAAGAAGAGAGAAGTTAGTAGAATTACAAGACCAAGGAAAGGATCCATTTGACGTATATAAAGTTGAAAGAACTCATATGTCAGAGGATGTAAAAAATAATTTTGAAAGTTTATCAGGAACTGTAGTTACAGTTGCTGGAAGAATTATGTCTAAAAGAGGTCAAGGTAAAGTTGTATTCTCAGATGTTCAAGATAGAGATGGAAAAATTCAATTATTCATAAAGATTGATGAAGTAGGAGAAGAGGCTTTAAAATCATATAAATCATATGACTTAGGTGACTGGGTTGTAGCAACAGGAGAAGTTTTTAAAACTAAAACGGGAGAAGTTTCAGTTAAAGTTAAAAGCTTTGAATTAATATGTAAGTCTTTAAAACCACTTCCAGAAAAGTGGCATGGCTTAAAGGATCCAGATTTAAGATATAGACAAAGAGAAGTTGATATGATTTCTAATCCTGAAGTTAAGATTAACTTTATAAAAAGAGCTTCTATACTAAGAGGAATTAGAGAATTCTTAGATAATAGGGGTTTTATAGAATTAGAAACTCCAATGCTTGCACCAATAGCAGGAGGAGCTTCAGCAAGACCATTCGTAACACATCATAATACATTAGATATTGATATGTACTTAAGAATAGCTCCTGAATTATACTTAAAGAGAGCTATAGTTGCAGGACTTGAAAGAGTATATGATATGGGTAGAACTTTTAGAAATGAAGGTATGTCAGTAAGGCATAATCCGGAATTTACTATGATTGAATTATATCAAGCTTTTGCTGATTATAATGATATGATGGAAATAACAGAAAATATGATAGCTGAAGTTTGTAAAAAAGTTAATGGAAGTACTAAGGTTATGTACCAAGGAACTGAAATAGACTTTGCACCACCATGGAGAAGAATAACTATGGTTGATGCAGTTAAGGAATATGCAGATGTAGATTTTAATTCCATAAATTCTGATGAAGAAGCACAAGCTATAGCAAAAGAAAAACACTTAGAATTTAAAAAAGATATAAAGCACGTAACAAAGGGAGAAGTTTTAAATCTTTTATTTGAAGAATATGCAGAACAACATATGATACAACCAACGTTTGTTTGTGACTACCCTGTTGAAATATCCCCTCTAACTAAGAAGAAGAGAGGAAATGATATGTTTACAGAAAGATTTGAAGGATTTGTATTCGGAAGAGAACTTTGTAATGCATATTCAGAACTTAATGATCCAATAGTTCAAAGAGAAAGATTTAATCAACAAGAAAAAGAAAGAGAACTTGGAGATGACGAAGCATACATGATAGATGAAGAATTCATGAGTGCTTTGGAAACAGGCATGCCTCCAACAGGTGGACTTGGAATAGGAATAGATAGACTTATAATGTTCTTAACAGATTCAGCATCAATAAGAGATATTATAATGTTTCCAACAATGAAACCAGTTAAATAAAAGTTATGAAAAAAATTTAACTAATAATTTTTAAAGTAACAATTAACAATTAGGGATGTTTTTATATTTAAAATCTCTTAGAGATTCATTCTTTAATTGTTAATTGTTAATTATTTTACTTAATAAATTAATTGAAGAATTAATTTAAAAAACTTTTTTAATAAAAACACTTGCAATATTAATAAAAATTGATATAATAACTAATGTAGTAAATATTCCGCGATAGCTCAATGGTGGAGCACTCGGCTGTTAACCGATAGGTTGGAGGTTCGAATCCTCTTCGCGGAGCCATTTTAATTTTAAGATTAATTTATAATATTCGCGATAGCTCAATGGTGGAGCACTCGGCTGTTAACCGATAGGTTGGAGGTTCGAATCCTCTCCACGGAGCCATTTAAAAAAGGTTTTTATAAGTATGGAGTAATCTATATTTATAAAAACCTTTTTTATTTTTCACTTGACATATATAAGGCTTTTGGTAAAATTAATATATAATTTAATAAATACAGTGAGAAAGAGGAGTAAGTTTAAATTTCTTTTAGAGAGACGATGCATGGTGAAAATCGTTATTAATTTATACTGAAGGGCGCTTTTGAGTATTAATCAATGAGAAAGTTGGGCTAAAGCCAAGAAGGGTGGAACCGCGGAATTTAAATTTCGTCCCTTTAGGTGTTTAAGGCCTTTTTTATTTATAAAAAAATTGGAGGTATTAAAATGGCAGTAGAAAAGACTATGGATAAAGTTGTTGCTCTTTGTAAAAATAGAGGATTTGTATTTCCAGGATCAGAAATATATGGAGGATTGGCAAATTCATGGGATTATGGTCCTCTAGGAGTTGAATTCAAAAATAATGTTAAAAAAGCATGGTGGAAGAAGTTCGTTCAAGAAAGTCCCTATAATGTTGGAGTAGATTGTGCTATATTAATGAATCCGGAAGTTTGGGTTGCATCAGGTCACGTTGGAGGATTTTCAGATCCGCTAATGGATTGTAAAGAGTGTAAGGCGAGATTTAGAGCAGATAAAATTGTAGAAGATCATATGACTGAAAATGGAGCAGAAGTTGCAAGTGCAGATGGATGGTCTAATGAACAATTAAAGGAATATATAGAAAAGAATAAGATTGTATGTCCTAAGTGTGGTAAGTTAAACTATACAGATATAAGAAAGTTTAATTTAATGTTTAAAACATTCCAAGGAATAACAGAGGATTCCGCAAGCACAATATATTTAAGACCAGAAACAGCTCAAGGTATATTCGTAAACTTTAAGTCTGTACAAAGAACTTCAAGAAAAAAAGTTCCTTTTGGAATTGCACAAATAGGAAAGTCTTTTAGAAATGAAATAACACCAGGAAACTTTACTTTTAGAACTAGAGAGTTTGAACAAATGGAATTAGAATTTTTCTGTAAACCAGGAACAGACTTAGAATGGTTTAAGTATTGGAAAGATTATTGCTGGAACTTCTTATTGGGATTAGGTGTAAAACAAGATAACTTAAGAATGAGAGATCATGGAGAAGAAGAATTATCATTTTATTCAAATGCAACATCAGATATAGAATACTTATTCCCGTTTGGCTGGGGAGAATTATGGGGAATAGCTGATAGAACAGACTATGACTTAACGAAACATCAAGAACATTCAGGTCAAGATATGAATTACCTAGATCCTACTACTAATGAAAAATATGTTCCTTATGTTATAGAGCCATCTTTAGGAGCAGATAGAGTTGCATTAGCCTTCTTAGTAGATGCTTATGATGAAGAAGAATTAGAAGGTGGAGATGTTAGAACAGTTATGCACTTACATCCAGCGTTAGCACCATATAAGGCAGCTATTTTACCACTTTCAAAAAAGCTTTCTGAAAAGGCGTTAGATGTATATTCGGATTTAAGTAAAAAGTTTAATTTGGAATATGATGAGGCTGGAAGTATAGGTAAGAGATATAGAAGACAAGATGAAATAGGAACTCCATTCTGTATAACAATAGACTTTGATACATTAGAAGATAATGCAGTTACTATTAGAAATAGAGATACTATGGAACAAGAAAGAGTTAAAATTGAGGATTTAGAAGCCTATATAGAAAAAAGCTTAGAATTTTAATTATAAGAAGAAGCAGAATTTTACATATTCTGCTCTTTTTTGTGTTTAATAAATTTAAGTGTTATAATTAGAAGGAATTGGGACAGACTTAATAAGGTGAACTTATTCATTCTAATGTATTATAGAATGAGTTACGTAGTAGAGAATATTTCATATAATATTTTATATATAATTCTGGAGGAAGATTATGAAGAAGCAATTTAGTGAATTTAAAGAGTTTATAAAGGGCAAAAAAGTTGCAGTGGTTGGTATCGGAGTTAGTAATATACCTCTTATAAAGTTTCTGGTTAAGCTTGGAGCAAATGTAACTGCATTTGATAAGAAAAACAGAGAAGATTTAGGAAATATAGCCGTAGAGTTTGATGAGCTATCAGTTTCCTTAGAATTAGGGGAAAAATACTTAGATAATCTATCAGGATTTGATGTTGTTTTTAAGACTCCTTCTATGAGGATAGATTGTGATGCATTAGTGAAAGTAAAAAAACAGGGTGCATATATAACATCTGAGATGGAGGAGTTTGTTAGATATTGCAAGGGAAAAGTCTATGGAATAACAGGAAGTGATGGGAAAACAACGACAACAACCATTATATCTAAGCTTTTAAAAGAAGCTGGATATAAAACTTGGGTTGGAGGGAATATAGGAACTCCATTATTTTCAAATATAGAAGAAATAAAAGAAGATGATAAAGTTGTTTTAGAATTATCTAGTTTTCAACTTATGACTATGAATAATCCAATAGATGTTGCAGTTGTAACAAATCTTGCACCAAATCATTTAGATATGCATTTAGATATGCAAGAATATATAGATGCAAAGAAAAATATATTCTTATATCAAGAAAAAAATGGATTATTGATTTTAAATAGGGAAAATGAAATAACTCATGGATTTGTTTCAGAAGCTAATGGAGAAGTAAGAGAATTCAGCTCAAAAAGAGAGATTAAGGATGGAGCATATTTAAAAGATAATATATTATACCTAAATAATGAAGAAGTATGTAATAAAGAAGATATAGCTATTAAGGGAATTCACAATATAGAAAATTATTTAGCTGCATTTTTAGCTACTAAAGAGGATGTTTCATTAAAAGTAATGAAAAAGGTGGCAGAAACATTTGGGGGAGTTGAACATAGATGTGAACTAGTAAGAGAACTTAATGGAGTTAAATATTATAATGACTCTATTGCTTCAAGTCCAACGAGAACCTTAGCAGGATTGTTAGCTTTTGAGAAAGGGGTTATCTTAATAGCGGGGGGATATGATAAGCATATACCATTTGAACCACTAGCAGATGAAGGATATCCTTATATAAAAGAACTTATACTTCTTGGAGATACAAGAAATAAAATAAAAAGTACTTTTGAAAAACTTAAAGAAGAAAAAGGAATTGAGATTTCTATAAGTATGGTGGATACATTAGAGGATGCGGTTTTAAAAGCTAAGGAGTTAGCTAAAGAAGGGGATATAGTTACTTTATCACCAGCTTGTGCATCTTTTGATATGTTTCCTAATTTCATGATTAGAGGAAATAAATTTAAAGAAATTGTAAATAAATTAAAATAAAGAAAAGGCCTTAAGGCCTTTTCTTTATTTTAATTCATATTAATAAACTTAACTTCATTTATATTAGTGGAAGTTTCTATAAAGATTCCTTTATCAGTAGGAAAATATTCATTTGTAGAATCTGAAAATATTTCAGTAAATGTGTAGTCATTATTTTCTTTGTTCTTAGTAAGTTGGCAAATTGTATTAGCACTAGCATTATTAATAAAATAAATTCTTTCATCACTTTGCTTTAATTTACTAGCATCTACATTTAGTATCTTTTTTGATTCGCTATTTAAAATATTAAAAGAATGCAATGTATTATTATCAGAACTATTTACAAATAAAATTTCATTATTGTAAGTTACGAAACTATCTACAGAGTCATCAGTTAATTTAATGTTAGAACTTCCATCTATTTTTAAACAATATAGTTTTGAATTATCATCTAGATTCCTATAAAATATTGAATTATTATTTATAATAAAGTTTCCGACCTTAGAAGTTGATAACAATGACTTAGAATTAGATTTAACATCATATGAATAAATATTTTGAGTATTTGAATCTATATAATATAATTTTTCATTCGCGTAAATTAGTCCCTTTGGAGAATCGTTATTAAGTTTTGTGATAGTATTCTTTTGATAATCCAACTTAAATAATCCTCTATCTTTAGAGATTGATGAAAAATAAATTATATCATTATTTGAAATAAGATAATCTATAGAGTAATCGAAGATATCTATTATTGATTCTTGAGAAATTACAGTATTGCTTTTAGCAAGTTCAGATACTGATAACTTATTATTGTTATTAGGATCAGGGAAAAACAATAAATTTCCTAAATATATATATTTATAATTAGTAAGAGTTTTCCCGGAAAGAATTATTTTGTTATTTGTTGTTATATTCTCCTTATAAGAGGTTGAAAGCGAATGGTTCTTTGCGCTAGAATCTGATTCCGGTATTTGATTACTACATCCTGTTAAAAAAAATGTTGATATAATTAAAAAAGAAAAAATTTTCTTAGCATATTATCCTCCAAAACTTTAATGATAAATATTTTATAATAATATCTTAAATTAAAATTCTTATTAAGTAAAATAAAAAATACAATAATTTATCTAATAATTTTGTTGATTTATAAATAATGAATA
>NZ_ASRV01000088.1 GCF_000401215.1 Clostridium sartagoforme AAU1 | reverse complement strand
ACTATTTCATAATAATTCTTATTTTTATTATACATTATATTCACATATAAATACCATATTTTTGAAGTAATGCTGATTATATAATTTAAATCAATAATTAATACTTAATTAAAGTAGGGCACAAATTAAGGCTTTATTTTAAAATAATGTTGATAATATATTTAATTTAAAATTCTTCATAATAACTAATAGACAAATTATAATTTCTATATCAAATATTAGAGTGAATAAAAAATAGTATGGCTGACTCAGTCTCATAAAAATAAATAGTATAATTATCAAACTTTGTATACTTTGAATTTCCGATTGATTGCCCTTCTTTTATTTTAATATAAATATAATCGCCTTCTGAAATGCAAGGGTCATCAAAGTCATATTCATCAGTTCTATTAGAAGAATCCATCCAAGATCCAAAGCTAGTAAAATATGAACGGATATTTTCTATATTATCCTCTGTGACTACTGAATAAATATTACTTTCCTTCGAGAAATAAATTATTAGATTCCTCATAATGATACTTATAATAGTCCGTGTAATCTTGGAATCCGTCTTTAGCAAAATATTCCTCCTTATCTATATAACCTTTCAAAATTGATTTATCTGAAAAAGAAAAACACCCACTTATATAAATGGCCATTCCAATTAGCATATTAATACAATTTCCTAATATATTTAAATTGCACACTAAAAAATATCGTGAAATTCATCACTAAATAATACGGTATTTATATAAATATGTTTTTATTTTGTTTTCATAGTATAAGAATCATAATTAACCTAGAATGATTTTATTTTTTTGTTTTTGAATTTAATAACATTGCTATAACAAAGCATATAATACTTGGAATTAAAAATATTATGCCATGAATTATGTTATAAACAGATAATGGTGTTGAAGCGTAAGGACTAGAGTTAGTATAATAATCATAACGTAAATACACTAAACCTCCAAAAAAGCATATCAATAATATAATCCCAGTTATAAATGAAATCTTTATTAAAATGGATTTTATTCCTCTATTATCCATTATTTCACCTCTTTTTACTATTACAAAATAATTATAACATATTTTGTAAATACAGTACTATTCAATTTTTCAAAACCTTATATTAGTATCATACATAATTTATGGATTATAATTTCAGTATTCATTCAAATAAATTCTAGCTTAAATAAATATTGGCTTTCTAATTTTAAATTCCCTTACCATAGTATAACTATGCGCTATATTACTATGAACTATAAATTTTTAAATCTTACGGTATCTTCGATTTTGAAATTCTATATTTAATTATAATTTATTTACCTTACAATTCCTTAACAAAATTCTTAAATTTAACTTAATCGTATATAAATACAAGTTAGATATTTTTATGTTACAAGATAATATCATTTATAATATCTTTAGTTATTAAAAAAAGGATATGATTTATAGATTTAGCTATAAATCATATCCTTTCATTAATTATCAACTATACGCTACCCATTTTCAATCGTCGCTATATATGGTTTATAAGCATATCTCCATCATTTTTAATAAGCTCATTATCAAAGTATTGATAGTAATAGCATTTTAATTTACCACTATATAGCTTTCTGTTTTTAGTTGATTTTCTTCCAAATGGACCTTCAAATCCTTCATAAGATGTAAGAACATTGTAATCCCAGTTGAAAAATTTCTTTTTAAAGCTTCCAAAGATTTTGTATAATTGTTCTACTTCTTTTTTCTCTCCTAAACGTTCTCCATATGGTGGGTTAGAAATTATAAATCCATATCTGTTACTATTTGAAAAATCATTAAAATCTCTTTTTTGGAATTCAATATATTTAGAAACTCCTGCTTTTTCTGCATTACTTCTTGCTACTTTAAGTATTCTTCCATCTATATCATATCCTATAAGCTTTATATCTTTATTTTTAATTGCTCTTTCTGCACCTTCTCTTACTTGTTCGAAAACATCAGAATCCATTGTTGGCCAAGTTTCACATGTAAAACTTCTACACATTCCTGGTGCTATATTTTGCATAATCATAGCAGCTTCTATAAGTATAGTCCCTGATCCGCAAAAAGGATCAACTAAAATAAAATCTTCTTTCCATCTAGAAATAAGCACCATTGCAGCTGCTAGTGTTTCTTTAAGGGGTGCTGCTCCTGCTTCTTCTCTATAGCCTCTTTTATGTAAACCTGGTCCTGAGGTATCTATTGTTAATGTTACAACATCTTTTAGTATTGATACCTCAATTTTATATAATGGTCCATTTTCTTCAAATTGGCTTATTCCATAAGAATTACTCATACTGTCTACTATAGCTTTTTTTACAATAGATTGACAATCTGGTACACTATGTAATGTTGATTTTACGGATTTACCATTAACATGCATAATACCATCTATAGGGATTATATCACTCCATTTTACATTCTTTGTACCTTGAAATAATTCTTCAAAACTTCTTGCTTCAAATTCTGCCATTTTTATTAATATTCTATCTGCTGTTCTTAAATGAATGTTAGCTATTGCAATATCCATTTCATCTCCTGTAAAATGTACCTTTCCATTTTCTGTTCTTAAGTCTTCATAGCCTAAAGCTTTCAATTCTTTTGCAGTAATACCTTCAAGACCAAAGGTTGTTGTTGCAATTAAATCATATTCCATATTATTCTCCTCTATTTTTCTTCGTAAATTTTTACTGAATCATTACCGTCAATTTCTTCTATTTCAACCGCTATTATTTCACTTTTTGAAGTTGGGATATTCTTACCTACATAATCAGCTCTTATTGGTAGTTCTTTATGTCCTCTATCTATCAATACAGCTAATTGTATTTGTTCTGGCCTTCCTGAATCAATTATAGCGTCAATTGCCGCCCTTACTGTTCTACAAGTATATAATACATCATCTACTAATATGACCTTTTTACCTATAACATTTACACCTAAATCCATATTATTAACTCTAGGCATATCTTTTATTTCAGTTATGTCATCTCTGTATAATGATATATCAACATAGCCTACAGGAACTTTTATTCCTTCTATATTTTCTATATTTCTTGCAATTCTTTGTGCCAAAGGATATCCTCTTCTTTTAATACCAATTAAAACTATGTTTTCAATACCTTTATTTTTTTCAATTATTTCATGCGAAATTCTTATTAAAGTTCTTTTTATTGCTTTATCATCTAATAAATTTGCCTTTAAGTTCATTTAAATCCACCTCTATTTTCTTATATTTTCTAATAATTCTAAATAATATTTAGGTAAATCTGAATCAAATTCCATATATTCCTTAGTTCTTGGATGAATAAATCCTAAAGTTTTTGCATGTAATACTTGACCTTGTAATTTAAACTTTTGTTTTTTATTGCCATAAATAGGATCCCCAACTAAAGGATGCCCAATTGAAGACATGTGAACTCTAATTTGATGTGTTCTTCCTGTTTCTAGCCTGCATTTTACTAAGGCTGTTCCATTATTATATTGCTCTAAGACTTCATAATGGGTTACGGCTCTTTTTCCATCTTCAACTATAGCCATCTTTAATCTATCTTTTTTATTTCTTCCTATGGGTTTATCCACGATTCCATCAGATTTACTAAATCTACCCTCAACTAATGCATAATACTCTCTCTTTATAGTATGTTCTTTGAATTGCTGCGCTAAACTATTATGAGCTTCATCATTTTTAGCTATTACTAATATTCCAGATGTATCTTTATCTATTCTATGGACTATTCCAGGTCTTATAATACCATTTATTCCTGATAAATCTTTACAATGAAACAGCAGTGCATTTACTAATGTTCCACTATAATTACCTGGGGCAGGATGTACAACCATTCCTTGTGGTTTATTTAGTACTATTACATCTTCATCCTCATAAACTATGTTAAGTTCTATATCTTCTGCTTCTACATCAAGATCCATTGGAGCTGGTGTACTTACTATTATTACATCACCATTTCTTAGTTTATAATTACTCTTGACTTCTTTATTATTCACTATAATTGCATTAGAATCTATTAATCCTTGTATAAAAGATCTAGATTTTCCATCTATAACATTAACTAAATATTTATCTATTCTAACTCCAATGTCTTCTTCTTTTATTTTAAATACTAATTCGTCCATTAATATTGTTCTCCATTTTCCTTATAATTCTTTACACATTATAATACATAAGAACTTTACACTCAATAGTAAAAAGAAAATAAAAAATCCGTATTAAACGGATTTTATGTATTAGTTCTTTGCAAAGAAGCTTTTTATTTCGTCCATATCTTCAGTATAAACTTCTTCTATTTCTTCTATGTTCTTACTGGATAATTCAATAACATCAATTGCTGCTTCTTCTAATGGTTCTGATATATTATAATTCTTAGTTAAGTCCTTTTCTAATTCATCAAAAGTTTCTGTTTGTGCATTCATAAAGTTTCTAAATTTAGCTCTAAACTTTATGAACTCTTGCTTTACCTTTTCATATTCATCATTTATAGAAACTACATCATTATGAGCCTTGTCTAAAATTTTCTTAGCAGAATCATTTGCATTTTTCAAAATTATTTCTGCTTCTTTTTGTGATGACTCTCTTGCTTGTTCAGCTGCATTTTGCGCTAATAACAGCGTGTTTTGAATTGTATTTTCTATTTTTGAATAATGTTCTAATTTTTCATTAACTCTTGATAAATTTTCTTTTAATCTTGAGTTCTCTTTATAAAGTTCTTCATAGTTTTCTATAATTTCATTGATAAATTCATCAACTTCATCACTACTATAGCCTCTAAATCCCTTTTTGAATTCTTTATTACTTATATCCATTGGAGTAAGTTTCATAAAATCACCTCTACACATTATATATATTTTTTTACTGCAATTCTCTGCTTCCCACTTCTAGTCTCGCCAATTATTTCGCCAATTATAAACTTTCCAATTCCTCTAATTGTAACTCTAGTATCTTTTGAAATTTCTTGACTTTTATCCCTAGCTTTTACATAATCTATTAACACTTTGCCACTTTCTATAACCTCAATTGCTTTTGATCTTGATACATTTGAAATTTTGGCTACAACACTATCTGCTCGTAATGAAGATACATTTATCAATATTTCTTCAAACTGAACAGATGGCAATTCATTATTATCTTCTATAACTTTTATTTCAATTGGAGACTTTCCAATATGCGATAAATTATTCAATATAAAATCACTTATATCTTCTAATACAGGAATATATGCTTTATCTTCTTTAACTATTATGTCTCCTAATTTATCACGCTCAAATCCCAATGATAATATTGATCCTAAATAATCTTTATGTTTCAAATTTGAAAAATTAGATTTATTGCTTATTCTTAAAATTTTAATAGGATAATTTGTTTTATAGTAATTATTAAAAGAAATTATTCTTCTTTCTGATTCTTCAAAAATCCCATTTGTTTCAACTATAAAATTGCTATTACTACAATTTTTTTCAAAAAAACTCCATATATTTGGTGAATGAAAGTTATTTGTAAACACAGTTATATCTTTTTCATAAGCTAATTTATATTTTTCATATATTTTTAAAGCTTCATTTATATCTTCTTCATTAAAGCTTTTGATTACTGTTTCTTTTTTTAACATTAAATCTACATCCTATTGTTAATTAAAATATTACTTATAAACTATTAACATTCATTATATTTAATTAATTATTTATTCCAGTTAAATAATGCTTTTGAGCTAAGTTCATTTTTTAACTCATTTGTAACTTCCACATTAGAAGGTGATAATAAGTAAACTCTTTGCTCTATTTCTTGTAACGTAGCACCTAAAACATAACAAGATCCACTTATAAAGTCTACTAATCTTTGTGCTACTTTTGTTTCTAAAGTAGTTGCATTAACTAAAACTATTTTTCTTGCTTTTATAGCATCAGCAATTTCTCTTGCATCATCATAACTATTTGGCTTTGTTACCATTACCTTTGCTGTGGATGCAGTATGAATATTTACTACTTTATTTCCTTTTTGTTTTGATATAATTGGTTCAATTTCTTCTTGTATTTCTTCTTCAAGTTCTACATCTTCTAAGTCTTCTAAATCATCATCATCATATTCACCAAGTCCAATTATTTCTTTAAATTTTCCAAACATATTACCCATTCGTTAATCCTCCTAATATATTTCTTTTACCAAATATTCCTTCACCAATTCTTATTAAATTAGATCCTTCTTCAATAGCTATTTTATAGTCATTAGTCATTCCCATAGATAAAATTTCCATCGAAATATTTTTATATGACTTTTTACTTAAAGTATCATATATATATTTCATTTTTTTAAAATAATATCTGTTTTCAGTATCATTTCCTTTTGGAATTATAGCCATTAATCCTCTAACTTTACAATTATTACATAATTCAATTTCATTTATTAAAGCATCTAACTCTTCCTCAAAAATTCCACTTTTATTTTCTTCTTTGCCTATATTTATTTGTATTAAAAGATTAGCTATAAAACCTTCTTTTGAAAATTCACTTTCTATCTTTTTCAAGAGTTTAATACTAGATAATGAATGTATTAAGTAGACTTTACCCACTAAATACTTGACTTTATTAGTTTGCAAACTACCTATAAAATGCCATCTTATATCTTTTTCAAGAATTTCTTCTTTTTCAATAAGCTCTTGTACTTTATTTTCGCCGAAATCCCTTTGGCCAGCCTTATATGCAATTTCTATATCTTCTATAGGCTTAGTCTTTGAAACTGCTACTAATGTTACATCTTTTGATAAATTCTTTTTTATTTTATTTATATTTTCTTCTATAACCAAGTCTTTTCCTCCTAAAGAAGTTATTAACATATACATTCTAGATATTCTTCAAAAAAACTTAAATTCCTTCAATTTTAAAATATTTTTTAATAAAATTTTATTTTTTCTGATATACTTCCATATATTTCACATCTGTATTTTGTTTCGTTGCAGAAATCACTATCTCATCTTTTTCTGAAATCTCTATTTTTAATTTTCTTAAAAGTAATTTTTGTATAAAACTATTTTCTGCTAATAAAGATGCTTTCATTTCCTCTGGATTACCTATAGCATAAATATAAAATGGGGATGATACATTTGATTGGTCTTCAAATGCTATAGAAGCTGAATAACATATTACTCCAGTATTAGGTAGTATTCTATGATCATTTATGGCTATAGCTTCTGCGCCTGCATTTTTTAACTCATTTAAAACCATTGCTGCGTCAGAATCATGGAATATCTTTCTCCATATCTCATAATAAGATTCTAAGTTATAATTTATATCTCCATCTAATATCTTTATTACTAATCCCGGCCCTTTAACAGATGTGATTCCACCTAAAGCTCCATAATCAATTAACTGATTTTTCATATCTTCAACTAGCTTCTTACTCTTCTCAGGATCATTACCTTCATATTTACTTATTTTATATCTATAATCTATATTTTCATTTTTTATTTTTTCTATTTCTTTGTACAATTTACTTCTTTCTTCTACTGCATTTTTATATTCAACTGCATTTAAAGATACATTAATTTTAGTATTATTTGCATTAATTCCAATTATTATAAGCAATCCTGTTACAACTGATGCCGATAAAATAAAAAATGTTGATTTTATATTTTTCATTTATTCACCTCGTTCACGAGATTTTAACTTTTCAATTAATAATCTTCTTATAACTGCAAAGTTATCAAATATTCTACCTCCAAAAACAATAACTGCTGCTATATACATTGGAATTCCAAGCTTATCTCCTAAGTATGCAAGACCCGCCGCTAACAATGCATTACCAAAGAAACCTGAAATAAATATATCTGATTTAAAGTTTTTTGATAAAGATGCTCTAACCGCACCAAAAACAGAATCTAAACATGCTAAAATTGCAACAGACATATAGGGAGATAAGGTATCTGGTATATTTACATCTAATAATAATCCTAAAAGTACACCTATTAATAATCCAATAAATGCTATCATCAAAATCTCCCTCCTTTAATTTATAGGTTTAACAAATTCACTTGTTAAAGACTGAGTGGTTTTATTTATTATAATCTCATCACTTTCTTTTACTTCGCTATTATAATTTTGTAATGCTTGATACTCTAATACTCCAACAAAAGTTACTGCATTTTTTAACGCTTGCTTATCACCTATAGCTTTTATTACTATCTTATCATTAGGATCTATTCTTCCAGCTGATCCTATCCAAATCCAATTTCCCGAATTCCTAATACCACTTTGTGGAGTAATTCTATAATCATTTACAGATATTGCTTCTGCTTTTGCAAATTTTAAAGAGTTAACTATATAAGCTATTTCTTCTTCACTAATAATTCTAGTTGTAGTTGAATTATTAGAGCCAAAAATATTAGTTTTAGGAGTTATAGTTATAACTACTCCTGGACCCTTAACATCCACTAACCCTAAATTCATTCTAGTATTATCAAGCTGCTTTTTTATTTCTCCTTCAACAGCACCATCTTTTGCAACGGTTTCTTCTAGTTGCTTCAGTTTTTCGGATAATACATTATTAGACTCTAAGAACTCTTCTTTTTCTTTTTTTAATGCTTCTATTTCTGCAATTATATCTAAATTTTGAACTATTTTATTTTCTTTATTTTTTTCATTAAGTAATTTAAATTGATGCGCAAGCAAAAATCCTAAAAATGCACAAACAACTGCAACAAATATTTGTGATGTAATCTTCTTCATATAGCTTCCCCCTTTACTAATCAATTTGCTTTATAACTGGTGGGCCATTAAAACTCATATCAATATACCCCTTTGAAATAACTCCTTGTTCAATTGCATTAAGAGCCAAATTCATTTTATCTGCTAAGTTAGTAATATCTCCAATTATTATTTCTACATTTCCTATATAACATACTATATTATTTATATCTTTAATATCTATTTTAGAAAAAACATACTCTTGTGGCATTAACTCTATTATTTGATAAAACTTCTCTAATACATTTTTCAAATTAGGATTATCAGTTACCTTATCTCCTACAGTCTTTTCCGTTAAATCAGCTCCTGTAAGCATAATTAATTTTCTGCCTTCTAAACTATCTAACTCTTCCACAATTATTCCTTCATTATTAATTGCCTTTAAATTTCCTTCACTTTCAAAATAATAAGCTATTTTATTTTCCTTTATATTTATATTCAAACTATTTATACCTTTTTTAGTTATTTTTATTTCTTTTACATAAGGATTTTCTTTTAGTTCTTTTTCAATCTCATTATAATCTATAGTGAATATATTTTGCCCTATATTATATTTTAGTTTTTCTTGTAAACTTTCATTTGTTAAAGTCACTAAGCCTGTTAAATTAATTTTTTTCAAATTGAATAAAGGTGATTTATATATAAATATTATAATTCCTATTGTAAAAACAAACAAAGCTAAAATTAGTCTTTTTATTACTTTCTTCTTCTTTTTTTTTCTTATAAATTGATTTGTATTATTCATAATTCCCCTACTTTTACATAATATAATCACTTACTATAATAATATCACTTTCTGGGTATTTTTTCATTATTATTTTTACTAAATTTAAACTTTTTATAATAATTTAATAATTTTATAATAATTTAATACTTTTCTCACATAAAAAAGAGTGAGAATTAACATTAAAACTCACTCTTCACAATAACAATTTATATCTCTTTTCCTTGAACTTGTCTTGATATGTTTAAAAGTATCCCTATTGCCATCATATTAATCACAAGAGATGTACCTCCGTAACTTATAAACGGCATTGGAACTCCTGTTACAGGCATAGAACCTGTTACAACTGCAATATTAATAATTGCTTGAACTGCAATTATTGATGTTATTCCTATAGCTAATAATGTTCCATAAGTATCCTTAGCTTTCATTGCAACCTTTATACCTCTCCATACAAAAAATATAAATAATACAATTATAAATAAACAGCCAATTAATCCAAGTTCTTCACCTATAATAGAAAATATAAAATCATTATGAGGTTCTGGCATATACAAAGTTTTTTGTCTTGATTGTCCAAGACCTAATCCTGTCACTCCTCCAGCACCTAGCGCGTAAAAAGATTGAATTAATTGATATCCATCTCCTGCTGGATCTTTCCATGGATTTAAGAAATTAAGCATTCTAGCTCTTCTATAATCTTCTCCAAAGATAAATAACATAACTGCAACTAACAATACTGGAGCAACTTTTCCGAATAAATCTTGAATTCTTCCACCTGCCACAAAAAGCATTATAAAAGTAACAATCATAATTATTGCAGCTATACTTAAGTTTTTTTCAGCCAATATCATTGCTGCAAAGAATCCTGATACTCCAAGATATGGTACTATACCAGACCAAAACTTTTTAACTCCATCTCCTTTTAAATCTAAGCTCATAGCTAAAAATAAGACTATAACATATTTCGTAAGCTCTGATGGTTGAAATGATAATGGTCCAAGTTGAATCCATCTTTTCGCACCATTTACTGCTGGAAAGAAAAATACTGCTATTAACAATGGTACTGTTATTATTAAAAGATGTGGAGTAATTCTTTTTAGCTTATGATAATCAAAACTAACCATAAAACCCATAGCTATCAATCCAGTAATTGCCCAAATTAATTGTTTTTTTAAGTACACCATACTATCGCCTTCTTTGAACATCGCATAGTATGAACTTGCTGAATATATCATAATTACCCCTATTGCTAATAAAAATATAACGGAATAGAATATACCATAGTCAATTTCACCCACTTTTCCGTGGGCTTTTTTTTCTCTCATAAAAACTCCTCCAATTCAGTAATTAAAGGGCTATAAATCCTATAAAGCTTAATATCACAGTCACTATAGCAAAAACTGTAACAATTTTTGTTTCACTCCATCCTTCTTGCTCAAAATGATGATGAATTGGTGCCATCTTAAACAATCTTTTTCCCCTTAATTTATAAGAGGAAACTTGTAGTATTACTGATATTGTTTCAAAAACATATATTCCACCAACAATAAATAATACTAATGGCAGCTCTAAGACTAATGCAATAGTAGCTACAGCACCTCCAATTGCTAGTGATCCTGTATCACCCATAAATACTTTGGCAGGATATGCATTGAATTTTAAGAATCCTAATAACCCACCTGCTAATACAATTGAAAATACTGCTAATGATTCATGTTTCATTATAAATGCTACAACTGCAAAAAATGTTAATACTAAAACACTTACAGTAGATGCTAAGCCATCTAACCCATCTGTTAAATTAACTGCGTTAGTTGCACCTGCATAATAAACTATTACAAAAGGAATATAAAGTATACCAAGTGGAATTTTTGTATCTATAAATGGTATTCTTAAACTTGTTCCTAAGTTAACATATCCATATACTGCAATAGCAGTTGAAAATATAACTAATAATAACATCTTTTGCCATGCCTTTAATCCTTCATTTTCCTTTTTCACAATCTTTAGAATATCATCTAAAAATCCTATAAATCCAAAAGCAAGTAATGAATAAAGTGCAATCATAGCTTCATCTGTTGGATTAAATCTCATTACCACCATTACTATAGCTGTTGAGATTATAAATATAACTCCTCCTATAGTTGGAGTTCCAGCTTTTTTCAGGTGGCTTTGAGGCCCTTCTTTTCTTATATTTTGACCAAACTTTAATCTTCTAAGCATTGGTATTGTTATAGGTCCTAGTACTAACGATATTATAAAAGCTAATACTAATCCCAAAGTTAAATTTGATGTAAATATGTCTATTAATTTATCCCCCATTGTTCCTGCCCTCTAAAAAGGACAGTTCACCTCCTTCGTTATATTGAGACTTCTTCCAATGAACTAACTATATCTTCAAACTTCATACCTCTTGAAGCCTTTACTAAAACTACATCATTTTCTTTAATTATAGTGCTTAAATTATTTATACACTCTTCTTTTGTAGTAAAAGTAATTAAGTTTTCTCCTGCAAATCCTTCTTTAAAACAATCATTATATTTTCCTATTGCTATTAATAAATCTACTTTATTTAAAGCATATTTTCCTACTTCCTTATGAGAATTTGCAGCTTCTTCACCTAGTTCATTCATAGTCCCAAGTATAGCTATTTTCCTTCCTATTTTATAACTACTAAGTACATCCATTGAAGATTTCATTGAGTCTGGACTAGCATTATAACAATCATTTATAATTGTTATCTTATTTTTTTTAATAACTTGCAGTCTCATTGATGTAGCTTCTAAATTTTTTATCCCTCTTTTCATTTCATTAAAAGTTACATTTAATTTTTTAGCTACTTCTATTGCAAGCATTGAATTTAATACATTATGTTTGCCAGCCATCGGTATTGTAAATATAATTTCTTCTTCTTTATCTTTAACAGTAAATGTTGTTTTGTCCTCCTCTAGTATAATATTAAATGCATAAACATCATATTCATGATTATATCCAATTTTTAGGATTTCAAAACACTTATCTTTTATTTTTAGCAAGTTTTCATCTTCTCCATTTATTATAAGAGAGTTTTCTTCACCAAAATAATTGAATATCTCACTTTTAGCCTTCAATATATTTTCTTGAGTTTTTAAGTTTTCTATATGAGATAACCCTATGTTAGTAATAACAGCTATATCAGGTCTTGCACAATTTGCAAGAACATCTATCTCTCCTAGGTTACTCATTCCCATTTCTAAAACTGCAACATCTATTGAACTATCAAGTTCTAAAATCATAAGAGGTAATCCTATTTGATTATTAAAGTTTCCTTTAGTTTTAAAAACCTTATATTTCTCACTTAAAAATGCTGCAATTAAATCCTTTGTAGAAGTTTTTCCACATGACCCAGTAACACCTACTATTTTTAAACCTAACTTTTTCCTATAGTAATGAGCAAGCTGTAATAAAGCTTTTTCTGTATCTTGAACTTTTATTACTGTTTCTAAATTCTCTGTATCATTTAAATCAAATAGTACTTCGTCAATTATTGCTACAGAGGCTCCTTTTTTAAAAGCTTCTAAAACAAATTTATTTCCATTAAAATTTTCACCCTTTATAGCTAAATATACATTATTTTTTTCTATTTTTCTTGTATCAATGCAAATACTATTAAATTCAGTTTTGCCCATAAATATTACTTCGCCATTTACAGCTTCTAAAAGCTCTTTTAAAGATAATTCCAATTTATCCACCTCTAATTATTTCTTCTTATTTGCTAAAATATCATCTACTATTTCTCTTTCATCAAAATGAATTACACCTTCATTAACAATCTGATAATTTTCATGTCCTTTTCCAGCTAAAACAATCACATCTCCTTCTTCTGCCATGCCTAAAGCAAGCTTAATTGCCTCAACTCTATTTTCAATTGCTAAATAATTTGATTTTTTAATACCTGCAACTATTTCTTTTATAATTACCATTGGATCTTCTTCTCTTGGATTATCTGATGTTATTATTGCTAAATCAGCAAGTTCAGTCCCAATTCTTCCAAGCTCAGCTCTTTTGACTTTATCTCTATCTCCGCCACATCCATAAACAGCTATTAATCTATTTTTAGTAAATCCTTTTAATGTTTCTAAAATATTTTTTAATCCATCAGGAGTATGGGCAAAATCTATTATTATATCATATGGTATATCATATTTGTATCCTATTCTTTCACATCTACCAGGTACAACAACATCTAATAATCCTTTTCTCATTAATTCTTTATCTATACCTAAAATGCTCATTGCCCCCACAGCACCTAGCGCATTATACACATTGTATTCTCCTGGCAGCACAGAGTTAAATTCTTCTCCATTTATCCTAAAATGTATGTCTCCTTCTTTTAACATAAGATCTGAAGCTTTAAAATCACTCTCATTTTTTATTGAATACGTCTTTATTTCTTTATTATCTAATTTTTCAACATCTCTTAATACTCTATAACCGAAATCATCGTCAACATTTATTACACAAGACTTACTTCTTTGAAATAATTTAAATTTTGCATCATAATAATTATCAAAAGATTTATGAAAATCTAGATGGTCTCTTGTTAAATTTGTAAATATTCCTATTTCGAACTCACATCCGTATACTCTATCTAAATATAGTGAATGTGATGAAACCTCCATAACGCAATATTCACAATCTGCCTCTACCATGTCCTTAAATAATTTCTGAAGCTCTAATGATTCAGGAGTGGTTCTTTCAGACTTAATTTTGGTATCACCTATATAATTAGCTATAGTTCCAACTAAACCAACTTTTTTACCTGCCTTTTCTAGCATAGATTTTAAAAGATATACCGTAGTAGTTTTTCCATTTGTTCCTGTAACACCTATTAATTTTAATTTCCTAGTTGGATGTCCATAATAGTTAGCCGCCATTAAAGCAAGAGCTTTTCTTCCTTCTTTAACAAGTAATACTGTTACATCATTTTCTTTAATATCTATATTTTTTTCACAAATTATTACTTTTGCTCCTGCTTCTATTGCCTTATTAGCATAATTATGTCCATCAACTTCAAAGCCTGTAAGACATACAAATAAGTCATCTACTTCTATTTTTCTACTATCATATTGAATGTTATTTATTTCCTTTTCTAATTCTCCACTTAATAATTGATAACTTACTCCATTTAATAAATCTAATAACTTCATTTCACCATCTCCTTATTATTCTAAAAAGAACTCCCTATCTCTTTTGTATAAAATTTTAGCATGTGAGTTTCCCACATGCTAATGTAAAGGGATATTCTAAATTAATCTCCGTATTCATCGCTTAATATAAGTTTTACATTAGTTCCTTTTTTAATCATTTCCCCTTTTGGAATACTTTGTTTTATTATAGCTCCTTTACCTTCTGAGGTATAGCTTACACCTAGATCCTCTAAAAGTTTAGTTGCTGAATCTAAAGAGTATCCCCTTAAATCAGGCATAATAACATTTTTATTATAAGACTCTGAGTCTCCTGTGTCTATATTAATCTTAGAATTTTCTTTAACAGTATAGCCTGGATAAGGTTTCACATCTGTTATTATAGACCCATTTCCATCAATATTATACTCTAAATTATATTCTTTTAATATTTTTTTAGCTTCACTAACTTCAAGACCTCTTATTTCTGGAATAACTACATCTTTAACTATACTATCTATATCATCTTTTGATATTTCTGAACTCATGTAGTTGAATATATCAGTGAATAATATATTGGCAAGAGGGGCAACTATTTGTCCTGCATAATAAGTACCTGTTCCAGGTTCATCTATAGAAATAAATATTGAAACTTTAGGATCATCAGCTGGTGCAAAACCCGCTAAAGAAGAAATGTATTTCCCTGACTCATATCCACCACCATTTGGATTAACTTTTTGGGCGGTTCCTGTTTTAGCTGCAGTATGATATCCTTCAACATATGCTTTGCTTGAGCCCCCATAAGAAACAGTTCTTTCTAAATAATCTCTAAGTATAGCTGTTTTTTCTTCACTTAAAACTTCTGTTATTGTTGGTTCAAAATTTTTATCTACAACTATATTGCCTTCATCATCTTTAGATGTAATTTGTTTCATTATATGAGGTTGAATTAATTTCCCGCCATTTACTATACTATTAAAAGCAGTCATATATTGAATTGCATTTACTGTATTAGTTTGACCAAATGAAATTGTAGCAAGGTCCGCTTCAGTAATATCTTCAGTTTTCTTTGTTATTCCTTTTGCTTCTCCTGGCAGGTCAACTCCACTCACCTTACCAAACCCTAATTTCTTAATATATTCATTTAGTTTTTCTTTTCCTATTCTTTTACCAATTTCCATAAACCCAACATTACATGAGTTTTGAAGTATCTCTGGTAATATTTGAGTTCCATGTCCTGATGTTTTCCAACATTTTATTGTATGTGGTCCAACTTTTAAACTTCCATTACAAGTAAAGGTATCAGACTCTTTAACAAGCCCTTCTTCTAAATTTCCTATCATTGTTACAACTTTAAAAATTGATCCTGGTTCAAATGTATCATTAATCAAATGATTTCTCCACATTTTTTGAACTTTTTCTGCAGTATTTGATCCTTCATAATTTTCTACACCTTCATATGGATTATTAGGATTAAAATCAGGTTTATTCACCATTGCTAAAATTTCACCATTAGTCGGATTCATTATTATTATAGAAACTTGCTTTGCTTGGTTATCCTTATATCCTTTTTCCGCTACCTTTTCCGCAAAAGCTTGCAAATTAGCATCTATAGTTAAAACAACATCTTTCCCATCTACTGGAGGAGTAAATTTTGAAATAGTGTATGGAAGCTCATCATTATACTTATCTATTTCTGATATACGCAATCCCGGTGTTCCTGATAAATAAGAATTATATTGTAATTCTACTCCTGTTAATCCTTGTCCATCAATGTTAGTACTTCCTAATACATGTGCTAAGAAGTTTCCATTTGGATAATACCTTTTGGTATCTGGAGATACTATTACTCCAGGTATGTTTAATTCCTTCACTTTATCAGCCGGTTCTTTTTCTATTCTTCTAATTAAGTTGGCACCACCAGCATCAGCACCGCTTGGAAGCTTTGTATTAAGTTTTTTTAATACTTTTTCAACATCAATTTCTAAGGCTTCTGCTATTTTAGGCGCTATAGAATCATTAGTTAAATTTTCCTTCCTTAAATGTGACCGTATTGAATTCAAGTCAAAATCTACTCTATAAACATTTGCAGATACAGCTAGTTCTACTCCATTTCTATCTAGTATTCTACCTCTTCTTGCATCAATTTTAACTTCACTTGTCCACTGTTCTTCAGCTCTTTCTGAATATTCACCTCTTTTAACTATCATTATGTAAGATAATCTAAATATCAAAAGAGCAAATAAACATGTTAATGCGGTAAGCGCTAATGACATTCTTTTTTTCATTAGCGCTTTATCTCTATAATTCTTTCTATTCACATCAATGCCTCCATGTAATTAATTAAAAACATGTTGAGTGTAACTTAACACTCTTTATCTTGGCACGTGTACTATTTTATTACTTATGTTTATTCATTTAAGTTTGCAAAAAAGTTTTTACTTAAATCTATTTCCACTGAATCATCCTTTTGTGGCATTTTCATTCCAACATTATTAGCAATATTCTTTATATCTACAAACCTTCCATTGTCTTTTAATAACTTTACTCTTAATGCTTCTCCTTCAGCAGTAACAGTCTTTATTTCACTTTTCACTTTTAAAAGATCATTCTGCATTTTATAAACTTTACCATCTCTTGCTATAGTACTAACTCCTAAAATTAATACAACACAAGATACTTGAAGGATGTTTTTAACAATAGCCTTTTTTGCATCTCTTTCTTTTCTTTGTAATTCTCTTTGTTTTTTTTCTTGATTTTCTTTTTCTATTCTTCTGTCTATATCATTATATTTTCTTTTTGGATTTAATGCTGTATTACCTCTTATATAATCATATTCTCTATCGACCATTTTATTACATCCCCCATACATTTTACTTAACTTTTTTTAAATTTTCTCTATAATCCTCAATTTAGCACTTCTACTTCTTGGATTTTCTTCTACTTCTTCTTTACTAGGATCTATAGCTTTTCTACTTATTAATTTAACTTTAGCCACTCCACCGCATACACAAATTGGAAAATCTTTTGGACATGTACATGATGTTGCTAATTCTTTAAATTTAAGTTTAACTATTCTATCCTCCAAAGAATGGAAAGTTATTATTGCCATCCTTCCACCTTTATTTAATCTATTTACTCCATCTTCTATTGCTTTATTTAATATAGATAGTTCACTATTAACTTCTATTCTAATCGCTTGAAATGTTCTTTTTGCAGGATGAGGCCCTTCTCTTCTTGCTTTAGCTGGTATAGCCGCCTTAATTATTTCAACTAATTCCACAGTAGTTTCTATAGGTTTGTTTTGTCTGTTTTCTACTATGAACCTAGCAATTCTTTTTGCAAATTTTTCTTCACCATAGTCTCTTATTATTCTGTAAATTTCAGTTTCTTCATATTCGTTTACAACCTCATATGCAGATAATGAATTTTCTCTATTCATTCTCATATCTAAAGGTGCCTCTTGCATATAACTAAATCCTCTATCACCTTCATCTAATTGATAAGATGACACACCTAAATCCATAAGCATTCCATCTATTTTTTCAATATCTAAAGAATTTAAAATAGAATCTATATTATAAAAATTACTATGAACGAACTTTACATTTTCAAAATTTTGTAACCTTTCACTGGCTGCTTTAAGAGCATCTTTATCTTGATCTATACCAATCAAAGTTCCTTCTTTTGAAAGCTTTTTTAATATCTCTAGGGAATGTCCTCCACCACCTAGTGTCCCATCGACATATATTCCATTTTCTTTAATATTTAATCCTTCTATGCATTCATTTAAAAGCACAGATATATGTTTAAATTCCATAATACTACTCCTTATATTCCTAAATCACTCATTTTTTCAGCAATAGAATCAAAATCCATATCTGACTCATTATATTCTTGCCACTTTTCTTTACTCCAAATTTCAACTCTAGTTAGTACTCCTATACTTACTATTTCCTTTTCTATACATGCATATTCTTTTAAATTTTGTGGAATTAAACCTCTTCCTTGTTTGTCTACTTCAACTTCACAAGCTCCCGAAAAAAAGAATCTAACAAATGCTCTTGCATCTTTATTAGTAAGTGGTAAAGATTTCAATTTATTTTCAAGGGTTTTCCATTCATCCATTGGATAAGCATAAAGACAGCCATCTAAGCCTTTAGTAATTACAAAGTTATTACCTAAACCTTCTCTTAGCTTTACAGGAACTATCATTCTGTTTTTAGCATCTATCGCATGTTGATATTCTCCTATAAACATCTTCATACCTACTTTCTTATAAATTCACTCCACTTTTAACCACTTTTAACCACTCTATACTACTATTCTATAGAATTTTAATGATTTCTTCAAGAATTATTTAACTTTTTAATAATTTATTTTACATAATTAATAAAATCACATGAAATTTTACTAGAATATTTTGAAAATAAAAAAGACTGATTAATATCAGTCTTTTTTTAATGTAATTAAACATTAAATCTAAAGTTCACTACATCTCCGTCTTTCATAACATATTCTTTTCCTTCTAATCTATAAAGCCCTTTTTCCTTAGCCGCTGCTTCTGAACCACATTCTACTAAAGCATCATAAGAAACTATTTCAGCTCTAATAAATCCTCTTTCTATGTCTGAATGTATTTTACCCGCTGCTTGAGGAGCTTTTGTTCCTTCCTTAATAGTCCAAGCTCTTACTTCTTGAACTCCTGCTGTTAAATAACTTATAAGCCCTAATAATTTATAACTTCCACGAATAAGTTGATCTAGCCCTGATTCTGTTAAGCCATATTCATTTAACATTTCTTGCTTTTCATCATCTTCTAAACCTGATAGCTCTTCTTCAAGCTTTGCACAAACAACAACAACTTCTGAATTTTCACTTTCAGCATGTGCTTTTACTTTTTGTACATATTCATTATTTGTGTTCCCTTCCATCATATCATCTTCTGATATGTTACATGCATAAAGTACTGGCTTGGAAGTTATCAAAAATAATCCCTTTATTAATTCTTCTTCTTCTTCAGTAACTTCTAAAGTTCTTATAGGTAGGTTTTGCTCTAAATGAACTTTAACTTTTTCCATTAAAGCATACTCTTCCTTAGCTTTCTTATCTCCGGATCTAACTTGCTTAATTGATCTTTCCATTCTTCTTTCTAGCACTTCTAAATCAGCAAATATAAGTTCTAAGTTTATAGTTTCTATATCTCTTATTGGATCAACTGAACCTTCAACATGAACAACATTTCCATCATCAAAACATCTTACAACATGAACAATTGCAGAAACTTCTCTTATATGAGATAAAAACTTATTTCCTAATCCTTCACCTTTAGAAGCACCTTTTACTAGTCCTGCTATATCATAAAACTCAACTGCAGTATAAACTTTCTTCTTAGTATTATACATTTTTTCTAAAACATCTAATCTTTTATCTGGTACACTAACTACTCCAACGTTTGGCTCTATAGTACAAAAAGGATAGTTTGCTGACTCCGCTCCAGCTTTTGTAATTGCATTAAATAAAGTACTTTTACCTACGTTTGGTAAACCAACTATTCCTAAATTCATCTATGTACATTCCTTTCTTCTCTTAAATCATATCTTTAAAATTATACTCTACAATATTAATTATTTCAACATATATAAGCCATAATAAGGATTTGGTATTTAATCTAAAAATATAAGAATTGAGAATATAATATAAATTGCAAAACAATTTATATAGTTCACAATTCACAGTTCACAGTTTTTTCTAGTTGATAATTAAGAGTGAAAAGTGGAGAGTTATTGAAATAAT
Source organism: Clostridium sartagoforme AAU1 (assembly GCF_000401215.1). Taxonomy (GTDB): domain Bacteria; phylum Bacillota; class Clostridia; order Clostridiales; family Clostridiaceae; genus Clostridium; species Clostridium sartagoforme. The sequence goes on along the minus strand of NZ_ASRV01000088.1, from coordinate 6,698 downwards.
TCAGCTTTGCTGAATTAAGAAAACTATTATTAAAAACTCTAAGAGTTTTTATATATCCTAATTTTAGAAGCTACGTAGTAGTTTCATCCATAACTTTCAACTATCGATTTTCTACTCTCAACTAATTAATAACTGTGCACTGTGCCTTGGGAACTATGAACTAGAATTTTGCTTCGCAAAATAAAACAATCGCCAATTAATAGCATTTATACATTGTATTTCTATGTGTAAAAGAATCATTTAGATAAAAATAAAGTTATAAGTTATAGTTAAGATAAAACAGTTTTTATTATCAACTTAATACTTAAATATATTTAATAAAAGGTGGTGAAATAATGAAAAAAGTAAATATATTTACTACTTTAATATTATCTTTAATTATTATTTGTACTTTTTCTTTTATCCCTATAAATGCTCTAGCTTCTGATGATTTAGAACTTAATTGGTATTTTGTAAATAGAGAAAAAGGGAAAACTCCAGAACCACCTAAAGAGTCTGTTGGCTTTTTTAGTGACTTTGGCGCTTACTATGTAGGTGATACAAACTCTAAAATATTATACCTAACTTTTGATGAAGGTTATGAGAATGGTAATACTCCAAAGATTTTAGACATTTTAAAAGATGAACAAGTTCCTGCTGCATTTTTTGTAGTTAAACCTTATATAAAAGAGCAACCTGATATAGTTAAAAGAATGGTAGATGAAGGACATCTAGTTTGTAATCACACATCACATCATCCATCCATGGCCAGTATTTTAGATAATGAGAAGTTTACTAGAGAATTTACTGAAGTAGAAGATGAATTTAAAGCTTTAACTTCACAAGATATGCCTAAATTTTTTAGACCTCCAATGGGTAAGTATTCTAAAAATTCCTTAAAGAAAACTCAAGATTTAGGATACAAAACAATATTTTGGAGTTTTGCTTATAAAGATTGGCTTGTTAATAAGCAACCTGAAGAATCTGCTGCAATAAAGAAAATAGTAAATGGAGCTCATCCAGGTTCTATAATATTATTACACGCTGTTTCTGATACAAACACTAAAATATTAAAAACTGTAATTCAGGAACTTAAATCTCAAGGATATGAATTTAAATCTTTAAATGAATTACCCTAAAAAAGTATAGTCTTCTTTTGAGACTATATTTTAGGGTATATTATATCTTCGACTACATTTATAATATTACACTTTTTAACATAAGAGTTATTAAGTATAGTTTTACATTTATTTTCTATTTCATTACAAATTTCTTCTTCTCTTAAGAAGTTTAAATTAACTTTCACATTAATTATAGAACTTTCTATTGCTGAGTGTAATAAGATAGTTGCAACTCCAGCATCAGAAATTAAATTTTTATTACCATATCTAACTGCAAATTCAATATTATCATAAAACTTAATACATTCTTCCGCTAATAATAAAGGTGTTTTCATTGCTTTTATTGTATTTTCTTTAATTTTTTCTTTTCTTAATGCAATCTCCTCTTCACTATCCTTAGGTAATTTATAGCTATCCATTAAGTTCAAAAAGTCTTTTCTATCTTGTTCCATATAATTTTGAAATTTATCAGTAAATTCCTTAGCTTCTTTTTGTAATTGAAGCATCTTATTTTTCTCTGAATTATTCAATTTTTCAAACGCCTTTTTATCTACTGTTAGTGAATAAACCATACAATTTAATGCACTAGCTAAAGCAGCTACTAATGCTGCAACACTTCCGCCTCCTGGTGAAGGTGCATCTGAAGATAATTCTTCTATAAATTTATCTATACTATACTCTTTAAATAACATAATTAACCTCTCTTACTTAATATTAAATCATAAACTTTTAGTATTTCTCTTGTTATTTTGTCTTTAGAAAATCTTGATATACATTCATTTCTTATATCTTCTGGATTATAAGAGTTTATATTTGCCATTATATATTTCATTGCATTTCCTAATTCATCAACATCATCAACCTTAACTATTAATCCATTTTTAGGATTTATAATATCTTCTGCACCACCATTATAAGTTCCTATAATAGGTTTTCCTGATGCTAAAGCTTCAATATAAACAACTCCAAATGTTTCATATCTTGATGCTAAAACAAAGGAATCACATATGCTCATATAATGTGAAACTTCTTTTCTAGACAAAGCTCCTAGAAAGTCTACTTGATTTTCTATTTTTAACTCTTCACATAACTTAATTAAAAAATCTTTTTGACTTCCATCTCCACCTACTAACAACTTAGAATTTGTTCCTTTAAAATATTTAGCGTATGATCTTATAAGTGTATCCATTCCCTTTTCACCTTCTAAAAATGCTAAAGAAAAAAAAGTGAATTTTTCGTTTTTAGTATTACTTATATAGAAGTTTTCCATAGGTATTAAATTATGTATAATATTTATATCTTTTCTTCCACAAAACTCTGACATTTCTTTTTTTAATCCACTTCCTACAGCTATAAGTATATCTGCTTCAGAATAAGACTTTTTTATTAAAGGCTTATAACTATCCTTAATGTACACAGCTTTTTTCAAAGAAGAATGTTCTGTTATTATTAGTGGGATATTATACTTTTTAGAAATATAATTAGCACTTATCCCCGCCCAAAATGAAGATTGGCAATGTATTATATCTACTTTGCCTTCTCTTTTTATTATTTCTTTATATAACTTTTCTAATCTTCTATTAAATACTTTAAACATCATAGGATTCTTAGGAAGGTAATTAAAGTTTTTATATCTATATGTTTTTAATCCTTCCTCAATCTCATAATTTAAGCCATTTTTTTCTTTTATCTTAAAAGCTAATGTCAATGGCCAAATTTCATTATAAGCAATAGTAATTTTGATTCCACATTCTTGAAGGGCTAGTGCCTGCTCTTTAAAAAAACTTCCATGAACCGGATTTCTTTTATTATGATACCATGATGGTATAAACATAATATGCATAGCTACTCCCCCTTTAAAATAGAATTTAATTTTTTCGATATATTTTCCCACTCATACTCCTTAATTGGATTTGAGTTGTTTCCACTTAATATTTTTTCCGATAACTCTACAATTTTTTTTGAAATATCTTTGGAATTATTTAAGGCTATATTACATTTATCTAAGTTTTTCACTACATCTATTATAGGATCTTTTTCATCACCTAAAACAACTAATACATATCCATTACATCCAAAATAATCATATATTTTTGCTGGTATTTGTTTTGAATTCTTGTTACCAAAAAGTAATAATATGTCTGCATTAATCATATATCCCAAAGCTTCTCTATATGGTATTCTATTTGATACTTTTACATTACTTATTTTAGATAAGTCATATTTAACATCTTCATCATCTATATTCCCAAAAAAAAGTATATTTAAATTTTCATATAGATTATTATCATCTAAATTAAGTTTATTTACCGCTTCAATAAAAGGTCTTACATCTCTAAGCTTCGAAAAAATCTCTCCAGTATAAACTATATTTATCTTTTTCTTATCTATTAATTTGGGATTTTCTTTTTCCTTTATATCAAAATATGTTTTTTCATCATAACCTCTTGTAATAGTATAAGTATCTTCCTTTTTTATATTGTAAGTTTCAATATAATCATCTCTATTAGCTTTTGTTACAAATATATATTTATCTGCTAAATTAATTACATTTTTTTCATATCTTTTCTCAAAGTTTCTTCTTATAAAGTTTGAGTCTTCTCGTGTAGAATCCTTAAGCCAAGGATCACTCCAGTATGTTATCCATTTAAGGTTTGGAAATTTCTTTTTAATCTTATATGCACATATATGACTTGATGGTGGCTCATGCATAGAAAACATAACATCAAATGCTTCTTTTTCCATAAGTTTAATTCCATATTCACTAGCTTTAAATGCCCAATATAAATACATGTCTGGTACTGCTAATATTTTTTTACTGTTCTTAAAGCACTCTTAATTTTGACTTTTCCTATAGTAGTATTAGTCTCTGACATTTCTTTATATTTTTTTGGCATAATTGCTTCAAATAACTTTCCACCTGATATTATATGTAAATTAATTTTCTTATCTAACATATTAAATATATATTCATCATAATAAATTGAATTTGAAGGAAAGTTCACTGTTAATAAATGAATATTATTATCTTCAATCCTTGCTAAATTATTTAAATATTGAAGAGTTTCAATTGATGCTGAATTATTAATCAAAGGTGAATAACATGCAATAAATAATATTTTCATTTTCTTAATTTAACCCTCCTTCTTAAATTTCATCTTTATCATATTTAAAGCTTCATTAAATTCTTCTATTTTTAGAATCTTACACATAATCATAAATATTACAGCTCCAAGGCTTCCATCAGTTAAAATAATAATAAAAGAATTTTCTATACTTAACAAACTATTTATAAAATAGAGAATTAAAATCATTAATGTTGAACTTAATATGATTTTACTAATTTTTATAATAACTTCACTTATATTAAAACTTCCAACTACTTCTTTAGTTGAATTTAGGAGTAATAAAGCTATCACTAATGATGATACAGATGTTGCTATAGCTATACCTAGAACCCCCATATATTTAGATAAAATAATGCTTAAAGCTATATTTATTACAACACCAATTATTCCATTAATTGTAGTAACCTTTGTTTTCTTCATTGAAAATAGTGATGAATTTAAAATATCTCTTATTCCTGCAAAAGGTAGCTGCAAAGAATATCCAAATAAAGCCATGGAAGTTAGAACAACAGCACTTGAATCAAACTTCCCTCTTTCATAAAATACTGTAACTATTTCTTTACTTAAAAATAACATTCCAAAAGTTATTGGAATTAAAAATAAGCAAATTATTATTATTGATTTAGTTAAGTATTTTATAAATCCTTGCTTATCACCAGCATTTAGCCTATTTGCCATTAAAGGATAAATTACTGAGACTATTGATGTTGTTATTGCTGTATTAGCAAATGTAACTATCCTTTGTGAATACTCTAAAGATGCCATTGCACCAGTATTTAATCCTGATGCTAAACTTTTATCTACAAGCATATTTATTGAATTGGCTCCAGCTCCAACTATAACAGGAAGTATCAAAATTATCATACTTCTAAGTTTTTCATCTCTTAAATCTATATATAATTTAAATCTATAACCTTGCTTATATAATGAAGGAATTTGAACTAATACCCTAAGTAAATTTCCTAGAACGTTAGCAATTGTTAATCCTATAATGCTCACTTCAGCAAAAAAACTAGATATACTATTATTGGAATATTAAAAAATAGTCCTAATAATGATGGAACAATAAAGTCTTCGCATACCTGCAATATAGAGGCAAAGCAGGCATTAACACATAATAGAATTATATTTATTAAAGTTATTCTAGTTAAAAATATAGTTAGTTCAATTTGCTCTTTAGTAAACTTAGGTACAAATATATTAACAATCTCCTTTGTAAATATTAAACCTAATACAATTACAACTATTGATAATATACTTAAGATAGTCACAACGTTATTTGAAAACTTAAACATCTCATCTTTATTTTTATTATGTCTAATTTCACTAAGTATTGGTATAAATGTTGTTGATATTGCAAGCCCAACTATCATAAATACTGATTCAGGAATTGCAACTGAGGCAACATATATATCATAAGATCCTTCTACTCCAAAATGATATGCAGCTAACATATCTCTACCAAAACCTATTACTCTGCTTAATATAGTCATAAGCATTACTATGAAAGTTGCTTTGAAAATCGTATTTTTACTCATATATCACCTTTTTGTTTTTAGCAACAAGTAGTAAAAATTTAGGAATACTACCAAGCCTCTTTATTCTCCAAGGTTCCCTTGAAACTCTATATAACCACTCCAGCCCAATTTTTATCATCCATTTGGGAGCTCTATTAACTTTTTCTGCAATTACATCAAAGCTCCCACCAACACCCATGAATATTTTACATGGTAATTCTTCCATATATCTTACTATAAATTGTTCTTGTCTTGGGCACCCCATGGCTACGAAAATTGCATATGGTTTTTTTTCTTTTATATCTTTTATTATTTCATCTGCTTTATTTATATCAAAAAATCCATTTCTATAGCCTACAATATTTATCTTAGGATATTTAACCATCAAATTTGCAACGCAAGCATTAAGACTTTCATCATTTGTTCCAAGCAAATAAATCTTCTTATTTTCTTTTGAACATTTTTTTATTATTTCCTTCATTAAATCTATACCTGCTATTTTTTCTTCAACAGGAGTTTTTAAATACTTAGCTGCAATTTGAAGACCAACTCCATCTGGTATTATAAATGCTTTATCAGACTTAAAATTATTTAATAACTCATCATTATAAAGACCTGTATATAGTACTTCTGGATTTCCAGACACTATATGAACCTTTTCAAAACTATCAATATATTTTAATGCACTAGATAACTTATTTCTATATACTTTATATCCTAATACATCAATAAAATTATTATCTTTCATTTTCTCTCCTTAATAATGCATAAGTAAATTTATTCATAAATATAATACCACAATTGTTAAATTTTGCGAAGCAATCTTTTAAGTTCACAGTTCACAACGCACAGTGCACATTTGTAAAAAATTGCGAAGCATTTTTCAGTTCACAGTTCACAAGGCACAATGCACAGTTGTTTTATTTTTTAGGTAACAGGGAACAGATATCAGA
>NZ_ASRV01000087.1 GCF_000401215.1 Clostridium sartagoforme AAU1 | reverse complement strand
AAATCTATTTATTTAACATTTTTTCTAAGTCTTTCACTATTTCATCTTCAGAATTTATTTTCTTAGCTATATCTAAATGTAATTTAGCTTCTTCTAAATTATTTAAATTCATATAGCACATAACAATATTTGTACAAATTTCTACTTCCTTCGTGGCCTCAAAGGCTTTTTTAAAGTATTTAATTGCACTTTCAAAATCATTTATACATGCATAGTTTATTCCAAGTTCAACCACTACTTCATATATTCCGCTTTCTCTTTCTAAGCTTTCATTTAAGTAATAAATAGCTTTTTCATAATTTTCAAGCTTTCTATAAGCAACCCCCAAATAATAGTATATTAATGGGTTGTCATCAAACTTTTCTAAAAGTTCAATTAGTAACTTTATGGTTTTAATAGGATCATCATTTAAATGTTCTATTGCAACTTCATAATTTGAAATATTAGTAATATCCTCAATTAATATATTCACATCTTCTGTTCTTTTTCCACCATTGTTTAAATATTCATTAATTGCAACTTTTGCTCCTTTAAAATCTTTATCATCCTTTAATATTAATGATTTATAAAGATAAGCTTCTGGAATCTTTAATATATTTTTTCACAATACTCTATGTCTTGTAATAATATCTCTTTAAATGCACTATCTTTCTCTCTTAAGCTCTCACCTACTAATAAAAGTTTTCTCATAATATCAATATCTTTTGAGTATTTATAGAATCCCTTTAAAAGTAAATAAGCATCTATTAACTTATCATCATTTATCTTCTTAGAAATTATACTTTTTATACAATTTTCTGTATCCTTAATATAAGTTAATATTAATTCATAATCCTCATTAAATCTTAGATTTTCATCTGCTCCTATAGCAAAAAACATTCCTTCTATAAAATAATATATAGGCAAATTTTTAATTTTAACTTCATTATTAACATTTGATGTTATGTATTCTGGGGAAATAGGTAAATATAAATCTTTATTTTTAAAATCTACATAGCTAGGAATATTTATACTTTCCTTAAATCCCTTTTGGTCCATTTCTAAAAACAATAATTTACCTAATTTTTCTTTAAATTCTGCATTATAATCCAATACATATACCTCCTTAAAAATAGCTTTATTATAAATAATACTACATATTTCAATAGCTTTAAAGTTTTATATTTTTAGATATTAAATAAAGGTAAGCTATTTAATATAATAACTTACCTTATTTATCTTAACTGATTATTTTTTATAATTTAATCTCTTTAGTTTAATTTAGTATTAATTAAATTTACTACTTCATTTTTAAACTTTTCTAATTGTTCTTCTGAATCTTTTAAACTACTTCCTTCTACTGCAATATAAGCTTTCATTTTTGGCTCTGTTCCTGAAGGTCTTACTACAAACCACGCACCATTTTCTAAAACAAACTTTAAAACATTTGATTTTGGAAGATTAATTTCCTTTTTACTTCCAGTAGCCATATCTTCTTCAACACTTAGCTTATAGTCATATTTAGTAATTATCTTAACTCCATTAACTTCAACAAGCTTTTCATTTCTTAAAGAATCAATACAATTAGATATTTTTTCGCTTCCTTCTTTTCCTTTTAACTCGAAAGATACTAGAGTTTCCTTAAAGTATCCATACTTTTCATATAATTCTACTAAACCATCAAAAAGGCTCTTACCTTTTTCTTTATAGAATAAAGTCATTTCTGCTATTAACATAGCTGCTATTACAGCATCCTTATCTCTAACAAAATCTCCTGCTAAATATCCATAACTTTCTTCGAAACCAAAAAGATAAGTTTTATTTTTATTAACTTCAAATCCTTGTATTTTTTCACCAATATATTTAAATCCAGTTAGAACTTCTATTAATTCAACATTATATGCTTCAGCAATTTTCTTAGTTCCATCTGTAGTTACTATTGTTTTAATTATAACTCCATCTTCTGATAACTTTCCTTCTTCTTTTAAAGCATCTAAAATATATTGAGTTAATAATAATCCTGTTTGATTTCCTGTTAATACCCTATATTCACCTTCACTATCTTTTACAACAACTCCAATTCTATCAGCATCTGGATCTGTTGCAAAAATAACATCTGGATTTTCTGTTTTAGCCATTTCTAATGCTAACTTAAATACTGCTGGTTCTTCTGGATTTGGATATGATGCAGTTGGAAAGTTTCCATCTGGCATTTCTTGTTCCTTAACTACGCATACGCCTGTATATCCAAGTTCCTTAAGAACTCTTCTTACTGGCATATTTCCAGATCCATGTATTGGTGTATATATAACTTTTAAATCATTTGCCTTTTCTTTTACTAGTTCTTTTCTAATAGTTAAACTCTTTACAGAATCAATATAAGCTTTATCTAGTTCTTCACCAGTATATACCAATAATTCTTTTTCTAAAGCTTCTTCTTCTTTCATAGTATTTATTTCATCAAAATTACCTATTTTGTTAACTTCATTTATTATTATATTTGCCTTTTCATCAGTAACTTGACCACCAAATTCATCATATACTTTATAACCATTATACTCTTTTGGATTATGTGAAGCTGTAACAACAATTCCTCCAGTACAATTTAAGTATCTTACTGCAAAAGAAAGCATTGGAGTTGGCCTTAAATCTTCATATAAATATACTTTGATATTGTTTGCACAAAGAGTTAAAGCTGCAGCTTTTGAAAACTCTTTTGACATATTTCTTGAATCATATGCTATTGCCACTGATGGATTTTCAAAACTTTTATTTAAATAATTTGCAAAACCTTGAGTAGCTTTAGATACAGTATATATATTCATTCTGTTACTTCCAGCACCAATTATCCCTCTAAGTCCACCTGTACCAAATTCAAGATCTTTATAAAATCTATCTTCAATTTCATTTTCATCCTTTATTGATCTTAATTCATCTTTCATCTTTTCATCAACTATCTTTGACTCTAACCAATCATTATATTTTTCTCTATATAACATGCTACCCCTCCTAAAACTAATAATCAGGTAATATTATACACTAAAGATTTTGATTATGGAATAAAAAAATATAAAGAGATAAAACATTGTATCTCTTTACATTTTTCGAGGTATTTTTTGTTTATTTATGACTATTTTCTTCTTCTATTTCTTCCATATCATCGCTTACAGTTTTTCTTTCATAAGTTACTGAAGCTATTACAGTCTCTAAATCATCAATTATTGAAAGCTCAGAAGCAACTTCCAAATCACCGACCCTATAAACATATCCATTATTACTATCATTAATATTTATATCTATATGCTTTGGTAATGTATCAGCTGTACATTCAACTTTTATACTTCCTCTTTCTTTTTGTAATACCATTCCCCTTTTATTTAAGTTATTTTCTCCTACATAGTGAATAGGAACAGAGGATATAATTTTTTGATTTTGTTCTAATTCTTCTAAGTCTAGATGAATTATTTTATGTGATACAGGATCTCTTTGAAGATCTTTTATTAATGCCTTATGACTACTACTGCCATCTAGTTCAAAATTTAAAACTCCATGTTCACCAGTTTTAGAAATTTCTCTACAAAGATCTAATTCTCCTACTTCAAACATGAAGTCCTTAGAATTTTTTCCATATAATATTCCTGGCACCTTCCCTGTTCTTCTTAACTTCTTAGCATTGTTTGGTATATTTGCTTCTCTCTTATTTAAGTTTAAGCTATTCAAGATAATTCCTCCTAATTAACAAGATTCTCTTTAAATATTCTTGTCACAAATGCTATTTTTTATTCAAATTTCACTTAATTACATATTTCTTTTAATATTGCTTAGTATTTTATTGCATAGTTGAAGCTAATAAAATATAATATTAATGTTTGTATAAAACTTATTGATTAATCAATAATATTTATAAGAGAGAAGGTGTTCTAATTGTATAAATTAAATCAAGCTGAAACTCCTCTTTTTGATGCTCTTAAAGAATATGTAAATAGAGATACTCTTCCATTTCATGTTCCTGGACACAAAAAAGGAGTAGGTATAGACAAAGAATTTAAGGATTTTATAGGTGAAAATCCATTTAAAATAGATGTTACGGTCTTTAAATTAGTTGATAGTTTACATCATCCAACAGGACCTATAAAAAAAGCTCAGGAATTAGTAGCTGATGCTTATAATTCACATTCGTCATTTTTTTCTATTCATGGTACATCAGGTGCTATACAAGCTATGATACTTTCTGTAGTTAATGATGGAGATAAAATAATAATTCCTAGAAATGTACATAAATCAGTAACTTCTGGTATTATTCTAAGTGGTGCTATTCCTATTTTTATGGAGCCTGAAATTGATAAAAAACTCGGAATTGCTCACGGGGTAACTCCTGAGACAGTTGAAAAAACTCTTAAAGAAAATAAAGATGCTAAAGCTGTATTAATTATAAATCCTACTTATTATGGTGTAGCAACAGATATAAAGAAAATTGCTGATATAGTTCATAGCTATGACATACCTTTAATAGTGGATGAAGCTCATGGACCTCATTTAGCTTTTTCAGAAAAGTTACCTATGTCTGCTTTAGAAGCAGGCGCTGACATATGTGCTCAAAGTACCCATAAAATAATTGGATCTTTAACTCAAGGATCTTTATTGCATGTTAAAAGTAAATATGTTAATCCTACAAGAGTTCAACAAATTTTAAATTTAATGCAAACAACCTCCCCTTCTTACATATTGATGGCTTCTTTAGATTGTGCTAGAAGACAAATTGCATTAGAAGGAAGGAGTTTACTTGAAAAAGCTATAGAACTTTGCAAATATACTAGGGATGAAATAAATAAAATTCCTGGATTCTATTGTTTTGGGGAAGAAGTTCTTGGAAAACCTGGTTCTTATTCTTTTGATTCTACAAAACTTACTATATCTTCAAGAGAACTTGGAATTACCGGCTTTGAACTTGATATGATTTTAGCAGATAAGTATCATATACAAATGGAATTATCCGATTTTTATAATGTACTTGCAGTTGGTTCTTTTGGAGATACCAAAGAAGGCATGGATAGATTATTATCTGCCCTTAAAGAAATATCAAATGATTACTATGGTAAAAGAGAACCTATTCAAGACTTTTTAGATATTCCTACAATACCTAGAAAAATTCTTAACCCAAGAGAAGCTTTTTATAGTAATAAAACTTCAATTTCTTTAAAAGATAGTATAGGAAAAATTTCAGGTGAGTTTTTACTTGCATATCCACCAGGAATTCCAGTACTTTGTCCAGGTGAGGAAATAACACAAGAAATTGTTGATTATGTTCATGACTTAAAGAGGGCTAATCTTTATGTTCAAGGGACGGAAGATTTAACTGTTGAAAATATTAAAATAGTTACAAAATAAGCTTTAAAATTATATTATTAATATAAATATAAAACTTATATTATAAGGGATGTCTACGACATCCCCTTATAATCCTAAATATTCTTCTAATGTTAAATCACTATCTTTAAAATTTATACTATGATCTACTCCAATATATCTAAAATGCCAAGATTCATGCATGTATCCCGTCTTCCATTCTTTGCCTTCTGGATATCTTAGAATAAATCCATATTTATAACTATTACTTTTTAACCATTTTGCTTCATCAGTATATTTAAAATCTTCTTCTGCCCAAAGATATCTATCTAAACCTCCAATATCAAAAGCCAGTCCTGTCTGATGTTCGCTAAAACCCGCTTTTGCAGAAAATGTATCTGTAGGATCTTGTCCGTAATTTGAAACATAGTTCCAATATAATATATTTTGACTCCAATAGCTTCTATAAGTCGAAAAAGCATTAAGGTATATTCCTTCTTTTGCTGCATCTGCTTTCATATTTTCAAAAGCTTGTCTCGCTTCAGCACTTTCGCCAGGTAAAAAACTATCAGGTAATCCAAATTCTTTATTTACAATCAATATTCCATTTATATATTTTGGTTCTCTTAAACTAGAATCTTCATTTGATTTTTGTTCATAAGTTTCTTTTATTTTTCTTTCGCTAGCAACTTTTTTTGTTTCACTTATATAATTACTTAATAAATTTAAAGTTTCCTTTGCTTGTTTATATTTTTCTTTGCTAAATAATTGATTGTATTCATTTGTGTATTCATTAACCTTATTCATTTCTTCTTCAGTAAAATTATTAATATTGTCACTATTTACATCATTGAATATATTTTCAAGTTCTATTTGATTAGCTGCACTTAAATCACTTATAACTGATTTTAATGTAGAAATTAAACTTTCAACTTCTTCGCTAACTCCATTTGACAGTTTTTCATCTATTACATCAATAGATTCACTTATTTCTTGTAGTTTATCATCTGATGCATATAAATTACTGAAATTCTCCTTAATTTTCTTATAGTCTTCTATAAAACTCATTTTATTATTAAAACGTTCACTTGCCTTTGCTTCTATTTGCAATAAATTAATATGCTTTAATTTAATAGGGGTATAAACAACTCCACCTATAACTATTCCAAAAATAATTAATGCTATAATTCTTCTTTTTAACATTTGTTTTTTTCTTTTCGATTTACTTTTTGTCAAAGCTTATCCCTCCATTACTATTTAGCATTATAACAAAAATTATTTATAGTTAAAATATATTTTTATTATAAAATCTAGATAATATTTCATTAGTTTTAAATTTAATTATATATTTAATAATTAATAACAAAAATATAAACTTATTGATATTTTATAAATATATCAATCTACTTAATTTATATATTATAGCTTT
>NZ_ASRV01000086.1 GCF_000401215.1 Clostridium sartagoforme AAU1 | reverse complement strand
TAGCTTTAATAATGATTTTATTTTATTTCTTAAATTTTTATCTAATGAATATTCACTTAAATAATAAAGTTTGCTGTTTATATCATCATCTTTTTGATTTAAAGTATAATATGTTATAGCCGCATCTACTCTTAGATAGTCATCAACTTTATCCATTCGTACACTTTTAGGATCATTTTCTTCAATAGCTGTTATTTCTTCTAAGTTAAGAGTATTTTTACCCATAGCTAGTGATTTTAAAAAGTTTAAATGCCCATTTGTAAACCTTTCTGCAGCATTTATTAAATGTTTTAAAGTTTTATAAGCATTTTCTATTTCTCCACTTTTTATAAAACTTTTATAAAAATGTTGGATAAGGCCAATTACTTGATTATTTTCTTTAATTTGAGACATAAAACCTAAAATTATAATCTTGTTTTCATCGTTAAAAGCAATCAAATTATTCATTATTGAATTTACTATTTCATCAGTCTTAGTATTTTCACTTGCTAACTTGCATAACAAATTTGTAGCCTTAAGATTCAAATTAGAATTTCTTTGAGATATTCTTTGTAATACAGCTACAGCATCTTCCTTAAAGCTATAAATTATCATTAGAACAGAGTTTTCAACAATTATAGTCCATTCCCCAATATCATCATATTTGTCTATGAATCTACTTGGTCTGTGTATTCTACCATTTAAATAGTTTGGCAACTCATTTAAATATTCTTTACCAATATTATTAGCGGCTTCTCTTGCTGCTATTTTTACCTTATCGAAATCATCATATACTTCAATTACTTTTAAAATTTCATTTAAAAGTAATTCTTCAATTTCTTCTTTTGTTAGTTTAACTTCTTCTTTTATATTTATATCCTCTTTATCTTCATATGCTTCTACTTCTTTTTTTTCATAAACTTCTTCATTAGATTCATCATTAACTCTATTATCAACTTTTTTTAAACTTTCTAATTTTTCTTCAAATTCATATTCATAATATTCATCATACTCATCTTCATTAGATTTTCTTTTAATTTTTTTTTAAAATATCAAATATTCCCATAGTTATTCTCCTTCCAAGTCAATATCACTTATAACATCTATTCCATATTTATCTAAAATAGTAGCCGTCAAACCTTTTCCCTGTGTTTTTGTCCCATTAAAATTACCATCATAAACATAATTTACTCCACATGATGGACTTCCATCCTTTAATATCGCTTTATTTATATTACTTAATTTAGCTATATGTAAAGTTTCATATGCACCCTTTAAAAATTCCTTAGTAACATCTATATTTTCTTTAGTTATAATTTTATCATTACCATTTAAAATTCCTTCTGAACTACCTTGTATTTCTGCAGGAGTTCGTGGTGTAGGGAGTCCCCCTAGTTGTTCAGGGCATACTAATACAGCTTTACCTTCTTTTAAAAGATCTAAACATTTATGATTTAAGTTATTTCCTCCACTATATTTACAATTAACTCCACATAAACAACTACTTATAATATACATAGCACACCTCTTTTCTTATATAATTATAACATAAAAAAAGACTCTAAAACATGAGTCTCTTTTTATCTTAATAGTATTTTAATTATTATTTTATTTAAGAATTGCTATTGTAACTCCATCTCCACCTTCACCATACTCACCTAGTCTATAACTCTTAACATGTGGATGTCTTTTTAGCATATCATTTATAGCTTTTCTTAAAATTCCCGTTCCTTTTCCATGAACTATTGTTACTTCTCCTAAATTAGCCATATAAGCTTCATCTAAATATTTATCTGCTTTGTAGCAAGCTTCTTCTGCATCCATCCCTCTTAAGTCAACTCTGCTATCTATTGATTTCAAGTTTAGCTTAAGTTCTCTTTTTTTCTTTTCTTTTTTTACTGGTTTATCATTAACTTTTCTCAAATCCTTTAATTTAACATTTATTTTCATTATACCTGCTTCTACTTGAACTTCTCCTTTTGAATCAGGCATTGAAATTATTATTACATTTTGATTTAACGAAGGAAGATATGCATCCATTCCCAAAATTACCTTTTCAATGGCTTCTCCTGTATTTTCTCTTGTTTTATATAATGAATTTTCCTTTTTTTCTAAGCTATCTTTAAGTTTTTTTCTTTCTTCTTCTAGTCTAGCCCTACCACCTTGAGCAATTCCAAGCTTTTCGAGTTCTCTCATCGCCTTTAATATTTCATCTGCCTCGTCTTTTGCTTTAGCTATAATATCTTTTGCCTCTCTTCTAGCATCATTATAAGCTTTATCTCTAACTTCTTCTAACTTTTTAAGCTTATCATCATACTTCTTTTTAAAGTCTTCTGCTTCTAATTTTATTCTTTTAGCTTCTCTAGCATCTCTATTGGCTAAAATGCTTTTTTCTTGAAGATCTCTTATTAAATCTTCAAATTGAAGGTTTTCTGAAGAAATGTTACTTTTAGCCTTATTTATTACTTCATCTTGAAGCCCTAGCCTTTTTGAGATTTCAAATGCATTTGATTTTCCCGGAATACCTATTAAAAGCCTATACGTAGGCCTTAATGTTTCAACATCAAATTCAACAGATGCATTCTCAATACCAGGTGTCCTTAATGCATATCCTTTTAATTCACTATAATGTGTTGTAGCAATTAATCTTGCTTCTTTTTCTCTTAATGTGTCTATTATAGCTATTGCTAATGCTGCACCCTCAACCGGATCAGTACCTGAACCTAATTCATCAAATAAAACTAGTGAGTTCTTATCTGCTTCCTTCATTATTTTTACTATATTAGTCATATGAGATGAAAAAGTGGATAAAGATTGCTCTATACTTTGCTCATCACCTATATCAGCAAATATCTTTGTGAAAAAGCTTATAGTTGAAGCATCTTTTGCTGGTATTAAAAGTCCACTAAGCCCCATTAAATGTAATAATCCTACAGTTTTTAATGTTACTGTCTTACCTCCAGTATTAGGACCAGTAATCATTAATGTATTAAACTCATTTCCTAAATAAATATCAGAAGGGACAACTATTTTAGGATCAATTAAAGGATGTCTTCCATGAATTATATCAAAACTTCTATCTTCATTAACATCTGGACAAACAGCATTTAAACTAGAAGCATATTTTCCTTTTGCAAATATAAAATCTAGCTCTGTAAGAATTTTATAATTAGATTCCACAGTTTCAATATTTTCATAAACCCTATTAGATAAATCCATTAATATTCTTTCGATCTCTGCTTTTTCTTTAAGCTTAAGTTCCTTTATTTCATTATTTAAATTAACAAGACTCATAGGTTCTATAAATAATGTTGCTCCAGTTGAGCTTTGATCATGTACAAGTCCTGGAACTGCTCCCTTATATTCAGCCTTTACGGGTAAAACATATCTATCTCCCCTCATTGTATATAAGGCATCTTGAAGGTACTTTGCATTGGATCTTACAATTGAATTTATTTTATCTCTTACAGAAGAATTTTTTTCCTTTAAATTTCTTCTTATTCCATTTAATGTACTACTTGCTCTGTCACTTATTTCCTCTTCAGAAATTATAGAAATTTCTATAATTTCTTCAAGACTTTTAATAGGAGTTAATATATATGCTAAATCTTCTAGAATTATATGAGGAACTTCATCTTCTCTTCTAGAGATATATTCCTTAAATCTTCTTGAACATTTTAACATACCGCCAATTCTTAGCAATTGTCCGGCTGATAATACTCCTCCTTTTTTAGCTCTTTCTATTCCCTCTCTAACATCAAATAATCCTTCAAAAGGAGGATTTCCTTTTGTTATTAATAAATCTAATGCTTCGTTACTTTCCTTAAGTTTATTTTTAACTTCAAATACAGTGTCGTAAGGTCTAAGATTATTTATAATTTCTTTTCCACCATATGTTACTGCATATTCTTTTAGTTTTTCTTTTATCTTATTAAATTCTAACACTCTAAGAGTTCTTTCTTCCATAATATCTCCTCTTCATTACCCTAACTTTTAATTTTGTTTAATAAATTAGATATTTCTCTATTAAAATTATTATAGTTATACGTAACTAATACTACTGAAATCAACACATATAAATAATTTATAAGTGAAAATGTATTAATTGCAATCTTATTATCATTTTCTTTAATTAATATAGCTAATAAAAATAATGTTACTCCTATTGCAATCATTATAATTTGTTTTTTCCAAAAATCTTTTATTAACTTAATACCTTCTCTTCTATATTCAATAATAGCATTTACTATTTTAGCATTATTTGCAAACTTTCTACTTCTTAATATAGCTAGTAAATTTAATAATATTACTCCTAAAAGTAAATACCTATGTAATATAATGCTCATGTTTTCTCTCCTACTCTATCCCTCTTCTATAATGACCTTTTGTATAAGTATTAGTATTAACTTTTTCCTCTCCTCTTATCATTCTTAATACTTTTTTTACCTCATTTGAATTTTCATCTCTAAATTCAACTCTAAAGGAATTTATTCCAAGATTTTTTAAATCATCTTTTTCTTCAATAAGATTCAATGGATAAGGATTTAAAATATAGCTTCTGCAGAAAATATCAGTCATTACTCTAAATTTTTCATTCATTCTATCTATTAGTGTAAACTCATCTCTTGTACATGCTAAATTACAATCCTTACACGATGATTTTTCACCAAAAGTACTTCCAATAGGACAATATTCACTTATCATAAGCTCAGTTTTGCCATATATTATTCCTTGTACATTCCCCCTATTTCCTTTTAGCATATTTTTAATTTCTTTCCTATTAAGCTCTAAACTTAGTGTAGGAATATCAATTTCATTTTGATAAAACTTTAAAGCTTCTGAATTTATTATATTAAGTTTATAATCACCTATTATCATCATTTCATCTTGATAATTACGAATTATCCCAACATTAACAGTCACTATCCCTTTAATATATTCTTTTACCTTTTCTATTATATTTATTACATTATTAAATTCACTCTTAATTATATTTGGAACCTTTAAATATATATTAAGTTGCTTATTTTGAGATACTTCTATTAAATCTTTAACATTAATAGCATCTTTATCCCTATTAAACACATCAACTATTATATCCTTAACACCTTCTTCTATTAAAGTATCAAGCTGTTCTCTCGTAATACATTGATATATTATATCTAAACTTATATCATTGCTCTTAATATTATCAATTTTATCTAATTTTTTAGGTCTCTTTCTTCTGAAAGATTTTGTAATAGATTTTTGAACTCCTTCTAAAGCATCTCTTCTCAGGTTATTCAAATCACTAACTCTTATAAATCCATCCTCAAAAGCTTCAAAATTAATTTCATCTATTTTGAAAGCGCTCTCTCCAGATTTACATAGTGAATCTATAACTCTATCTTTTTCTAAAGGTCTTTTTTCTGCCTTTTCAACAACTTCGCCTAAAAATTCATAATTCTTATCATTATATTCTATGCTTATTCTTAATGGTTCTGCAACTTTAAAAGTAACATTTGCTTTTAAGGAAATTTTTCTATTATATGGTTTTATAGAATCCTCTAAAGAATCAAACAGTTTTCTATCTAATGATTTAAATATCTCATCCCCTACCTTATAAGCAATTGGAAATATTTTAACTCTTTCTCCTCTTTTTGCTTCTTTTACTTCTTTTCCATTAGTTATAATTTTATTTATTGAATATCCACTTTCCATAAACCTAAATCCATCACCTAAAGCAATATCTTCTTTTAAAACTATTTCTCCATTTTTCTCTATTTTTCCTAGAGGTACTCCCGTATTTCTTGGATGTTTAAAACTCATCATATCCATTCCAACATTTTTATGTAAATAAGCCTTAGAGAATCCACCCCTATTAAATAGCTGTAATAATTCTCTTTTTCCTTTGCTAACATTATATTCTGTATTGTATAATTCCTTTTCTACTGCATTTTTATAATTTTCTACTACTCCTGCAACATATTCTGGTCTTTTCATTCTTCCTTCTATTTTCAGTGAATATGTTCCTGAATCTATAATATCTTTCATGTCTTCTATTGTGCATGTATCCTTAGGACTTAAAAGATAAGCCTTTCTTTCTCCAGATGTATTTCCCTTTAATGTATATTCCATTCTGCAAGGCTGAGCGCATCTACCTCTATTTCCACTTCTACCACCTATCATGGAACTCATAAGGCATTGACCTGAGTATGAAATACATAATGCACCATGAACAAATATTTCTGTTTCTATTCCTAAATCTTTAGAAATATATTTAACTTCATCTACAGATAGTTCCCTAGATAAAACTATTCTATGAAAACCTCTTTCTTTAAAAAATAGTGCACCTTCTCCATTATGTATAGTCATTTGTGTAGATGCATGTATTTCAAAATCGGGATAATCTTCTTTTATTCTTTTAAATAATCCTAAATCTTGCAGTATTATTGCATCTACTCCTATTTCATATAAAAAACCTACATATCTAACTGCTTCTTCAATTTCATTTTCTTTTAATATAGTATTTAATGTTACGTAAACCTTAGCTCCATAGCTATGTACATAATCAACAGCTTTTATCATATTATCATTATCAAAATTAGATGCATATGCTCTAGCTGAAAACTTATTTCCACCTAAATAAACCGCATCTGCTCCCTTATTCATTGCCGCTACAAGACTTTCCATGCTCCCAGCTGGAGCTAAAATTTCTACTTTATTCATAAATACTTCTCCTAAACTTTAGTTTATTATGATTTTATCTTCACTAATTATATATATCACAATTTATAATTTTTTTCTATTGCTAGAAATTAAGTTGTTTTATTTAATATAAAAACAGCTTAATTAACAAAATCAAGCTGCCTTTATAGAAATAATATACTGACTAAACATCTTTTAGTAAAGCATTTCTATGTCTTTTTTCTATTGCTAGCTTTACTTGTGTATCAATTAATTTCTTTTCTAAATCTAATACCTTATATTTTGAATTTTGTAATTGGAATTTTATTTCTTTGTTTCTTTGCTTTAATGATTCCTTTTCTGCCTTTGTCTTTTTAAAATCCTCTTCTATTATCTTACATTCCTCATTAAGTTTAATGAATTTTTCTTTGTACCCCATTTCATTATTTTTCAACAAGTAATTACTTTCTTTTAAATTTTCTAATTCTTTATAATAATTTTCTAATTCTTCTCTTAGTATTGAATTTTCATTTCTTAAAGAATTTATTTCTGACTCTAATGATAATTGCTCATTAATTTTTATTTCCTTAGAAGATATTTCTGTTTCTAAACTTAATATCTTTTCTTTTAAAAGTTTATTTTCCTTCTCTTCTTTTTCAAGAAGCTTAACTTTATTTTTTAATTCTTCATCCTCTAAAATCCTTTTGTTCAATTCATTTATTAATTTGTTTAATTTGTCTATCTCTTTATTACTATTAAACTCAAGGATTTCTGCTTCTTCTCTAATTTCTTTTATTCTTTCTTTTAATGTTATGTTTCTTTCTTCTAGAGAAGTATTTTTTTTCATTAATTCTTCTATTTCTATATCTGCTTTAAATAATTCATCTGCTATATTTAATGAAACAAGTGTAGCTGATGCTGTAGAACTCAACTTCCTATTATTTGCCATAATATCTCTAACTTTTCCATCTACATATTTTACAACTTGTAATAAATACTCTTCATTTTCTCTTCCTTTTAGATTATATTCAATCCCATTTATCTTAATAGTTATAGTATTCATAACACACCTCATTAACATAATAATTATAACTAATATAATTCTAACATAAATATTCCAAAGAATGTATATATAATTATAATATAGTTATAATCTAATTATAAATAAAATAATAAAAGATACTTTAGACTAATAATATTAACTCTAAAGTATCTTTTATTTACTATCTATTATCTTAAAGTTGCACCTAATTTATATTCAAGGCTTCTTAATATCTTATCGTGAACTTTATTTACATCATTATCAGTAAGTGTCTTTTTTTCATCTCTATATGCAATTGCATAAGCTATACTTTTTTTACCCTCTGGTATTTGAGCACCTTTATAAATATCAAATAATTTTACTTTTTCAACTAAGTTTCCACCAGCTTTTTTAATAGTGTCTTCAATTTCTTGTACTAACACTTCATCATTTACCAATAGAGCTATATCTCTTGTAACTGCTGGGAACTTTGGAAGTGGCTTATACTTCTTAGTTGTTTCAGCACCATTAAATAATAAATCTAAATCTAACTCAGCTAAATAGCAATTAACATCAACGCCATAGTTTTCCGAAACATCAGGGTGAACTTCACCTAATACCCCTACTCTTGATTTGCCAATCATTAAAGCAGCAGTTTTACCTGGGTGATAGCTAGGATTTTCAGCTTCACGAGCAAATGTTACTTTATTTAAACCTAAAGATTCAACAATATTTTCTACAACTCCCTTTAAATCTAAATAATCGCAATCTCCATACATACCAATTGTTAAAATATTCTTTTCAGTTGGAAGAACAGTTTCATCTTCGTTTGGTATATATATCTTACCAACCTCAAATAATCTGGCATATTCATTATTTCTTGAATAATTTCTTCCTAAGGATTCCATCATTGAATGAATAGTAGTTGTTCTCATTACAGAATAATCTTCGCCAAGTGGATTTTTAATCTTTACAACATTTCTTAAATCACTATTTTCTGGTAAATTGATTTTATCAAAAACTTTAGGTGATACAAAAGAATAGCTGATGGATTGATTTAATCCACTTCCTATCATAGTATCTATAACTTCTTCAGTTAATATTTCATTTTTATATTTAGGCTCTCTTTCAGTAGATACCTTAAATATTGTTGTTGGAATTTTATCATATCCATATATTCTTGCAACTTCTTCAGCTATATCTTCTTTAATTGCTATATCTATTCTAAATGTTGGTATCTTTATAACCAAATCATCATTTGCAATTTCAGTCTTTAAATCTAAAGAATCAAGATATCTTTTCATATCTTCTTTTGATATCTCTGTTCCTAAGAATTTATTTATCCAATTAGAATCTACTGTAATACTTCCCTCTTCTTTCTTTTGAGTGTATACATCAATAGTTCCTTCCATTACTTCACCACATCCAAGTTCA
Source organism: Clostridium sartagoforme AAU1 (assembly GCF_000401215.1). Lineage (GTDB taxonomy): Bacteria > Bacillota > Clostridia > Clostridiales > Clostridiaceae > Clostridium > Clostridium sartagoforme. The sequence goes on along the minus strand of NZ_ASRV01000086.1, from coordinate 8,154 downwards.
CAAATTAAAGTACAAGCTCTATCTATTGCAAGACTTGCAAGGTTTGGATCTATGTCTTTTTCAAATCTTGATGAACTTTCAGTTCTTAAATTAAGCTTTTTAGAGTTAACTCTTATATTAGTTCCATCAAAGTTTGCACATTCAAATATAACTTCATTTGTATCTTCTTTAATTTCTGAATTTAATCCACCCATTATTCCTGCTAAAGCTATAGTTTTATCTCCATCTTTTATGCATAAGAAACTAGGATCTAACTTTCTTTCAGTTTCATCTAAAGTAACGAAAGTTTCTGCATCTTTAGCTCTTTCTACAACTATTTTCCCGCTTTTAATTTCTCTTGCATCAAAAGCATGCATTGGTTCTCCAAGTTCTAGCATTACAAAGTTAGTTATATCAACTATGCAATTTATAGGTCTAACACCAGCTTCTAATAATCTTTCTTGCATCCAACCTGGTGAAGGCATAACCTTAACATTCTTAACGCCTCTTGCCATATATCTTCTACATAAAGAATCTTTAACTTCAACATTTAATTTATTATTAATATTTTCAGAATTCTTTACTTCATAATTAAAACTTGGCATTTTATAAGATGTATTAAGAGTTGCTGCTGTTTCTCTAGCCATACCAACAATACTTAAACAATCTGGTCTATTTGAAGTTATTTCAAAATCTAATATTGATTTATTAAGACCTAAATACTCTTTTATGTCTATCCCTAGTGGTGCATCTTTAGGTAAGATCATTAAACCATGAACTGGTTCATCTCCAGCTATTCCAAGTTCTTCTTCTGAACAGAACATACCATTAGATACTACTCCTCTAAGCTTACCTTTTTTAATTTCTGTTCCATCTGCTAAAATTGATTTATGAAGAGCAACTGGTACTACATCATCTTCTTTCATATTTGTTGCAGCTGTAACAATTTGAATTTTTTCGGCTGCTCCTATATCAACTTGACAAACATTTAATTTATCAGCATCTGGATGTGCAGTTATTTCAACAATTTTTCCAGTAACTACATTTTTAATTGTATCACCTTGAGTAATAACTTCTTCTACTGCTGATCCTGATAATGTTAATCTATCTCCAAGTTCTTTTGCGTCTATATTCACTTCAACATAATCTTTTAACCAATTAAATGGTACTTTCATCTCTTTTACCTCCTATAATTAAAATTGATTTAAAAATCTCATATCACTTTCGTATAATAGTCTAATATCATCTATTCCATACTTAAGCATAACCATTCTATCAACACCAAATCCGAAGGCAAATCCACTGTAAACTTCTGGGTCTATACCACAATTTCTTAATACTTGTGGATGAACCATACCGCAACCTAAAAGCTCTATCCAGCCACTTCCTTTACATACCCTACATCCTTTGCCTTCACATACAAAGCAAGTTGCATCCATTTCTGCTGAAGGTTCTGTAAATGGGAAATGGTGAGGTCTAAACTTAGTTTTAACCTTATCTCCAAACATCTTTTTTGCAAAAAGCTCTAAAGTTCCTTTTAAATCTGCAAATGTAACTCCTTTATCAATTACAAGTCCTTCCATTTGATAAAATATAGGTGAGTGAGTTGCATCAACTGCATCTGATCTATATACCTTACCTGGAGCTATCATTTTTATTGGTGGAGCTTGATTTTCCATAACTCTAATTTGAACTGGTGAAGTTTGTGTTCTTAATACTAGATTATCATTTATATAAAAAGTATCTTGCTCGCTCCTAGCTGGATGATCCTTTGGAATATTTAAAGCTTCAAAATTGTAATGATCTAATTCTACTTCTGGCCCTTCTTCTACTGTAAATCCCATTGATATAAATATATTTTTCATACTTTCTAAAGTTAAATCCAGAGGATGTCTCTTACCAATTAAATTTTTCTTTCCCGGAAGAGATATATCTATAACTTCTGATGCCAATTTAGCATTTTTTTCTTTTTCCTTAATTTCTCTTGATATTTCTTCAATCTTATCTTCAACTTCTTTTTTTACTACATTTACGAGCTTTCCTACTATTGGTCTTTCTTCTTGAGATAATGATCCCATTCCTCTTAATATAGTAGTTAGCTCTCCTTTTTTACCTAAATATTTTACTCTTATTTCTTCTAACTCTGAGCTAGCATTTACATTTGTTAATTCATTAAATGCATTTTCTTTAATAGCAATTAACTTTTCTTGCATATTTGTTCCTCCTTTTTGATTAAAATAAAAAATGGACATATGTAAATTTACTTATTCCATTACTTCGCTCCAAGTCAACGCAAACTTACATATGCCCACTTGAAAACTGAAGGAAGAAAATTATAAAAAGTTATATTAAGAATAAACTTTTTATAATTTCCTAAAGAATAAAAAAACTTCGTCCCCCTATAAAAGGGACGAAGTGCCGCGTTACCACCCTAATTGGTTATAAAATTTATAATTTCACAACCCAACTCAAATTTAAATAACGATTAAAACCGCTAGAAACTACTGTTAATTTCACTTCTAGGACTCCTGAGGGAACTTCAATATAAACTTCTTTAAAATAGCTTCCAGTCTTAGACTATTTCTCCCTGAAAAGACTTTTATATCTACTTTCTCATTCACTGTCTTTTTATATTTAATTTACAATCTATTATACAAATAAACTTAATTAATTTCAATAGAAATTTTCTATTTATTTCTATATTAGATTTTGTCTAACTTTTTCAAATAAAATTATTGATGTTGCAACCGCTACATTTAAAGATTCAGCTCCTCCAGGCATTGGGATCTTAACCTTTTTGTTTGCAAGTTCAAAAAGTTCATTACTTATTCCATTGCCTTCATTACCTACAGCTAACATAATTTTCCCTTTTAAATCTTCTTCAAAAAAGTTTTTAGATTTCTCAAGAGAGGTTGTTACCAATGAAACTCCACTATTTTTAAGCCTTTTAATAATATTAAAATCTTCATCATCATAAAAAATAGGAACGTAAAATATAGAACCCATAGTAGATCTTATTGTTTTATCATTATAAATATCTACTGTTCCCTTTGTTAGTATTATTCCATCAACCCCAGCTGCATGACCAGTTCTTATTATAGTTCCTAAATTACCTGGATCTTGAACTTTATCACATATTAAAAAGAATTGTCCTTCTAAATTAATAATCATTTTTTTATTTTTAACTATTGCTATAACTCCTTGAGGATGTTCTGTAGAAGATATCTGAGAAAATAAAGCGCTTGAAAAAACATATATTTTATCATCACCAATAACTTCTTTTAAACTACTATTATGTAATTTTTCTTCATTTTCTTGAGATAAAATTATATATTCTATTTCCATATTAGCTTTTGTAGCTTCCTCTATTAATCTAAATCCTTCTAAAATAAACTTACCTTCTTTATTCCTAAATCTTTTATCTTTCAGTTTCTTTGTAGCCTTAAAAAAATTATTGTCTTTACTTTCTATATAAATCAAAATTTACACCTCGTTAATTTGATTTAGCTATCATGCCTTCTAGCCTGTTTAAATCTTCCGCTACTCCTATAGCAACAATTGCATCAGTATTTTTAATTATATCTCCTGCTGATGGTGATAAATTAATTTCCTGACCTCTTTTAATTGCAATAACATTTATTCCATATTTACTTCTAAGTTTTAACTCATTTAAAGTTTTCCCTGACCATTCTTCTAATACTTGAATTTCCATAACACTATAGTCTTCTGAAAGCTCTATATAATCTAATATATTATTTGAGACTAAATTATGCGCAACTCTTACCCCCATATCTTTTTCTGGAAGTATAACTCTATCTGCTCCAATTTTATAAAGAACTTTTGCGTGAAAATCATTATGCCCTTTAGCTACAATATATTTAACTCCAAGTTCTTTTACTAATAAAGTAACCATAATGCTTGATTGGATATCATCACCTATAGTAACCACTGCTACATCAAAATTACTTATTCCAAGTGATTTTAGCGCATTTTCATCTGTTGCATCTAATTGTACAGCATGTGTAACACTATCAGCTATTTCTTGTACTATCTCTTCATCTTTATCTATTGCTAATACATCACTCCCTAAAGAATATAAGGTTTTTGCTATAGAAGATCCAAATCTTCCAAGTCCTATAATTACAAATTGCTTATTAGCCAATAAACTTCATCTCCTAACCAATTAAAATCTTTCCTTCTGGATATTTATATCCAGATTTTTTATTTTTTCTTGCTAACGCAAGCATTACTGTAAGAGGTCCTACTCTGCCAAAATACATCATAAGTATAATTAGAACTTTCCCTATAGAGCTTAAATTTGGAGTAAATCCTAGAGTAAGTCCAACAGTACCAAATGCTGATGTTACTTCGTAAAGTATATCCATAAATGATGCACTAACTTCAGTGAACAATAAAATCATTGTGAACATTATTACTAATGATACTGCAATGAATAATATAGTGAAGGCCTTATAAACAACGCCTTTACTAAATCGTCTTCCAAATATTTCTGCATCTTCCCTTCCTCTTATAACTGAAATAACAGTTAATACTAGTATAGCAAAAGTCACTGTTTTTAGTCCACCAGCAGTTGATCCTGGTGATCCTCCAATAAACATTAATATTATAGTTAAAAACTTACTCACTGATGTCATAGCTGTAGTAGAAACACTATTAAATCCAGCTGTTCTCGGACTTACTGATGCAAAAAATGAATTTAACATCTTATCTTTCATGTTCATATTTGCTATAGTTTCTACATTATTTCGTTCAAATACAAACATTAATAATGTTCCTATAAGTATCAATATAAGTGTTGATATTAAAACTAATTTTGAGTGAATTGAAAACTTTTTTATTGATCTAAACTCATATATCTCTAAGAGAACTGTAAATCCTAATCCTCCAATTATTATTAATGTACTAATTACTAAAATAACTGTTGTATTACTAGAATAATTAATAAGACTTGTTCCAAATAAGTCAAATCCAGCATTACAAAAAGATGATATTGAGTGAAAAAGACTATAGAATAATCCTTTATAAATGCCATATTCAGGTATAAATTGCGTTGACAACAATACTGCTCCAAAAACTTGTACTGATACTGTAAAAACTAATATATATTTAACCATTTTCACCAGTCCTTGGATGGAATGTGTGTTCATAGCTTCTTGCATTATAAGTCTTTCTCTTAATGTTATTTTCTTGCCAAGTACTAATGATATAAGAACCCCAAATGTCATAAACCCAAGACCACCAACTTCTATTAATATCATTATTACCATTTGCCCAAAAGTACTCCAGTAAGTACTAGTATCTAAGGTTACTAAACCTGTAACACAAACAGCTGAAGTAGATGTAAAAATAGCATCTAAAAAGTTTGTTGCTTCTCCAGAAGCAGAAGATATTGGAAGTGATAAGATTATTCCTCCAATAAAAATTGCTATTAAAAATCCTAATGCTAATATTTGAACTCCTTTCAATTTAATTTTTCTTTTTAAACTAAATTGCATATCTTCACCTCATAGATAAACTAAAATTTTATCTTTATTTTACTACTAATAATAGATATTATTAACTATTTTTTCTATAGTATTTATATTTACCTATAAAAAAGTCGTCAAGATAAATTTGCCAAGCTGTCGACTTTTTTTGGTGCATGTGCATTTCCGAAGCTGCCTTAGGAAAATCCTTCACGCGCACTTTATTCTATTTTTTACTATGCAGGAATAACTTTAACAACTTATATTCTATAAGTTATTTATCAATATATTTTTAAGATATAATTTCCTATATAGTAAAAAATGCGACCAATCGGTCGCTTATATTATTTATTTAATTGTTTTTTTGCTGCTTCCACTAAATCTGCAAATGCTTTAGGATCATTTATAGCTATTTCTGATAACATTTTTCTATTCATATCAATTCCAGCTAATTTAATTCCATTTATAAATTTAGAATATGAAAGACCATTCATTCTTGTAGCTGCATTGATTCTTGCTATCCACAATCTTCTAAAATCTCTCTTTTTTAATCTTCTTCCAACATAAGCATTTCTTAAAGCTCTTATTACAGACTCATTAGCTGTTTTAAACAATCTGCTCTTTCCGCCATAATAACCTTTTGCAAGCTTTAATACTTTTTTATGATTTTTACGTGAATTTACTGCTCTTTTAACTCTTGCCATGTTTCAATCCTCCTCTTATTTTATAGATATGGTAATAATTTCTTCATTGCTTTTTCTTGAGTAGTTGAAACATAAGCAGCTTTTCTTAAGTTTCTCTTTCTCTTAGAGCTTTTCTTTGTTAATATATGGCTCTTGAAAGCTTTTGCTCTTTTTAATTTTCCAGTACCTGTTTTCTTAAATCTCTTTGCTGCACCTCTGTGCGTCTTCATTTTTGGCATAATAAAATCCTCCTCTCAAATTATGCTTTATTAAGGGAATCCTAACTTTACAACTATAAAACTTTAGAATAATATCTTTTATTAAATGTCCCTTAAATTGAATTTTAATCTAAATCAATTCCACAAAAAGGAATTTATTAGCATATATGTTTTTTATAATGCTTAATCTTCTTATATTCTTTTTAAGGGAAATATTAAATAACTTCTCAATAAAAAGACAAAATAAAAAAGACAGCATATGCCGTCCTCAAAATATTCATTTCTTTAATTTAAATCATAATAAATTAAATAAGAATACATTATACCTTACTAAGCTATGCCGTAAGGTGAGAAACGGCTGTGTTTCTTCTTAACACTAGTATTATATTATTTGTCAAAAAACTTGTCAACATAAATTTAAAATTTAACCTGTTTTTCCATACATAAAGAACATCCATCACAAAAGCTTACTTTATTTTCAAAAACATTTTCTATAGTATCAATAAACTCTTTATTCAAGCAATTCTTTTTACCATGTATTACTACCTTTTTAGGTGCATTAGTTATTAATCCACTTATTATTATATCTTCCATCTTAGCATCATTATCTATCCTACATTCAACTAATTCTTTCATAAATTCATTAAATATATCTTTTTTATCTTTATCTTTAATAAAATAATTTCCTGCTTCATTGATGAATATGTTTATTTCATCTATTTTACTTTCTTGTATATCCACAAAATATTTTAATAACTTTATAAATTCTCTATATTCCTTTTCAACCATATAACTTTCTATTACTTTATCTATTATATTCTCTATATCTTCTCTTAAATCTCTCATTCTAAATCTTATAAATCCATTTATGTTTATCTCTGAATTTTCTTCTAAACAATTTTTTATTTTTTCAATTATACTATTCATTTTATTCATGCAATAAATTAAATTTTCACATTTTAATGATTCTTCACCTAATAATATCTTCATAATTTCTTCTTCAACTTCTATTACTTCTTCTTGTTTTAAAAAGAAATAATTTTCAGTTAGAAAATCAAACATTTCTTTTTCTTTATACTGTTCTATTACTACTTTATACAATACATTACTTATATATAAATTTATGATTTCTTTTACCCTCTCATTATAACCATCATCATCACATAGTACTTTAACTATATGACTATCTAGTTCCACACTTTCTACTATCCCAATTTTTATGTCTTTTTTCTTTAGAATAGTTCGCAATTCTTGAATTTCACTTACAAAATCTAGATCATCATTATAAACAAGCTTTAGTACAAGCATGGATTCCACTCCCTTCCTAGTAATAGTATGTATAAAAATTTAAACTATATTCAAAAAATATTTCTTATCAATCGACAAGATTAATATACTAATTTATAATTAATTTATATTAATTTAAATTTAAAAGGAGTTTATTTATGGTTTGCTTTGTTGATTATAGAATTTCTAATATAGAAAGAACTTCCCTTGAATCATTTGGTTTATCAATAGTAGAAGTACCACCGAATAATTCTTTATATAAATCCATTGATGGCCATGTAGACATACAATTAAATATATTAGATAAAAAGTCGAAAAAAGTAATAATTCAAAAAGATATATCTCCTAACTTTAAGAAAAAACTTTCTGATTTAAATGTAAACTTTATAGAAAGTAATCGTTCTTTAAAGTATTCTTATCCTAATAATATTTTCTTAAATGCTCTAATATTAGAAATTATTTTATTCATAACTTAAAATATACTGATGAAAATCTCATTAG
>NZ_ASRV01000085.1 GCF_000401215.1 Clostridium sartagoforme AAU1 | reverse complement strand
TCAAATTCTATTTTGTTTATTAGATTTCTTAAATCTTCAAAGTTTTTATTAGATTTTTTATCTAATATATCTAATATAGTATATACTTCATTAATATTATTTTTATTTTCACTTAAATTTTGATTTCCTCTTCCTAATTTATCGCAAATAAATAATAATATAATATCATTAAAGTTTTCACTGTTTAATAATCCTTCTATATCTGAAAATGGCAATTTTTTTATTATATAAATATGATGCATATGAAATCTTACTATTTCTGTAACTCTTTTAGTAAAATCCATATTCTCATATAATTCTAGTAATCTATAAGTTATATTTGCACCTTCTTTATCATGATCATAAGATCTATATCGTCCTTTAATAAATTTAGTGGTTGTTATTTTTCCTATATCATGTAACAAAGCAGCCCACATAAATATTTGAGCATTGCTAGAAAAACTATTAATTTTTGCTGCTACATCTACTACCATTTTAGTGTGATTCCATACATTTCCTTCTGGATGAAATTTTTTTTCTTGAGGGATTTTTTCTAATTCACTTATTATATTAAAACTACTTTTTTTAAAGTCTTCTTTATTAAATAATTTTTCTATTTCTATAGATGGTTTTTCATAATTAATTAATATATTACTTATTTTATTGAACATTCCTATATTCACCTCTTAACTACTATTGTGTAATTTTATTATATATATTATTATTTGTATTTATAAAAATTTTATTTAAAATTTAGTATCAAAAAAATTTAAATTACATAAGCTATAATTATAAGATTTGGCGCTATAGCCAAGTGGTAAGGCAGAGGTCTGCAAAACCTTTATTCCCCAGTTCAAATCTGGGTGGCGCCTCCAAAAAAGTGGACCCTTATAAAACATTTGTTTTACAAGGGTCCACTTTTTAATTAACAATTAATAGTACTCCATAACAATAAACAAAATTTTTATATATTCTAAAAGTTTTTCTCAATTGTTAATTGTTTTTATTTTGCTGCTTCTAGTAATTTACCTATTTCTTCATTTGTGAAATTATAAGCAGTATTGCAGAAATTACATTTAATTTCTTCTTCTTTACCATCATCATATATTTCTTGAAGTTCTTTTGCACCAATTGATAATAATACTGATTCAACCTTTTCTCTTGAACAATTACATGTATATTCTGGTTTTAATTCTTCTAAAATCTTTAAGTCCATACCTTCAAATATGTATTCTAATACTTTATCTATACTTCCATGTTCTAAAAGCATTTGTGTAATTGATGGTATTTCTTCTAATCTATATGTAATTAAGTCTGAAAGTAATTCATCTGCATTTGGCATCATTTGAATTATAAAGCCTCCAGACACCTTTATAGAATAATCTCTATCCACTAAAACTCCTAATGCTACAGCTGATGGAGTTTGCTCTGATACAGTAAAATAATATGCTAAATCTTCTCCTATTTCTCCTGTATAAATAGGCACTTGACCTACATATGGATCTTTCATTCCTAAATCTTTAATAACTGTAAATTCACCATTTACACCTACATACCCACCTACATCCAATTTATTTTTTGAATTTAACGGCATATCTCCATATGGATTTCCAATAAATCCCTTTACTTTTCCACCTTCATAAGATGTTACTGTTATCCCCTTAGCTTCTCCGCCACCATTTATTTTTAAAGTAATTACCTCTTTGTCTGATTTTAAAGTTGATCCCATTAATGCACCTGCTGTAAGCATTCTACCTAGTGCTGCTGCTGCAACTGGTGTACATTCGTGTATTTCCTTACCTGTATTAACTAAATCAGTTGTTTCACCAGCAATAATCCTTACCATACCATCTTTTGCTGTTGCTTTTATTATTTTATCCATCATTATTCCTCCATTAACTAAATTACTTTTTTACTACATACATAATTCTTTCTGTTAAATTTTCAACAGATTTTTTAGAATATCCATCAAATTTACCTATTATTTTCAAATCCAACTCTTTAAGCTTATTTTCTATAAATTCTTCTGTATATGCTCTTTCTAAATGTTCTTCTTCAAATCGTTCATATAATTCTCCTTTTTTAACGAAGAAAGTTAAAAACATATTCAAAATATCATTTTCAAAAGTATTTTCCCAGGTATAGAAAACTTCTTCTTCACTATATGTATAAATATTATTACCTAATATTTCTGAAAGCTTATAATATGAATTTACATCAAATATAAATATTCCATTATCTTTTAAATGATCTTTTACCCTCATTAAGTATTTAAGAAAATTTGATTCTTCTATAATGTAATTTGTTGAATCCAATACAGATGTAATTAAATCAAATTTTCTATTTAAGCTAAGCTCACTCATATCCTGACAAACTAACTGACATTTGATTTTTTCCTTTTTTAGCTTATTAAAAGCTTCCCTTAACATATCATCTGACAAATCTACAGCAAAGGATTCTTTAAAATTTTTTGCCAGTTTTGCAGTAACGTTTCCAGTACCACATGCTATATCTAGATAATTATCAAAATTTATATTTTCCACTTTGCATATTTCAATAATTCTAGAACACATATCTTCATAGTCAATATCTTCATTTATTAAATCATCATATATTTTAGCAAACTCTCCATATGCCAAAGATATCCCTCCCCATTTTTATAGAGTTTTCTAAAACTATATTAAATGTAAAATTTCCTTTAGTCAATCTATAGAAAGAATAAAAATGTTCTATAAAAATAATTTTACTTTCTACCTAGAATTTCATCATTTGTGGGTATCCTTAACATTCTTTTTCTTTTAGTCATTATCCCCCCTATTCTTCCTGTTTCTTCTGCTGTTAGCCCTCCCCAGCCTAATTCATCTACTTTATCTTTTAATCCTAACTCATCTGCTATTTCATATTTAATTTTTTCTCTTAGCACTTCAGCTTCTGATAATTCTTTATTTGATTTTATCTTTGATTTTATTATTTTTTTTAATGGTGTTTTACTCAATTTTATACCCCCTATAAATATAATATTTATAGTTTTCCAAAAGTTTTACTAATATACTATTAAAATTTATCATTCACTATATCTTCTAAAATTTTATATATTATAATAAGGTATTGAATTTTTAAGAATATTTAACTATAGTTAATAGTAACCATATTTTTATATTTTATTTACATTAATGAAAAGGGGGAAAAATTTATGTACAATGTTGCAATAGTTGGGGCTACCGGTAATGTAGGAAGAAAATTTTTAGAAATCTTAGAGGAAAGGAATTTTCCTATTAATGATTTGTATCTCTTTGCTTCTAAACGTTCATCAGGTTCTAAACTAAATTTTAAAGAAAAAGAAATAATAGTGGAAGAAACTTCAGTTGAGAATATAAAAGATAAAAGAATAGATTTTGCACTTTTCTCAGCCGGCGGAGATGTAAGTTTGAAATTCTCACCTATATTTGCTTCATATGGAGCTGTGGTGATCGATAATTCAAGCGCATTTAGAATGAATAAAGATGTTCCTTTAGTAGTTCCTGAAGTTAATCCTGAAGATATAAAGTGGCATAGCGGTATTATAGCTAATCCTAATTGCTCTACAATTCAAGCTATGGTTCCTTTAAAGGTTTTATTAGACAACTACGGAGTAAAAAGAATAGTATATTCTACATACCAAGCTGTTTCTGGTGCTGGTATGCAAGGTATAGAAGATTTAGAAGAAGGTTTAAAGGGTAATAAGCCAAAGAAATTTCCTTATTCCATAGCAGGTAACTGCCTTCCTCATATAGATGTTTTTTTAGATAATGGCTACACAAAAGAAGAAATTAAAATGATTGAAGAAACAAAAAAAATTCTTCATAATAATAACTTAAAAATTACAGCAACTGCTGTTAGAGTTCCTGTTCTTAATAGTCATAGTGAAAGTATAAACGTTGAACTAGAAAAATCATTTAACTTAGAAGATATAATAGAACTATTTACCAATACAAAAGGGCTTACAGTTTATGATGATATAAACACACTTAAATATCCTACAGCTTTAATGGCATCAGGAAAAGATGACGTATTTATTGGACGTATAAGAAGAGACTTTAGCATAGATAATGGACTAAATTTATGGGTAGTTGCTGATAATATTAGAAAAGGGGCTGCTTTAAATGCAGTGCAAATAGCCGAACTATTAATAAAGGAGTGATGAGTAATGTCAATTTTTAAAGGCTCTGCAGTAGCAATAGTTACACCTTTTAATGATACTGGAGTCAATTACAACAAATTAAAAGATTTAATAGAATGGCATATACAAGAAGGAACAGATGCAATTGTAATTTGTGGTACAACTGGTGAAGCCAGTACAATGAATATTGAGGAAAGAAGAAAAAGTATAAAATTTACTGTTGATGTTGTTAATAAAAGAATACCTGTAATTGCTGGTACTGGAACTAATGATACTAAAGCTTCTATCGAAATGAGTGAATTTGCTGAAAGTGTTGGTGTTGATGCTCTTTTAGTTATAACACCATATTATAACAAAACAACAAATAAAGGTTTAATTAAACATTTTGAAGCAATAAACAATGCAGTGGATACTCCTATAATTTTGTATAATGTTCCAAGTAGAACAGGCGTTAATATATCCCCTGCTCAATTATTAGAATTATCAAAATTAAAAAATATAATCGCTATTAAAGAAGCTAGCGGAAATATAAGTCAAGTTGCTCAAATGAAAGCATTATGTGGAGATAATATTGATATATATTCTGGAAATGATGATCAAGCAATCCCAATAATGTCTTTAGGAGGTTTAGGAGTTATATCTGTACTTGCAAATATAATGCCTAAGGAGGTTCATGATATGACTTCTTTATATTTATCTGGTAATATAAAAAAGGCCTTAAAAGTACAATTAGATACCTTGGATATAGCAAATAAATTGTTTATAGAAACTAACCCAATCCCAGTTAAGACTGCTTTAAATTTGATGGGTAAAAATGTAGGTCCATTTAGATTACCTTTATGTGATATGGATAATGAAAATCTTGAAATACTAAAATGTTCTTTAAAAAATTATAATTTAATTTAAGGAGTTTAATATGATAAAAATTGTACTAAATGGTTGCTGTGGAAAAATGGGGAAAATAATTGTAGAAACTGTTAAGAATTTTCCTAATATAAATATTGTTGCCGGAATAGATAAATACCCAAATATGAAATATGACTTCAACATTTTTACAGATATTAAAGATTTAAATGTAGCTTATGATGTTTTAGTAGATTTTTCTAGACCTGAAGCACTTAAGGATATATTAAGTTTATCGTTAAAAAATAATAAGCCAGTTATTTTATGTTCTACAGGCTATACTGCTGAAGATTTATCACTTATTTCGAAAACAAGTGATATTATTCCAATATTTAGATCTGCTAACATGTCTTTAGGTGTGAATTTATTGAATTCCCTATTAAAGAAGGTAGTTCCTTCTTTATATCAAAATTATGATATTGAAATAATAGAGAAGCATCATAATCAAAAAGTTGATTCTCCTAGTGGAACAGCTCTTTTACTTGCTGATACTATTAAAGATTCTATCCCCACTGAAACTTCATATGTGTATGGTAGAAGTGGTGAAAGTAAGAGAAATAAAAAAGAAATTGGAATTCATGCAGTTAGAGGTGGATCCATTGTTGGAGATCACGATATAATATTTGCTGGTACTGGAGAAATAATAGAGTTGTCTCATAAAGCAATATCAAGAGAAGTATTTGCGGTAGGTGCATTAAAAGCTTGTGAATTTATGAATAAAATTACTGAAGCAAGGTTATATAATATGGATGATGTTTTAGGAATTTAACTATTTAAAAAGGGCTGTCATATTTGGCAGCCCTAATTTTAATTCTAAACTTATTAGGAATGTTTTTCTAGTTTAAAATTTACTTATAGTGTAAAACTATAATATGACTAAATAATAAGGAGGTTTAATTATGCCAAAAGATAGTCAACCTGATAATAAAAAAGCTAGAATGGAAAAATGTAATAATCAAACTCCTATTACAGAAGAAGGCCATAACCATAATCCAAATGCTAAACATAAATCTATTAAAAGGGAGGGCTTTTCTAGCCAACATTTTAATAGAGCTGGAAACTAAAAAAGAAGAGTCTATGACTCTTCTTTTTAGTTATTACTTTTCACCTTCGATATATGCCTTATCAAAGAATACGTGTCCTAAAGTTGAAACTCTAACACCCTTAACTTCTGGTTTAGCACCCTTAACTTTAGTGTAGTAATATAATGGGATTATTGGCATTTCTTCCATAATGATATCTTCTGCTTTTCTCATTAATTCCCATCTCTTAGCTGGATCTGCTTCTTTCTTAGCATCTGCAACTAACTTGTCATATTCTGCATTTGAATATCCAGCGTCATTGTTTCCACCGCCAGTTACCCATAAATCTAAGAATGTCATTGGATCAACATAGTCTCCTGACCAACCATGTCTAGCAATTTGATATTGACCTTGTTGTCTTGAATTTAAGAATACTTTCCATTCTTGGTTAGCTAACTCAACATTAACACCAATCTTAGCCCAGTCTTGTTGAATTGCTTGAGCTATTAATTTGTGATCTCCTTCAGTATTATACATGAATTCTAATGTTGGAAGACCTTTTCCTTCTGGATATCCAGCTTCAGCTAATAATTTTTTAGCTTCTTCTATATTAGGTGTTTCTGCATCATAATATTTCTTTGATGCAAAATCTTCGCCTTTTTCATTTAATATTCCTTTTGGTACAAAGCTATATGCTGGTACTTGACCTGATTTTGTAACATTTTCAACAATAGCTTTTCTATCAATTACAAGATTTAAAGCTTTTCTTACTTTTTCATTACTTAAAACTTTTTTAACATCTTCTGATAATCCATCTTGTTTTCCTACATTTAAAACTAACATATAAGTTGCAAGATTTGGATAAATAGTAACTAAATCTTCATTTTTACCATTTTCGATTTCAGCTGGTGGAACTGTGTCAACCATATCAAAATCTCCAGATTTTAATGAAGCATATGCAGTATTTTGATCAGTAACCAATTTCCAAACTATTCCAGGAAGCTTGATTTCTTTTTTATTCCAGTAGTTTTCATTCTTTTCAAATATTAATTGATCTTTCATATCCCATTGTACTAATTTGAAAGGTCCATTTGAAACATAAGTTTCTGGTTCAGTAGCCCATCCTTCTGGGTTAGCTGTAACTATGTCTTCTCTTTCAGGGAAGTAAGTTGTAAATGCAGTAAGTTCTGGGAAATAAGCTGTAGGTGCTTCTAAAGTTACCTTTAAAGTATGATCATCTACTACTTCTATTCCTAAATCTTCTCTACTAGCTTCACCATTATAGAATTTTTCACCATTCTTAATATAGAATAATTGATAGTTATATTCTGCTGCAGTGTCTTTAGTTAAAGCTCTAACCCATGAATATTCAAAGTCTTTAGCTGTAACTGCTTCCCCATCAGACCATTTAGCATCCTTTCTTAATGTGAAAGTATATACTAATTGATCATCTGATACTTCCATTTTTTCAGCAACTCCAGGAATTGCCTTTTCATTTTCATCAAGTCTCATTAATCCTTCAAAAGCATTATCAATAATTGATCCTGCTCCAGATGAAGTGTTTAATGTTGGGTCTAAAGTTTCTGGGTCTTCACCTAAGTTATAAATTAATTTTCTTCCACTATCTGCTGAATCCTTGTTTCCGCAACCTACAAAAACAGACATTCCAAGTGTAAGTGTTAGTGCAACTGCACAAATCTTTCTAAGCTTATTGCTTTTCATTGTTTTTCCCCCTTAATATATAAAATTTATACTAATTGCTTATTATGCAATAGATACCTATTCATTAAATAGATGACATGCTACGAAGTGACCTGGTTCTACTTCTTTAAGTTCTGGATCTACTTCTCCACAAATTGGTTTAGCATATTTACATCTACCCTTAAATCTACATCCCGGCGGTGGATCTATCGGTGATGGAATATCACCTTCTAAAACTATTCTTTTATTATTTTTAGCCACCTGAGGATCCGCAATCGGTACTGCTGAAAGTAATGCTTGTGTATAAGGATGTTTAGGCTTTAAATACACATCATCTGCAGGACCTTTTTCAACCATTTTTCCTAAGTACATAACTCCAATATGAGTTGATATATGTTTAACCATTGATAAGTCATGAGCTATAAAGAGATAAGTTAATCCAAACTCTTCTTGTAGTTCTTCTAACATATTAATTACTTGAGCTTGAATTGAAACATCAAGTGCTGATATAGGCTCATCACATACAATAAAGTCTGGTTGTACTGCAAGTGCTCTTGCAATACCTATTCTTTGTCTTTGCCCACCTGAAAATTCATGAGCATATCTATTTATGTGGCTTCCATTTAATCCAACTCTATCTAAAAGATATCTTATTCTTTTAGTTCTTTCTTCACCCTTGTATAATCCATGAATATCTATAGCTTCACCTATTATATCGCCTACAGTCATTCTTGGATTCAAAGAAGCATATGGATCTTGAAATATCATTTGCATATTTCTTCTTAAAGAAACCATTTTCTTTTCACTAAAATTAGTTATGTCTTCACCATTAAAAATTATTTGTCCAGAAGTTGGCTCATATAATTTTAAGATAGTTCTTCCTGTTGTAGTTTTACCACAACCTGACTCACCAACTAATCCTAATGTTTCTCCTCTTTTTATTGTAAATGAAACATTATCAACAGCTTTTACAAAGCTTTTTTGTGAGAACATTCCTTTATTTACAGGGAAGTATTTACAAAGGTTTTTAACCTCTAAAATAATATCATTTTTCTTTTCCATTATTCTTCCCTCCTTATTGGTGATTCTATCTTTGGTGCATTTTCATGACATAACCAGCATGCTGATTTATGACCTTTTGATATTTCAAATAATGGTGGTTGTTTTTCTATACAAACTTTCATAGCATATTGACATCTTGCTGCAAAAGGACATCCTACTGGTGGTTTTAATAAATCAGGTGGCTGTCCTTCAATTGGAGTTAATTTTTCTTTAACCTCACTTTTAGGATTCGGCACACTGTTTAATAATCCCCATGTATATGGATGTCTAGCATTGTAGAATATATCTTCATCTGTTCCTTCTTCTACCACTATTCCACCATACATAACATTAATTCTTGTACAAAGATCTGCAACTACACCTAAATCATGTGTTATAAGTATAATAGAGCTATTAATCTTTTCTTTTAAGTCTTTCATCAAATCCAATATTTGTGCTTGAATTGTAACATCTAAAGCAGTTGTAGGTTCATCTGCTATAATAAGTTTTGGTTCACAAATAAGACTCATTGCTATCATAACTCTTTGTCTCATACCACCTGAAAATTCATGTGGATATTGCTTAAGTCTTTTCTCTGGACTTGGTATTCCTACCATATCCAACATTTTTATTGCTAAATCATTAGCTTCTGCTTTTGAAACTTTTTTATGTTTAATTAAATGCTCAGTTAATTGTTGTCCAACTGTAAATAAAGGATTTAATGATGTCATAGGATCTTGGAAAATCATAGCCATCTCATTTCCTCTAATTTCTTGCATTTCTTTTTCAGTTGGATTAGTTATATTTTTCCCGTTAAATGTAATTTCCTCTGAATCTATAATTGCATTATCAGCCAATAATCTCATAATAGACATCATTGTCACTGATTTCCCACAACCTGATTCTCCAACTATTCCTAAAGCTTCTCCTTTATCTAAATGTAATGATACACCTCTTACGGCTTGCACATCACCTATATGTGTTCTAAAGGAGGTTTTTAAATTTTTAACTTCTAATAATCTACTCATCTGTCATTCCTCCTATTTCTTATTTTTAGGATCTAAAGCTTCTGTTAAACCATCACCAAATAGGTTAAACGCTAAAATAATTATACATATAGCTCCTGCTGGGAATAATAATTGATATGCAGCAGTACTTAATAATCCACTAGCGTCATTTGCTAATGTACCTAAAGAAGCAAGTGGTGCATTAATACCTAGACCTATAAAGCTTAAGAATGCTTCTGTAAAAATTGCTTGTGGTACAAACAATGTTAATGTTACTAATATAGACCCCATACAGTTAGGAATTAAGTGTCTAAATAAAATTCTTGCTTTTGATGCTCCAAGAGCTTTAGCTGCAAGAACAAATTCTTGTTGCTTTAATTGAAGTATATCTCCTCTTACTATTCTTGCCATACCTACCCAATAAGAAATAGCCATTGCTAATATAATTGTTGTTAATCCAGTTGATCCTTCCTTTTTGAAGGTTGCCATTAATATTATTACATATATTTGTGTTGGAATAGAATATAAAACATCTACTATTCTCATCATTATATTATCTACTCTTCCACCAAAGAAACCAGCTACCCCTCCATATAATACACCTATAACTAAATTTATAGCTGCTGCTGAAATAGCTATTATAAGAGAATATCTTGCTCCATACATTACTCTTACAAATAAATCTCTTCCTAAGTTATCTGTACCAAATAAATGTTGTGCACTTGGCCTTAAATCAGTTGCTTGTAAATTAGTGTCATAATAAGTATACCCCATTATCTTTTCCATTATTACAGGACCAACAAATGCAAATAATACCACTACTACTATCATAACTAGCGAAAATAATGCCACTTTATTATTTTTAAGTCTTCTCCATGCATCGGCCCAATATCCAACACTTGGTCTAACTATTTGTTCAAAATTCTTTTCCTCTTCACTTAAAGGAGTAAATAAATCTTTATCTATATTTAAATCCATTTTTAAATCTTCCACGTCTTTACCCCCTCTTATCCTTCTAGTTTAATTCTTGGATCTATTAATACATATATAATATCTACTAATAAATTACATGTTACTATTAGAGTACAATAAAAAGCTGTAACTCCTAATAATGAAGTGTAGTCTCTATTAGTAATTGATAATGTAAATTCATTTCCAAGCCCAGGTATTGCAAATATTTTTTCAACTACGAAAGATCCTGTTAATACTCCTGCTACTAAAGGTCCTAAGTATGTAACTACAGGTATTAATGAATTTCTTAGTGCATGTTTAAATATTATTGTTTTTCCACTTAATCCTTTAGCCTTTGCTGTTCTTATATAATCTGATTTTAATACATCTATTAACTTACTTCTTGTTAATCTAGTTATAAATGCCATTGAACTTCCTGATAATGCAATTACAGGCATAATATAATTAGTTGGCTTACCTAAGCCTGTGGCTGGTAATAACTTAAGTTCAACTGTAAATATATATATTAAGAATGTTCCCATAACGAAACTTGGTATTGTTATTCCTAATGTTGCTAGAACCATACATACTCTATCTGGCCATTTATCAGCTTTTAATGCAGCTATTATTCCAAGTAAGACTCCTGCTACAACAGAAAATCCTATTGACACCATTCCAACTTTAGCTGAATTAGGGAAACTTTTCTTTATTGTTGTTAAAACTTCTCTTCCTTTATACTTCGTTGATTTACCGAAATCACCTTTTAGAAGATTCTTCATATAAATCGTATATTGTTCTCCAACAGGTTTGTCCAACCCATATTTTTCATTTAGTTGGGCTTTTATCTCCGGTGTTGTTTTTTCTCCATCAAATGGACCACCCGGCATCATTCTTACTAGAAAGAATACTATAGTTACAACTGCCCAAACAGTAACTATACTAGTTAAAAGTCTCTTTCCTATATACTTTACCATTTGTTTTCAACCCCCATTCATCATTCTACGCACATTCCATTTTGTAGATATTAATAATTATATTATATTATTGAAATTTGTCAATTAACATTTTAAATTTATCTTAAGTATTTTAATAATATATCAATAATACTTATTGTTTTTTTTAAATCTACCAAAGGGTATTAAAGTGTTTAGAAAACGCTTACATTTACTTTTTTTCAGCATTTATGCA
>NZ_ASRV01000084.1 GCF_000401215.1 Clostridium sartagoforme AAU1 | reverse complement strand
AAAACGCTTAATTTACTTTTTTCAGCATTTATGCAATATAAATATTAATCCTTCATTTTTCTAATTATTATTAATCTATTATTAATTTCATCAAATATTTTTATTCATTTCATCATTTTTATAGACATTTATTATAATATGTTCGTCATATGTAAACACATATATTCATTATTATTTCTAATATTATGTATTATATCAAGAATATTTATTCATTTCAAAAAAATTAAGCAATATATAAATATCTTCTTATATTGCTTAGTTTTTAATTAGTTACTTATTATTTTTCAAATTAGTAATTTTTTCTAATATGATCTTCTAGTTTATCTAAAGCATTTTTTAACTCATCCATAGAATAACAATATGATATTCTTATATATCCTTCCCCTCCACATCCAAAGGCATCACCAGGAACACAAGCTACTTTTTCTTCTTTTAATAGTTTATTGCAAAATTCCTCTGAGGATATATTAAATCTTTTTATAGAAGGAAATATATAAAATGCTCCTTTGGGTGAATAAAGATCCATTCCCATTGAGTTAAGTCTATTTTCAACATAAATTTTTCTTTTTATAAATTCTTCCTTCATTTTTTCTACAGTATGTAAACTATTTTTTAGACCTTCTAAAACTCCATATTGGCCTATAGAATTTGTACATGATACATTATATTGATGAACTTTAGCTATTTCTTTTAAGTATTTCTCTGTAGCTGCTATAAATCCAACTCTTATACCAGTAACAGAAAACATTTTAGAAAAGCCTCCTATATATATAACCTTATCTTTTATATTATCACACATTGCTATACTATAATATTTATCATAACAAAGAGCTTCATAAAGTTCATCTGTAATAACAGTAATTTCAAAACTCTTTATAATTTCTACTAGAGATTCATATTGACCTTTACTAAGTATTGCCCCTGTAGGATTGCAAGGGTAAGATAAAATCATATATTTTATTTTATCCTTCTTTATTGTACTTACTAATTTACCGATATTTATAGAAAAATCTTCATCCAATTCATAGTTAACAACTTCTCCTCCTAAAATCTTAACTATGTTTTCATATGCTGGATAACTTGGAGTAGGTATTAAAACCTTATCGCCTTTATTTATCAATGAAGATATAGTTGAGTATAATGCCTCGCTGCCCCCAACAGTTACACATACTTCCTTTAAGTCATAATTTATATTTCTATTACTTAAATAATTACAAATTTCATTTCTTAGCTCTAAAAGACCAAAATTATCAGTATAAGTTATTCTATCTTCTTCAATTGCTTTTATCATGGCCTCCTTGATTTCTCTCGGTGCTTTAAAATCTGGTTGCCCTAAAGTTAAAGAAATTGCTTCTTCTACATCTTTTACTTTATTGAAAAATCTTCTAATCCCTGATATTTCAACATTATTTAAGTTTTTATTCATTATTATAGCCCCCTCTTTTATAAATTTCAGTTCACAGTTCACAAGGCACAGTTTTCAGTTATTCTTTAAGTAACAGGGATTTTTTAGGGAACAGGTATAATATATTAGAAATCTTAAAGTAAAAAATAAAGAAAGAAATTTAATATTTTCTTATCAATTTTATATTTAATACTTATTCCTTAATACTTATTACCTTTTCCCTGACACTTTTTACCTTTTACATATTCCTTAATTAAATTCAATTATGAAATATACACTCATAACTATTCTTACTAATTGATACCTGTTCCTTCTTACATGTTACCTATACGCTTAAATTAACTATGACTTGTTCCTTGTTACCTTCTCTTTTCCCTAATTAAAACAACTGTGAATTGTGAACTGTGGACTGATAACTGTTCCTATTACTTGTTACCTTTTACCTAGAATTTTGCTTCGCAAAATAAATCTAGTACTCAATTCCTTTTCTTGCCCCAACACCTTTTTCAAAATAATGTTTAATACATTTCATTTCTGTAACTAAATCACTCTTCTTCAAAATTGCTTCTGGTATATTTCTTCCCGTTAATATAAGTTCCATACTTTGTGGCTTATTATCAATAATGTATATAACTTCTTCTTCAGTTAAAAATTTGTTGTATAAGACTCCCATTATTTCATCTATTATTAAAACATCACATTTATTTTCTTTTATAGTATTTATAATAAATTTATATCCCTCTTTAATTTCTCTTTTTAATTCTTCCTTTTCATCTTCATTTAAATTCCAAACAAAATCTCTTGGCTTTTCAAATCTAAATATTTTAAAGTTATCATTAAGCTCATCAATTGTTTTTAATTCTCCTGTTGGTCCCCCTTTTAAAAATTGAACCATATATATCTTTAATCCATTTCCATAGGCTCTCATACCTTGCCCTATTGCAGCGGTAGTTTTTCCTTTGCCATCGCCTGTGTACAC
>NZ_ASRV01000083.1 GCF_000401215.1 Clostridium sartagoforme AAU1 | reverse complement strand
TGTACACTTGAACAAGACCTTTTTCAAGTTTCATTTTATTCAACTCCTTTTTTTATAAATTGTACATTATATATCCCTACATTGTAAATATAATATATTTTAACACTTTTTTACTTACTTTCTATTGATATACATGAAATATATTGATATAATTTTTTCATTCTAACTTTATAGTATAGGAGGGTATAATATGAGCTATAATGAGTTAACAGATCCTTATGAAATTGCAAAATTTATAAAGGACTCAAAAAAAACAACACCTGTTAAAGCATATGTTAATGGAGATTTAAGTAATGCTAATATACAAGATATAGAATGGTATGGAAATAATAACTTTTATATTCTTTTTGGAGAACATAATGTGGTAAATGAATTTATTAATAATAATAATAAACTCATTAATTATTATAGAATTGAAAATGATAGAAGAAACTCTGCTATTCCTATGTTAAATCTTGTAGATGTAGATGCTAGAATAGAACCTGGTGCAATAATAAGGGACAGAGTGAAGATTGATAAAAATGCTGTTATTATGATGGGGGCCGTAATAAATATTGGCGCAGAAATTGGTGAAGGCACTATGGTAGATATGAATGCAGTAGTTGGTGCTAGGGGGAAACTTGGTAGAAATGTTCACCTTGGAGCTGGAGCTGTAGTTGCAGGAGTTTTAGAACCACCAAGTAAGTCGCCTTGTGAAATTGGTGATAATGTGCTAATAGGTGCAAACTCTGTTATATTAGAAGGAGTTAAAATAGGCGATGGTGCTGTTATAGCTGCTGGATCTGTTGTTGTTAAAGATGTTCCTTCTGGAGTAGTTGTGGCTGGTAGCCCAGCTAAAATAATTAAAATCGTTGATGATCAGACAAAGGATAAAGTGAAAATTTTAGATGATTTAAGAAAATGATTAATACATAATAAAAGGTGAAAAGTTTAACTCTTCACCTTTATTTTATACTACATTACTTCTTGTTCAGTAACTTCATGCTCTGAATCTAAATTATCATTTTGAACCTTCTCCATCTTTGATACAGAAACTTCATATGCTATCTTTTTCATTACTTCTGTGTCATTAACCTTCTTTTGATATTCTCTACTTTGTAATCTTCCCCAAACTCTAATATTATCTCCAACCTCTAAAGTTTGGCAGAATCTTGAATTTCTTCCCCATGCTATTGTAGGAATATAATCTGATTTATTATATGCTCTATTTACTGCTAATAGTACATCAGCAATTTCTCTCCCAAAGGGAGTTGTCCTATAAACAGGTTCCTTACATATATATCCATCTAAGAATATTTCATTTGGATTTTTACTTCTTTCAATACAAGGTTCAATATTTCTTGCAAATACAGTTAATATGAGTTTATTAGCTCCATCAACAAACTTATTATATGATCTTAATTGACCATCTACTATTATTTCCTTATCAATAGATAAATCCATATTAGCAATTAGTCGTTCTGATACTGTTATGTTTAAAACATCAACTGAATCACTAAGCCTCATAACCTCCATTGAAAACGTATAAAACCCTTCCCCATACATTTCATGGCTAAATTCCAATTCTGATATTACTTTTCCCTCTAAATAAATCTTATTATTTAACATCAAGTTGTCCATCACTAACCCCTCTCTCCCTTAGTAATAAATTTAATCGATTGTAATTTTTGTAACCCCACTGGATATATTTCCATTATAATACATTATATCATCATTTTTCAATATTTTTTATTTTATTTTTTTATTTGCTCGCCTTTATCATCAACATAATAATTTTCATAATATATAATATCTCCTACTGTAGCAAAAGAATATCCACTATCTTCAAGACTTTTTATTATTCTATCTAAATTTCCCGGCGTATATTTTGCATTATTATGGAAAAGTAAAATTGATCCTGGGGCTACTTTTTTAATAACTCTATTATACTCTTCATCAGCACCCCTTTCTTTCCAATCAACAGAATCAACATCCCATTGAATGCATTTATAGCCTTTACTACTTACATAATCAAAAGCTTTTTTATTATAATCCCCACTAGGAAATCTAAATAATTTAGGCTTAATCCCAATTGTTTCTTCTATTATTTTATCTGTTTTTCTAGTTCTTCTTTCATCCTATTTTCATCAATTTTAGTGAACATAGGATGTATATAGCTATGGTTTCCTATTTCGTGGCCTCCTTCCTTTATCTTAATAAGCTTTTCTCTATTTTCTTCACTATAATTTACCCAACCTCCCATAATAAAAAAGGTTGCCTTTACATTATATTTATCTAGTACCTCTAATATGTTATAAATTTCATCTTTTTCAGCCCAATTTATATCAAAACTTAATGATATCACTTTCTCATCTTTATTTACCCTATAGATAGGTCCTTCATTGAAAGTGCTTGAAAAAACATATTTTAGTTCACCCTCAAATAAAATAGAAACAACTATAGTAATTACTAATAGTGATACGCTAATTAAAACTCTATATCTTCTTTTCACAAGAAACTCCTTTAAATTGCTATCATTTATTTATATTCTTTATAAATAATATTAATTACTATAATATAAACTTAGTAAAATTTATGATATAATTAATTTATACTTTCTAAAAAGGAGGTTTAATATGTACGAAAATTCAGCTGAATTGGCAGAAAATAAATTGCTAGTTTTATATGTGATGGAATCTTTAAAATCCCCTATAACTAATACTCAGCTAACCGAAATTATACTAGAAAATAACTTTATAAACTATTTTACACTTCAACAATATATTAGCGAGCTTGTTTCATCAGACTTTTTGAAATATGAAGTAGTAAATGATAGAAATTTAATATGTATAACTGAAAAAGGAGCAAATGTATTATCCTTTTTTCTGATAGAATTTCAACAATAAAAAAGAAGATAATCGATGATTATCTCCTTACAATGCTTGATTCTATAAAAAAGGAATTAACTATTCATAGCGATTATACTTTAGCTAAGGATAATGGATTTATAGTAGACTTACAAGCTTCTGAAAATAAAAACCTTTTAATTTCTCTTAAGGTATCGGTTCCTTCTAAGAAGCAAGCACTATCTTTATGCAATCGTTGGAAAAACAATCCTTCTGAAATTTATACTAAAATTATGAATTCATTATTTGATGATGAAAACTAATATAAAGTCATAGCATTAGGTTCTTTTCCTACTGTTATGACTTTTATTTCATTTTTATTTAAATCAATGCACATAATTCTTCCTCTTAAATAATCAGATACAAAGGCTATTTCTCTATATATGATTATTGATTTAGGCATACCTCCCAAAGTAACTTTTCTCTGTATTTTATAATTCTTTTTATCTATTATACTAATACTTCCATCAGCAAAATTACAAATATAAATATTTTTATTATCTTCTAAAATATCCATAGGAACTTTTCCAACTTTTATTTTATATACAGATTCTAAATTAGATAATTTGAATATCTCAATATACCCATCTTTATCATCTCCAATATAACTTTCGCAAACATACAATAAAGTTCTATCATTAGAAACTTTTACTTTGGTTGGATATTCTAATGTTTTTATATTTTTAATTACCTTATTAGTATTTACATCAATAACTGATACATTATTGCTTTGAAAATTAGATACGAATATCAATCCTTTCTCTCTACATTTTTCTATATTATTAGGCCAATTATTTACTCCTATATCTAGTACTACTTTTCTTTCTTTTAAATCATAAAGAACAATAGTATTAGATTCAGAACATGATATATATAGATAATTATCATAGTTAACTAAATCATTTGGATGTGCTCCTACATATATACTACTTTCTTCCTTTAATATATTAAGATTTATTATTGATATAGAATTACTATAACTATTAGTTGTATAAGCTATATCTTTTTCTAAACAGATGCTGCTAGGTCCTAAAGGTCTTTCTCCAAGTTCTAAAAACACTTCCTCATTTATCACTTTTTCCCACTTAATAATTTTTCTAGTGATATCTTATTTATGGAATCACTACCTGTATTACAAACAATCAAAGAATTCATATAGCACCTCCCTCAAATAGAAAATAGTTACTAAGATAAAATTAGTCCATACTATATTCGATAACAATATGTACATTATAATATATGGGTTTCACTCAAAAATGGGACATTTTTTTATCTTTTATATCAAATTTCCACATTTTCTCTTCATTTCTATTTAATATGCATATATAATGAATACTGTATATAATTTAGGAGGTATTTATTATGTTTGTTTATAAAACTAAAGGGGTTTGTGCTACTGAAATACATATAGATGTAGAAAATAGCATTATTAAAAATGTGAATTTTGTTAGAGGTTGTGCTGGAAATCTTATTGCCTTGTCAACCCTAGTTAATGGAATGAATATTGATGAAGCAATAGATAAGTTAAAAGGAATCGAATGTGGAACTAAGGGTACATCTTGTCCTGACCAGCTTTCTAAAGCATTAGACGAATATAAGAAATTGGTATAAAAAAGATTTTATTTTAAAATATATAGTTTTGTATTTTTAAAATTTAAGGAGCTGCCTTACGGTAGCTCCTTAAATTTCTAATATTTTATAATATACGACTTATTAATAAAACTATAAATCCACCTATCATTAATGATAAATTGATTATATCTATATTTATAATTACTTTACATGAATCAACTATTCTTTTTCTATCAATTTCATTTGTTTCTAAACTAATATTTGCTAACCATTGTGGATTGATTTGTCCAAAATCTTGAAGAGACAAGCTCATAGGATTTCCTCCTATAGCCGAAAATATGCCTATCATTAATATAAGTATTCCTTCTACAAAAATTACATCTCTAAAATGATATCCATTAAAACTAGAAATAAGTTGACCTAAAATAATAGAAACTATAAAACTAGTAATACAAACAGTTATGAATCTTGATAAATTTTTAGATTTTTTTATACATAGGAATCACCATCCACCTCTCTTTGAAATCAATTACATTATAGCATTTTAGCTGCTTTAGTACAATATTACTTATTGCTTATAAGGTATAGACTAATTATCATTATTTTAAAATTTCATATTTATTTTTAATTAAAATACT
>NZ_ASRV01000082.1 GCF_000401215.1 Clostridium sartagoforme AAU1 | reverse complement strand
GGCAATTTCCACTTCTTTTATATATAATATATTATTGTATCTTTTGATTTTTTATAGTCATTAACTAAATCTTCTAATGTTATAGCTGAAAATAAACATTTATCTTATCATTAATTTCTCTCCATAAATTCTTGTTTATAAAATCTTCTATTTCATTTTCTTCATCATCATTTATATCTATAAAAATATTTTCACCTTCTAATACTTTTAATATCTCACTTATAGATAATTCACTTGCATTTTTACTTAAAGAATACCCTCCTTGAGCTCCTTTTCTTCCTACTATAATTCCACCTTTTCTTAGCAAAGAAAATATTTGCTCTAAATATCTTTCTGATATATTCTGTCTTTCTGATATTGTTTTTATACTTACATTTTCAGATTCCATATTTATAGCTAAGTCTACTAAGGCTCTTAAGCCATATCTTCCTTTAGTCGAAATTTTCACATAATCACCTTTTTTCCTTTTATTCTACTATCATTATAAAAATTAAATGTCTAATTAACCTTTATTATATATATATTTAAATTAATAATCTATATTTTTATAGCACTATAAGTTTAAAGTTGTTTATTTTAGTATGCACTATTTATTTTAACTTATATACCTTATACATTAATAATAAAAGTCATTACTACAAATAGCAATGACTTTATTTTAAATTATTTATATAAATCTGTTGAAAGATATCTTTCACCCGTATCTGGTAAAAGTACTACGATATTCTTCCCTTTATTTTCTTCCCTTTTTGCTAATTCTTGTGCTGCAACTATTGCTGCTCCTGCTGATATCCCTACTAATAATCCCTCTGTTCTTGAAAGATCTTTTGAAGCATTAAATGCATCTTCATTGTCAACAGTAATAACTTCATCTATAATTGAAACATTTAAATTTTTAGGTATAAATCCTGCTCCTATACCTTGAATTTTATGAGGCCCTGGATTTCCACCAGATATAACTGGAGAATTTTTTGGTTCAACTGCAACTATCTTAACATTAGGATTTTTAGCTTTTAAAACTTCTCCAACTCCTGTAATAGTACCTCCTGTACCAACTCCACCTACAAATATATCAACTTTTCCATCCGTATCTCTCCAGATTTCTTCTGCAGTTGTATTTCTATGAATTTCTGGATTAGATGGATTTTCAAATTGTTGTAAAATAACTGAATTTTCAATTGTATCCTTAAGTTCATTTGCTTTAGCTATTGCACCTTTCATACCTTCTGTTCCAGGTGTAAGCACTAATTCTGCCCCTAGAGCTTTTAGAAGATTTCTTCTTTCTAAACTCATAGTTTCTGGCATTGTTAAAATAAGTCTGTATCCCTTTGCTGCTGAAACAAAAGCTAACGCTATACCCGTATTTCCACTTGTTGGCTCTATTATTACTGAATCTTTATTTAAAATTCCATTTTTCTCTGCATCTACTATCATTCCATATCCAATTCTATCTTTTACGCTACCACCTGGATTAAAATATTCTAACTTTGCAATTACTGTTGCTAAAAGATCCTTTTCTGAATTGTAATTAGATAATTCTAATAATGGTGTATTTCCTATTAATTCTACTAAACTTTTTGCTATTTTCATTTTTATCTCTCCTTTATATCCTACTATTCCGATATGTTTATTTATACTTATATATTACTCTTTTTTTTATCATTTGTGAATACCTTTTTATAAATTTGAAGAAAAAATTTATATCATTATTATTGTATGCCTTCTTTAAAATTACTCTTATTTTCTCTTAATGTCTTTTATAAATATCATAAAAAAATTAAATAGTACAAATACTATTATACCTGTTGTAACATATATTTGTATCCCTGATATTTCTTTTAATATATTACTTAATAATTTATATCCTTTATAATTTAGAAATGATGACATTTTTATTGAAGCTAATGTTGCTATTGCCATAGGGAAGGTTAATGCTGAAAAAGATGGCGTAAATTTATAGGAAAAAATTTAGGAAGCTTTAACAATACGAATAAAAGCGTACCAAAAACTAAAAGATATAATAAATATAATACTAGATTGTTAGCGTTATCTTCAATATTTATATAACAAACCACACAAAGACTTGAAGGAGCAAGCAAAATAGCTTGAGTATGAAATACTGCATCCTTTACAGGAACTTTTATTAATCTTAAAATCATAAATGGTAATATAATTAGTAGAGCCACAATACCATAATATAAAACTATTTTATTTATTAAAGGCTCTTTCATAGAAGCTCCTACAACTACAGAAACCATTATTCCATTATATGTCACATACCAACTTGGAAGAAAAGTATCTTTGTTTAATCCCTTTATTACATTATTATATGTAAATACTACTATATGCACTGCATGCACCCCTACCCCTAAAATCCATAGACCTTTCCCAAATTTATTATTATAATCAAAATAATATGACCCTAGAATCATAGTTATCATAGTTATTCCTGCATAAAGACTAGATGGAACCGTGTTAAAATACTCTTTTTTGCAAGTAGGATAAAATAATAAAATTTTAACTATATAAGTTAATAAAATAACTGTTGCAATCCACATAGTTAAGTGCCTTATCCATATGTATCCTAATAAATAATAAATATTAGATAATGTAGCTGCACCTACCATAGCTGGCACTACCGCAATAGGTAAATTCTCAACTTTTTTCAAAAATAGATTTTCTTTCATGGTTCCCTCCTAAGCCATTTATTAAGCATTGATAATAATGAGGTTTTGATAAAACTAATTAATCTTTTACTTATATAGTTATAAAATATTTATGACTATCATATTATTATAATTATTAATTTCTCATTTAAATCAATATACAAATTCTAAGTTTTCTGTTTCATTAAAGAAGTCAGAATAATCAATGTCAAATAAAGGTTTTTTAACTTTATCAACATTTATTTTTTGTTTTATAAGTTGTGTCAATACTCCTACATAAGATAAATCTCCTTGAACTATAGCTCCATAAATTGCTCCATCTTTATAAATTATTTTTCTATAATCCTTACCATCAATATCTACTATTTCTTCATAATCATCGTCAGGCTTTGTAACTATACCTAATGACATAGTAGCCACACCGCAAAAATTCATCGTATTTTTACTAGCGAAGTAATCTTCCATAAATGTTTCTTTTCCAACCATATTATTTGCCGCTATTATTCCTTCTTTAACAGCCGTTGGCCAAATAGGATTTCTTCCTGTTATATCTCCTGCTCCATATACATCTTTAGCATTTGTTTCACCTTTTGCATTTATTATAAGTCCAAATTTATCACATTCAATTCCAGTATCTTTTAAGAATCCTACATTTGCTCTAACACCAGCACAAGCTATAATGAGTTCACAAGGTACTTTTTCTCCTGTATTAAGCTTTATTGAAACTGGATTATTATCATTATCTACAATCACCTTTTCTGCTCTTACACCAAACTTAAAATTAACTCCTTCTTTTCTTAATCTTTCTTCATATACATTTGCAGAATATTTGTCTAATTGAAGGGGAAGCATTCTATCTCCCATTTCAATCATTGTTAAATTCACATCATAATCTAAAAGTCCTGCTAAAGCATCAACTCCAACTAATCCTGCTCCTAAAATAGCAACATTTTTAACTTTCTTAGTAAGCTCTTTGATTTTTATTGCATCATCTAAATTTCTAAGCCCAATTATATTATTAGAAGTTCTTAAATTTTCTATTGGTGGTAAAAAAGAAGAAGCTCCAGCTGCAAGTAAAACTTTATCATATTTTAAACTTTCCTTATTTGATAAAGATAAAACTTTTTCTTTAATATCTATTCCTATAACTTCAATTCCTTTTAACCATTTTATATTATACATATCAAAAAAATCTTTGGGAGTAAAATCTAAATCCTTAATATCTCTTCTACTATCTAAAAAATGATGAAGTATGCATCTTGAATATACTCTATCATCTTTTGATACTAAAATAACTTCTGCATCTTTATCATATTCTCTAATTGTTTTAGCTGCATTAATTCCTGATGCTGATGCACCAACTATAACATATACCATTATTTATATACCTCCTCTAAGGTTAAAGCTCCCATAGGACATTTAGCTACACATTGTGGATACTCACTTTCAGTAGATAAGCACATATCACATTTCATAACTTCTCTATTAGTTTGATAATCCATCTTTAATACTCCATAAGGACAAGCCATTATACACATAAAGCAACTTGCACAACGACTTTTATCATAAATTACATAGCCACTTTCATCATCTCTTCTCATTGCTCCAGTAGGGCATGCATATACACATTCTGGTCTAGTACAATGCCTACAGTATATAGGCGCATACTTTCCTTCACTATCAATAACTATTCTACCTCTAGTATCTCTTGATCCGTGAGCTACCGTACAGGCCGTAACACAAGTTAAGCATCCTATACATTTTTTTCTATTTATTTTTATTCTTTTCATATTAATCTCCTAATTTATTTTTTCTATTTTTACTGGTACATACTTATAATTAGGCTCTCTTGAATAAGTGTCAAACACTGATGGTAATACAGAGTTTGACTCTATATAATGCATTGGTACAAAAACATGATCTTTCTTTACAGTTCTAGTTAACTTAACTAGAAAATTATTGCTTAATCCATTAGGTGCAGTTACCTTAACTTTTTCATTTTCTCTAATGCCAAGCTTTTCTGCCGTATCTGTATTAATATTTATATATCCTTCTTTAACAATTATTGCTTCTACTGCTGGAATTTCCCTTGTTCTTGTTTGTGTATGCCATTGACCTGCAGTGGCCCTTCCTGTACTTAAAATATAGGGGTATTCCTTATTTTGCTCATATGGCATTTCACTTATATCCTCATAAATAAATTTGGCTTTTTTACTAGGAGTATAAAACTTTTTATCTTCAAAGAGTCTTCTCTCTTTACTATCTAATTTCTCTCCTTTTCTAAATGGCCATTGTATTCCTTGAGATACTATTAAATCATCATATTCTACTCCTGTAATATCACAAGGCATATCCTTAGTACATTCTCTTATTGTTTCAAAAGCATCCTTTGGAGTTCTCCATTTCTCCAAAAGTTTTCCCATTCCAATAGCTTCGCCAATTCCTAGCATTATATCATAGTCTGATAATTCATTTTCCTTTTTGGGAATTACTGGTTGAATTTTAGATATTCTTCTTTCTGTATTTATGAGAACCCCTTCCTTTTTTAATCCATTTGTTGATGGAAGTATAAGATGCGCATATTTAGCAGTTTCTGTATCGCTATAAATATCTTGAAGAGCTAAGAATTCTAGTTTTTCAGCAGCTTTCTTAAATTCTAAATTATTTATAAAAGATGCTGCTGGATTTGTAGCTATCACCCAAAGAGCTTTTATTTCTCCTTTATTAATGCCTTCAATTATTTGATCATATGGAATACTTGATTTTTTAGGTAACATATCTTCATCAATATCTAAGGCTTCTGCTACAACTTTTCTTCTATCCTTATTACTATATTCTCCGCCTCCGTAAAGTCCTGTTGTATTACTAAATAATCTTGATCCCATAGCATTGCATTGCCCTGTTATTGAATTTGCTCCTGTTCCAGGTTTTCCTATATTTCCAGTCATAAGCGCCAAATTTATTATAGCCTGTGCAGTTCTAACTGCTTGATATCCTTGATTTACCCCCATAGTCCACCAAAACGATACTCTTTTTCCTTCATGAATTATTTTTGCAAGATCTAATATTCTTCCTTTGGATATTCCTGTATGCTCTTCAATATCATTTATATCATATTTTTTAACATGGCTTTTAAAGCCTTCAAAGTCCTCGGTGCTATTTTTTATAAACTCTTTATCTATCCATTCTTTTTCAATTAGCACATTTGCTAATGTATATAAAAGTCTTAAATCACTCTTTGGTTTTAAATCAATCCAAATATCTGCATTACTAACTGTCTCACTTTTTCTTGGGTCAATTACTATAAGTTTTGAATCTTCACCTCTGCCATCAACAAGTCTTCTCCAAAGAATTGGATGAGCTACTACTGGATTACAGCCAATAAATATCGCTACATCGGATAGTTCTAAATCTTCAAAGGTGTATGGCGGTGAATCAAAGCCAAAACTTTGTTTATATGCTACAACTGCAGTTGCCATACAAAGTCTAGTATTTCCATCTCCATTACCACCTAAAAAATTTCTTCCTATATGTCCAGCTAGTGCCATTTCTTCAGTACATAACTGCCCTGTACTTAAAAATGCAAAACTTTCTTTTCCATACCGATTTTGTATATCTTTAATCTTATTCGCAAATATATTAAATGCTTCTCCCCAAGATATATGTTCAAACTGTCCTTTTTTATTTTTTAAAAGTGGCAGTACTGGGTTCTCATAAATAGTATTTTGTTTATCTAAATTAAGACCTTTAATACAACAAAAACCTTTATTCACAGGATAATTCTTTGCTGGTACTACCCTTTCTATAAAATCATTTTCATTAACATGGAAATCAAAATTGCATGCTATAGAACAATAATTGCAAGTAGATCTAACAATTCTCATATAATTTCTCCTTTAAATCTATCCATTTTATAAATATTATTTCTAATATTTACTTCTTGTATTCATTTAATAAAAATACATAACCTATGTAAAATGAAGATATCATAAAAATATCCATAAAATTAATTTTTTGCTACTCTAAAAAGTAAAAAAATCTTAGCATTCAATTATTTCATAACTAAATGCTAAGATGTTTTCGTTACAAGGAAAATACTTTCTTTTCCATATTTATTAAATTGCACTCATCTCCAACTCTTACTTTTCCGCCCCTTAATACCCTAGTAAATATACCATTTTTCGGCATTATACATTCTCCAACTTGATAATATATAGCACACTTATCATGACATTCCTTACCAATTTGAGTTACTTCTAAAAGTACTTCTCCTACTGTTAATCTTTGTCCAACTGGAAGTTTATTTAGCTCAATTTCATCTATTACTAAATTTTCTCCAAATGCACCAAAATCTACGTCTCCACCTTTATTTCTAAATTCATCAATTTTTTCAAATGCTAATAAACTTACTTGCCTATGCCATTTACCTGCATGAGCATCACCTTCTATCCCAAACTCTTCTATAAAGGTTGCTTCTTCTATTTCATTTTTTAATGTTCCTTTATGCTTACTTGTACATATAGCTAAAACTTTGCTCATATTTCTATCCTCCAATTTGATTCATAAATTTTAATTCTTTGTCTTTACTTTTCTGCATAAATAAATGTTTTTCTGGTTTATCAAAAATGCTATTGTGTATTGCAAGTGACAAATCTTTATCAGAAACTCCACATCTAATTAATTTCTTTAAATCAATACCATAATTGAAATGTAAACATTGTTTCAAAAATCCTTCTGGAGTTAATCTAATTCTATTACATTCTTCGCAAAAGCAATTGCTTATTGCACTTATAAATCCAATTTTACCTTTAGCACCATTTAATTTTATATAAGTTGCTGGACCCCCACTTTTATTTTTTTTAACTTCTTCAAATTTCTTATAATTATTTTTAATAGTTTCTATAATATCTTCATTATTAATTCCCTTATATTTGCTTCCTACCCCAATTGGCATAAGTTCTATAAACCTTACATCTATTGGATTCTTTAAAGTTAAATTAACAAAATCTATTATCTCCTTGTCATTAATTCCTTTTATTATAACAGTATTTAATTTTACTTTAATTCCAAGTGATATACATTTATCTATTGCTGATAGTACCTTTTTCAAATCTCCTAATCTAGTTAATTTCTTAAAGTTCTCTTCATTTAAGGAATCTAAACTTATATTAACACCTTTTAATCCGGACTTCGAAAAAATCTCTAGATTTTCTTCTAGTAATATTCCATTTGTAGTTAAATATATTTCTTTTATAGATGGTATATTATTTATTCTTTGCATAAGTTCTAATATATCTTTTCTAACTAAAGGCTCTCCGCCAGTAAATCGAACTTTTTTTATACCAAGCTTTGCACTTTCACATACTATTTTACATATTTCATCATTAGTTAGTTTATCTTCATTTTTAAGAAAATTATTATCTTTTTCTTCCATACAATATATGCATCTTAAATTACAGTTATCAGTTAATGAAATTCTTAAATAGTCTATTTCTCTGCCATATTTATCTTTCATATTATTTTAAAGAGCTATCATAAAAATCAAACTCTCCACTCTTCCCCCTGTTTTTTTTAGTAAATGAGTGTACTCTATAACCATTCTTTTATCTACAGCTTTACACATATCATATATTGTTAATGCTGAAATCGTAGCTGCAGTTAAAGCCTCCATTTCAACTCCTGTTTTATCTACTATTTTTACAGTTGCTTTAATTTCAATACTACTATCTTCATCATTTATTTCAAAATCTATATTACAACTCGATATCATTAAAGGGTGACACATAGGTATTAAATTAGATGTTTGCTTACTAGCCATTATTCCCGCAACTCTAGCCACTCCTAAAACATCCCCTTTACCTATTTCCCCTTTTTTTATAAGTTCTAATGTTTCTTTGCTTACTTTTATTTTAGAAATTGCAATTGCAACTCTTTCAGTTTTCTTCTTTTCTGATACATCTACCATCTTTGCATTGCCATTATTATCAAAATGAGTAAATTTACTATTCATTATATCCTCCTACTTTCCAAAAGAACAATGTGGAAAAGTACAAATCTTACAATCTAAGCACAATCCTCCATGTCCATAAGCTGCTATATCCTCTAAAGTTAATTTTTCATCTGATAGTACTCTTGGTAGTACTAAATCTAATACTGTTCTTTTTGAATACATTGCACAACTTGGCACTCCAAGTATAGGTGTATCTTTATAATAAGCTAATAAGAACATAGCTCCTGGTAATACTGGTGATCCATAAGTAACAAGTTCTCCGCCACATTCTTTTATAGCAGTTGGTGTTACATCATCTGGGTCTACTGACATTCCCCCTGTGCATACAATCATATCTACATTTTCACTTAATCCATTTTTTATTTCTTTTATTATTTTTTCTTTAGAATCTGGTAAAATAACTTGCTTTATTACTTCACTGCCATAATATCCAAGCTTTGATTTTATAACTGGTAAAAAGGCATCTTTTATTCTTCCATTATAGACTTCATTACCTGTTGTTATAAGTAAACACTTCTTGGACTTTATTTTTTCCACATAAATAATTTTATTTTTTATTAATTTTTCTGCATTAATTATCTTATCTTCATCAATTATTAATGGAATAACTCTTGTTGCACCTATTTTCTCGCCTTTTCTTATTGGAGTATTATTATGTAGTGTTGATACTATTATTTCTCCAAGACTATTAAGTTTAAATAATTCATCTTTATTTATTTTTAAAACTCCATCTATATCTGCAAAAAAGTCCACTTTTCCTTCTTTGATTTCTTTTGATTTACAGACACCCTCTCCAAGTACAAGGTTTGAAATCCTAATTGCAGCATCATTTTCATGTAATTCTCCTTCACTAGGTTCCCATACATAAATATGCTCTTTGCCTATGGATAATAATTTTTCAATATCTTCCTCTTTTATAACATGACCCTTTTTAAAAAGTCTTCCTTTGAATTCTCCTGGTATTATTTGAGTAACATCATGAGATAATATACACCCAACAGAATCATATACACTTATCATTTTCATTTTACTTAATCTCCTATAAAATTAATAATATTTCTAATAATTTTTTTAAATATAATTATGTTTACTTTCTCGCACATTCCTTTGATTCCCCAATCAAAATATCAATTCCATGCTTTAACTCATCTAATATAAAATCTAAAGCTTCTTTACATGCTTTTGGACTTCCTGGCAAATTTACTATTAATGTATCTTTTCTTATACCTGATACGGCTCTTGAAAGCATTGCTCTTTTAGTTATTTGAAGACTATACATTCTTATAGCTTCACAAATTCCTGGTGCTTCTCTATCAATTATTTCTTTGGTTGCCTCTGGAGTTATATCTCTTTGGGAGAATCCAGTACCACCTGTACTTAATATTAAATTAACCTTTAGTTCATCACTCATATATATAAATTCTTTTTTTAACATCTCATTTTCATCAGGTACAATTATCATTTTTTCTACTTTGAAACCTGCATTTTCTACTATTTCTTTAATAACTGCTCCACTTTTGTCTTCTCTCTCTCCTATATACCCTTTATCACTACTTGTTATTATTCCAACAGTGTACATTAAATTTCCTCCAAATCATTATATTCATTAATTGTATTTATATTTGAAAACTCTTTTTCACTTAGCACTTTATATTTTTTATCTTCTAACACTTTATATTTTGTTGACATTATAAACTTTTTTAATTTATTTTCATTATTTATTAAAGCTTCTTCAGCTCTAGGAATTAGTCCTTTAGAATATATGGCACATAATGGTTGAAGTTTTTCATTTATTTTAGGTACTAAAACTTCATATTCTTCATTTATATCACTTATAAACTTTAAGATATTTTTTGTAATTAAAGGCATGTCACAAGCAATACAAAAAACCTTCTCATTTCTCGAATTTTTAAGTGCTGAATGTATTCCGGATAAAGGCCCATTTCCTAAATAAATATCATTAAAAACTTTCAAACCAAACTGTGTATAATCTTCTTTATTATTAGATATAATTATTACTTCATCAAAATCCTTTCCTTCATATATTATACTTTCTATAAATGTTTTTTCTTTAAAAAGTAATAATGCTTTGTTATTATAATTCATCCTACTGCTTTTTCCACCTGCTAAAATAGCTAATGTTTTATTTATCATCTTTTCTCCTAAAGTTTTATAATATCTACTAAATCACCTTTACTTTTTCCATCATTATTAACTTCTATTTCAATTATACAATTTGAATTTATTGCAGAACTAAGTATTCCATTTCCTGATTTAGTTTGTGTTATATGTACATATTGTCTATAATTATCAATTTCTACATATCCTCTTATGAATCTTCTTTGAGGACTTTTCTTTTTGATGTCTTGTAATAATATTGCTTTTTCTCTATTTATTTTGATTTCTTTATATCCAGATAATTTCTCAAGAGTTGGCTTAACTAATAGTTCGAAAGTTGTTAGTGCAGCTGTTGGATTACCTGATAAACTTAGTATAATTGACTTATTTATCTTACTACATAAAACTGCTGAACCTGGTTTGATATTAATTTTCCAAAAAAGCTTTTCTCCACTTGTTATATCTATGGCTTCTTTAAGTAAATCCTTTTCTCCTACCGAAACTCCTCCGGTTGTAATTATTAAATCTACCTTCTTAGACAATTGTTCAATACAATTACCTATTTCCTTAGAATCATCATTTATATGACTAATATATTTAACATCATATCCAAGTTCACCTAATCTAGATAATATAGAATATTTATTACTGTTATAAATTTTTCCTTCTTTAAGCTCAAAACCAATATCAATAACTTCATCACCGGTACTTATAAATGCCACTTTAGGCTTTTTATATACTTTTATTTTATTTATTCCTGAACTAGCTAAAATTCCAATGTCAGCATAATTAAGTTTTTTATTTGACTTTAAAAGTAAGCTTCCTTGTAATATATCTTCTCCCTTTATACAAATATTCTCATTTTCATTTATATTTTTTCTTAAAATAATATAATCTTCTTCTATAACTACATCTTCTTGTTTTATAACAGCATTTGCTCCTTTTGGAATTGGTGCTCCTGTCATTATTTTAATTGCTGTTTCTTCACTTACAATGTTATTACAGACTCCTCCTGCATAAACCTTATCAATTATCTTTAATCTTTTATTAATTAATTCTCCATTATTACAAATAAATGCATATCCATCCATGGCAGATTTATTAAAAGGTGGATTGTTTATTTGTGCATATATATTTTCAGATACTACTCTATTTAATCCATTAATTAAATCTACTTCTTCAATATCTAAATTATCTACATTTTCGTTTAATATTTCCAGTGCTTCATTTAATGATATAAAGGATCTCACATTCTTCCTCCTTTAAAATTTATATAATAATTCTTTTAAAATAATATTGCTTTGTATTTTCTATATAAAAAGCTTATTACTCATAAATTGGGTGAGTAATAAGCTTTTAATTTAAATATAAATAAACACCTTTTATAGTGCTAAAATCTACTTAATGTATAAATCTTAAAATTAACCTTAATATTATTTTAAAATTTATATTTTATAAGTAATTATATACTTAAGTCAACTTATTTTCCTTCCCAAATCGTGGAGATGCTATTTTTTCAAATAAACACCCTGTGAATTTATAATTCAGGCATAGAATCCATAGATTGTATCCTTAGGTAATACTATGCTCTAGAAAATATTATTGATAATTTTCAAATTTAAAATCTTCTTCTTTCTCTATTAAATTAGCAAGTTCTTTAAAATCATTTTTATCTACAACTAAAATATTATCTAATCTTAAGTTTACATCACTTGCTATTGCTATAAGATTATTCTTGGGCGTTATTATTTTACTACTAACACCATTTCTATATACTTCTATCTTTCTTAAATTACTTTTCTTATATCCTTCTACTAAAATTATATCTTTATCTATAGCTATATTTATTAGATCATAAAATTTAGTTTCTTCTTTTAATTCTTTTATTATCGCAAGTCTAGAACTAGAGGATATTATTATAGTTTCTGAACCTGCTTCTCTATGTTTATATGTATCTTTTCCTTTTTTATCAATATCAAATTCATGAATATCATGTTTAATTGTTGCTACACTTAAATTTCTACTTCTTAATTCTCTTATTAAACCTTCAATTACAAATGTTTTTCCCACATTTGATTTTTCTCCGATTATATTAATGACCTTTGGCATAATTTCCATCCTTTAAGTATTTTAAATTATTATCCTTAAACTTATACTTATTATATTCTAGATTTTCTATAATAATCCTTCTGTAAACTATATCATTAATTAAATTTTATCCTCAATATTAGTTTTTCCTTTATTACTTCTATTAATTCAAATTTATTGCATTTAATATTCTTTAAGCATTTCCCTTGTAAAAGTTTTAGCAATTCTACGCTTAAACATAACTATTTAATTATCTCTTTAGTAACAGGCTCATTTTTAAGTAATATTATTTTATCAGCAAACCTCTTTGCTTCTTCTATATCATGACTTATTACTATTGCCGTTTTAGAATTTTCATATATATATTCCTTTATAAATCTAATGACATTTTCTTTATTTTCTTTATCTAATCCCTTAAACGGTTCATCCATAATAAAAATTTCTCCATTATAGAGTAGTGCTCTAGCTATACTTACTCTTTGTTGCATTCCACCGCTTAGCTCGTGAGGATACAACTTTTCGCAATTTATTAAATTCATATTTTGTAATATCGTTTTAATTTTTATTTTTCTATCTTCTTTCATAACTTTATTTTTTATTACTATTTCTAAATTCTTATAAATATTCTTCCAGGGTATTAATCTACTTTCTTGAAAAACAACACTAATATCAACATTTTTCAAAAATAAATCATCTTTTATATATTTTATTAAAGTAGTTTTTCCTATTCCAGATTCACCCATTATATAATTTATAGCATTTTCCTGAAATTCTATTGAAAAATTATCATATAACACTTTATCTCCAAAGCTAATATTAATATTATTAAATTTAATCAATCATATATCTCCTATCTTTAATAAGAATATTTAAAAAACATATAATAAATTTATCAGTTACATAGCATAGCATTGCTACTATAATTATCCATGCAAATATACCTGGTGTATTAAAGTTAATTTTTTCACCTTGTATAGCACTTCCTATTCCATAAGACGGTTGTCCATAAACTTCTCCTGCAATTACTACTTTCAAAACTAAGGAAAAAGTCGATGTTGCTATAGATGATATACTTATTATTATTGATTGAATATGTATATTAAAAAGTTTATCAAAAAAACTAACCCTAAAAGCTTCAACCATTTCATTTAAATAACTATTTCCATTTATAAGTGAATTAATTGTTGTTTCATATAATATTGGAAAAGCTATTACAATTCCAATTAAATAAGGTGCATAATTTTTATTTAACCAAATTAGTGCAATTAGTATAAAAGCTATTGTTGGTATTGATTTTAATATTGAGTTTACTGGATATAAAAAATTGTAGATAAATTTATTGAAGCTTGATACTATCCCTAGGAACACAGCTATTATTAGTGCTATAAAAAAACTTATGAAGCCTCTTAATAATGAATTTATTATATTTAATAAAAATTGCTTTTCTTTTACTATACTTATTATTTCTATTAATATTTCACTTATCTTAGGCAAATAAATAGAATTGTTAATTTTATTGGATAAAATTATCCATATCACTACTATTATAAGTAGTGATATGAATATTATTCTTTTATCCTTCATAGAAGAATTTTTCATCTGGTACCTTTTCTCCTATTGATTTTGAATTTTCACTTTCTAAAACTTTAAAGTAATCTATATAATCCTCTTTATTATCTTTTGCCTTTGAAAAGCTTATATTACTATTTTTTATTGACTTTTCTGTTATAGAGGTTTCTACTTGTGAACCATTTTCAACTGAATATTGTGCTGCTTCTTTATTATTATCATTTACCCATTTAACTGATTCATCTAC
>NZ_ASRV01000081.1 GCF_000401215.1 Clostridium sartagoforme AAU1 | reverse complement strand
TCTTTATTATTATCATTTACCCATTTAACTGATTCATCTACTTTAGTTATAAACTTTTCAAGAAAATCTTTATCATTGGCTATTATTTCTTCCTTAACTATTATACTTGCCTGTGGAAAACCTTTTTCACTATTAAATTGTTCTTTCCATAAGTCATTTAAACTAGCCACTATACTTATATTAGGTTTTTTACTTAATATAGTTGTTAAAGCTGGTTCAGGAACAACTGCATATTTAGCTTTTCCACTTAATATAGCTGGTGCTAATTCTGTAGCACCTCCAACATAACTTAAAGTAACATCATTTAAAATTCCATTTTGCTTTAATAAAGCTTTAAAAACTATATCAGGAGTTAATCCATTAGCTATGTTATATATCTCTTTTCCTTTAATGTCATTAAAATTTATTTCACCTTCAGTTGAAATCAAATATAAAGCTCCGAAGCCAGTTGTTCCAACTAACTTATATCCAAGACCTTTATTATAAGCTTGTGCTGCAATGTTAGATGGTACTATAGCTATATCTGGTTCTCCTTTCATAACTGCAGTTGCTAATGTATCTGCTGTATTTTCTATAGAATAATTAATAATGTGCTTATTATCAACCTGTATATTTTCTTTTATAAGCTTTGAAATTGCTGTAGCTGGAACCCCATTTGGTACAACTACTGATACTTCTTTTACTTCTTTATCGTCTATTATAGTTTCTTCTACTTCTCCTTTACAGCTTGTCAACGTCAATAGCATTGTAATCATAAATAAAATAATTACTTTCACTTTATTACTTTTTTTCATTTTATCTAACCTCCATATTTTACTACATATTACCATTATATCACTAATGTTAATATACTCAAATTTAAATACTTATAAACTTATATGATGTTATGAGTTATTTTTTATCTTATAAAGAGTTTTTTTGTATTGAATTAATTTTAATTTATAGTTATAATATTATTATAAATTTTAAGGAGATGAGAGTTTATGGTAGATGATAAAATTGAACTACTTATTAAAAATAGTAAGCTATTAGATAATGTAAAATCAACCTTGGTATGGGTACTTTTAAAAAATGTAACGCTTTAAACTTAACATTAAGAAATAGAAATGCAGATGTAGAAAAAATTAACAATTGTATAGATATAATAAGGAATAACTCTT
Source organism: Clostridium sartagoforme AAU1 (assembly GCF_000401215.1). GTDB lineage: Bacteria > Bacillota > Clostridia > Clostridiales > Clostridiaceae > Clostridium > Clostridium sartagoforme. The sequence continues at coordinate 2,792 of NZ_ASRV01000081.1, read as the reverse complement.
CTATTTTTTCTAACTTTAGAGGTAATAATCTTTTAACTACTGCTGTCAATTTGTCTATACAAAATAATCCTGAAGAAAGTTTTAATGATATTATAATAATATATAATAAATTAAAAAATCATTTCTTCAATAATCAATTTTTAGTTTTAGCAGCTCAAATAATCTATAATTATAGAAATATAAATGATGTCGATTTAATAGTTGTAAATACTAGAAAAGCTTATGATACTATGAAAAAAAATCATTTATTTTTAACTGGTCAGGAAGATATTTGTGCTGCAGCTCTTATTGCAACAACTTCAAATAACGTAGAACAAACATTTATAGATATGGAAGAATGTTATAATATTCTAAAAAATAATGGTTTTTATAGTGGAAATAATCTTCAAGCTTTATCTCATATACTATCTCTCTTCGAAGGATTCCCACAAGAAAAATGTAATAAAGTACTTTTGTTAGATAAAATTTTAAGAAATCATTCTGTTCCTTTAAAAAGCTATTCTCTTCCAATTTTAGGAGTTGCTGCTCTCACCAATATAGATTACGAGAAATTTGCTACTGATTTAAATTCAGCAAATAATTATCTAAAAAAGCAACATGGATTCGGAAGTTTCTCTTTAGGATCAACTGTAAGAAATATGATAATAGCATCCTTACTTTCATTAGAATTTATAGAAAATAGTGATTCCTTAACTAAAGAGAAGTTAATTGAGACAACTAATAATATATCTTTAAATATTGTTCTTATAATGCAAATAGCAGCAGCAACTGCGGCTTCTTCTGCTGCTATAGCAGCTTCTTCTAGTAGTTAATTTTTATAAAAGCCTTAAAGATTACTATGTAAACTTTAAGGTTTTTATTATTTCATCTTCTCCTATTGTTACATTATTGAAAACTTCTGTTGCATTTTCTAAATATTCATTTGGATTAATCATAGCAGGACTAAAGTGAGTTAAAAGCATTTCTTTCACTTCACCATTCTTGGCTAAAGTTGCTGCTTCTCTAAAGGTCATATGCTTATTTTTTATAGCTTTATCTATGTCATTATCATCTCCATAAGTACCTTCACAGATAAATAAATCACTATCTTTTATAAAATTACATATATTACTTAGAGGTCTTGTATCAGTTATAAAACTTAATTTAATTCCTTTTCTTTCTTCTCCTAAAACCATAGTGTAGTCATATCTTATCCCTTCATAAACTATCTTTTCTTCCTTTTGTAATCTATTCCATAAAATTTTTGGTATATTCATATTGGTAGCTTTATTTATATCAAACTTTTTCTTCCTTTTAAAATAAAGACTATATCCTAAACAAATAGCTGAATGTTCAAGTTCTATAGTTTTTAAAACCAAATCACTTTTTTCACTTGTGTCTATTTGAAGTATATCTTTTTTAGATTTAAATATAATTTTGTAGGATTTTCTATTATATTTAAATCATAAGGTAAATAAGGAGCAATAACCCTAAGACTATTTACTACATTAGTAATTCCTATAGGCCCAACTATAGTTAAAGGATGTTCTCTTCCACTATTTCCTATTGTTGAAAGAAGCCCAGGAAGTCCTACAATATGATCTCCATGAAAGTGTGTTATTAAAATTAAATCTATTGCTTTAAATCCAAGCCCCATTTTTCTTATTGTTACTTGTGTTCCTTCGCCACAATCTATTAATATTTTTCTTCCTCTATAATTTATAAATAAAGATGATAAATTTCTATTTGGCATAGGCATTCCTCCACCACAACCTAATAGTGATATATCAATCAAATTAAACACCTTCTTTCTAAATTATTTTTTGCAAAATTACAATATGTATACTTTTATTTTTAGCATTTTACTTAACTAAATATATTAGCTATTTAATTGCTACTAATTTTAATATATAGATTTATAATTTAAATGTAATGAAGACAGTAGAAGTTTTTATCTACTGTCTTCATTATGCAAATATTATTTTGCTAATTCTAAGGCTATCTCCATCATATCAGTAAAACTTTTTTGCCTTTCTTCAGGAGTAGTTTCTATTCCTTTAAATATATGATCAGAAATTGTTAGTATAGATAATGCTTCTACTCCAAACTTTGCAGCTAGTGTATAAAGTTCTGCTGATTCCATTTCTACAGCTAAACAACCATAATCAGCCCATAGCTTTATTCCTACATTAGTATCATCATAAAATAAATCTGAAGATAAAACATTACCAACCTTAATGTTTAAACCTTTTTCTTTTCCTTTATTATAAGCTTCTAATAAAAGATTAAAGTTTGCAGTTGGAGCATAGTCCATACCTTGAAATCTTCTTTTATTTATTGCTGAGTTTGTTGAGGCACTTTGTGCTAATACTACATCTCTTACATTAACATCTTCATTAATTGATCCTGCTGATCCAATTCTAATAAGTCTTTTTGCTCCATAAAATTGAATTAATTCATTTACATATATAGAATGTGATGGTAAGCCCATTCCTGTTCCTTGTACAGATATTCTTTTTCCTTTGTATGTACCAGTATAACCATACATTCCTCTAACTTCATTATAACAAACAGGGTTTTCCAAATAATTTTCAGCTATAAACTTAGCTCTTAATGGGTCTCCTGGTAATAGTACTGTTTCTGCTATATCTCCTTCATTAGCCATTATGTGTAAATGCTTTGCCATATTTTAAAAGCCTCCTTAATTTATAATTAATAAAATACTATCATACTTATAAAGTTAAATAAACCTTTTCATTTTAAATTATCATTATTGTTATATTTATTATCAAAAAAATAAAATTTAAATTGCG
>NZ_ASRV01000080.1 GCF_000401215.1 Clostridium sartagoforme AAU1 | reverse complement strand
TTTTACAAAGGTGCAATTAATAAAATAACTTTATCAATCACACCTAAAATTTTAATTTAATATATTGGACTATTAGTAATACTACTATCATTATCTCTTGGTGCGTAAATATTTACTTTACCAAAAGTTTCTGTATTAATAGTATAAACATTATTTTGAGGATTTCCTAAAATCTCATATGATAATCCTCCATATCTTGATGGTGCTAAAAAACCAACTTCATTTCCTATTATAGGACGTTTACTTAATGGATATACTCTCCAACTAGTTACATTACTATTCAAGTTTAAATATCTTTTTGATGTTGAAGAATTCCCTGAAGTACTCCCAGAGGAAGATCCAGAAGAAACTTCACCATATAAAGCTGTATCACTTATACTACTATCATTATCTCTTGGCGCATATATATTTACTCTTCCAAAAGATACAGTTTCTATTGTATAAACGTTACTTTGTGGGTTTCCTAATATCTTGTAAGATAATCCTCCATATCTTAATGGTGCTAAAGTTCCTACTTCGTTACCTATTATAGGTGCCTTATTTAAAGGATATACTCTCCAACTACTTACTAATTTATTTAAATTTAAATATCTATCACCATTTTGTGAAGGAGTTGATGGATTTACAGGTTCACTTGGAGTACTTGGGGAAGATGTGTCTTTTCCAACTAGCCCCTTTACTATTGCTGTTGCTATTTTTTCCGGATCATATATACTCATATCACTAGAATCAATAAAACAGCATTCTACTAGCATCGATTTAATTCTTATTCCTCCAACCAAGGCTAACTCACTTCCGTCTTTAACTCCCCTATTTATATATCCTATAGCATTCATTTCCTTTAAAATATTAGATGCTTCACTAAGAATAGAACCATTTTTAGTATAAATCTCGGTTCCTCGTCCTCCACCTGCATTTAAATGAATTGATATTGAAATATCTGCACCTGCTGAATTAGCAGATGAAACTCTAATTCTTAAGCTTTCAGATACACTAGATGCATAATCTGGTGATACAACTATAATATTATGACCTAAATTTTCTAATTTTGTTTTTATTCTTTTGCCTATTTCTCTTGTACAAACTTCTTCTCTATATCCATTTCCTACTGCTCCAGTATCAGCCCCCGACAAACAGTGTCCATAATCAAGCACTATTTTCATATTAATCACCTCAATATAAAATATGCATTAATTATGTTATCTGACATTAAAAGCACACAAATTTCTCTATGTATTAGTTAATATCTTTCTTATTTCTCCTATCATATAAAGAGAACCAGCTGCAACTATTAAATCATCTTTATTAGCTTTACTTAATGATAGTTTTATTGCCTTGTCATAATCATCAAAAGCAATACAATTATTCTTATACTTCAATACTACTTCCTTTAGTTCATTTGCACTAGCTGCTCTTATTGAATTAGGCGTCACAGTATAAACTTCAGTGGCTAAAGGTGCTATTACTTTTACCATTTCTTCAACATTTTTATCATTTAAAATTCCAAGTATTAAGTATAATTTTTGATATTTAAAATATTCCTCTATATTTCTTTTAAGAAATTCTATTCCTGCGATATTATGAGCTCCATCAATTACTATATATGGATTTTTCTTTAATACTTCAAGTCTTCCTTTCCATTTAATACTTTTTACACCTTTATATAATTTATTAATTTCAATATTTATATAATTTAACCTTTGAAGCTCTTCTAGTGCTTTAATTGCTAAAGATAAATTAATTATTTGATGTTTACCAAGCAAAGATAAATCTAAAGTATATTTATTATTATTAAAATTAATTGATACTCTCTGATAAGGAATATCATCATTCACTATTTCTAATAGATTAAAATTATTTGAATCTACAATAGTTAATTTAGAATTTGTTAATAATGCTTTACTTTTTATAATATTAATAACCTTATCTTTTTGCTTGCAAGTTATAACTGGAACATTTTCTTTTATTATCCCTACCTTTTCACTAGTTATTTCTTCTACTGTGTTTCCTAAAATATTTGTGTGATCTAAGCTTATAGAAGTTATTATCGATAAAATTGGTGTAATTACATTTGTTGAATCTAGCCTTCCTCCTAGACCTACTTCTATTACTCCAAAATCAATCTTTTGTCTATATAAATATAAAAACATAACACAAGTTAATACTTCAAATTCAGTTGGATGCTTGTATCCTTCTTCTACTATTTTATTAACATATGGCTTTATTTCCTCTAATAAATTTACTAACTCCTCTTCAGCTATATTATCATCATTTATTCTTATCGTTTCTTCTATTTCTTCTAAATGTGGTGAATTAAAAAATCCTACTTTATAACCATGTTCTATTAAAACTTTACCTAATATAGAAGATGTTGATCCCTTTCCATTTGTTCCAGCTATATGTATAAGCTTTAGTTTTTTATGTGGATTTCCGAGCAACTCTAATAATCTCTCTGTACGTTCTAATCCATAATTTGATCCTAAAACCCTTAGCTCCTCTAAATATTTTAATGCCTTTAAATCTTTCATATCTATTTCATTCCTTTAACACTTTTTCTTATATGCTCTAAAAATAATTCCATAGTGTTATTTACACCTAAATAACTTAACATTCTACTTCCAACTGCATCTTCAAATTCATTAAATAATATTTCACCATTTTCTAAAAGTAAGAAATCAATTCCACCAAAATCTATGTCTATATTACTTAGTATTTTATCTATTATCTCTTTTTGCAAATATGAATATTTATATAATTCAACATTGCCACCCCTTGAAAAATTAGATAAGGTTTCATCTTCTTTAGGAAGCCTAATTACTGAATTAACTATATTATTATTTATTATATAAAACCTTATATCTCCAACATAATCTCCAATAAACCCTTGATAAACATTTTTATTAAAATCTAGAGATTTAAAACCCTTTAATATATTAACTCCTATTCCACCATGTCCATTTTTAGGTTTTTCTATTATCTTTTTATTACTATTTAACTCTTCAATGCTTCTATAAACCTTTGGATATTTAATATCTAAAGTTTCCATAAAATTATATGCTTCTAACTTATCATTTCCAAGCCTGCAAAAATTAAATTTATTAAAAACTCTTAGTCCTACTAATTCTAAATTATAAGTTATTCTAAAATCTCTAGACCTATTTATAACAAATTTAAATTTTGAATCTAAAACTCTATAATTTATATCTTTTGCTAATATCAATTCTAAATCCAAATTATATTTTATTCCATCTTCTATTAACCAATTTATATAACTTTTATTTTTTTCTACATCTACTTCATCATAAATAACTAAACCTTTTATCATAAACATTCCTCTAATATATATTTTAGTATTTCGCCTCCAAAGCTTTTTCCCCAAAGCTCTTCAAAACTTAAGAAATTTAAATTTGAGTTTACTTCACATAATATAGGTTTATTATTTTCTCCAAATAATAAATCTACCCCCGAAAAATCTAATCCTAATACCTTATGCGCCTTAAGTGCAAGTTCTTCTTGTTCTATTGTTAAGTTTATTAATTTACCTTTTCCACCTTGAGATATATTAGCTCTAAAGTCTTTATCAGATTCTCTAAGCATAGCCCCTATCACTTTATCTCCTATGATATTTACTCTTATATCTTTTCCATAACTACTTTTTATATTTTCTTGCATAATAAAATCTATATTTCTTTTATTTAAATCCATAACCTTTTTAATAAAATCTTCTTTATTTTTTATTGAATATACCTGCATTCCAAAGGAACCCTTTGATTCTTTTATTATTACATCTTTTCCAAGTTCATCAAAACATTTTACTAAATAACCTTCACTATTTAATAAGTAATCAAATATCATTGGTGATAAAATTGTTCTCGGCATTTGTATATTGCTATTAGAAAGCTCTAAATGCATTAATCCCTTATGATCACAGTATTCAATAGCTTTACTTGAATTGAAGACTTTAAATCCCATCTTTTCTAAATGCCTTGCTAATAATACATCTTTGTCCCAAAATATAATAAATTTTGGGCTTTCAAGATCTTTTAAATATAAAAGCTCAGCTTTCCCTTCATTATTATATGTAGGAATTATTTCCGTATTTTTTACCTTCTTTAATTCTATATCCAGTTTCTCTCCTTCAATTATTAAAGAATCTACAAGCTTATTTATTTTAGGAATATTTAATGTTCCATTATAAATTATCCATCCTGTCATAAGTTATCCACTCTTTCTATGCTTAATATTTATTTAATGCTTTCGCCTTTTTTCCATAACTTCTTACCTAAAAGTACCCAATTATAATAAGTAAAATATTTATTATAATTGTAATAATTATTAAAAATCTATTTACTATATTTATTTTATTTATCATTACTATTGGTATAAATATTAAATAAAATAATACTAATAAACTTACAATTAAATTTCTTATAAAGCTCTTTTCACCTAATGATTTAAATGGCTGCCACCATATATTAAAATCTTTCATTTTTATATCTCCTATTTTTAATAATGATAAATAATTCAACTATTAATTACCCTACTTTTATCACTTTTAATTTTTTTTGTCAATATTACTTCTTAGTTTATTGCTTTTTATTAATTGAATTTTATATTAATGTGTTTTAAAATAATAAATATAAAACCTAAAGAAGGAGCCTATTATGAACGATTTAAATGAAATTTTTAAATTGAATTTAGATGAAGTATCTATTTATGAAATAAATGAAGAACATCTAATAGAATTGAAGAATCATGATTATTATATGAAAAATAATTTTTATTTTTGGCTTATAAATAAAATATATTCACTTGAAGATAGTAATAATTGTGATGAGTTAGCTTATACACATTATTTAATGTCTTATTACATATTTGTAGTTTTAACGCCTTTAAACTATGAATCCTTAGCTTTTACTCATATAAAAAAGTGCTTAAACTATTCAAATAATATTAAATATAAAGAATGGTTACTTATATTTTCTACCCTGCAAAATAGCTTTTTAAAGCCTTATGAAGCTATAAAAAAATCAGAAGAGGTACTTAAGGAAAATCCAGATAGCAGCATTGCAAATACTATTTTGCAATTATTTTAAAACTTCTCTTAAGTTAAAAACACCGATTTTATCTTCTTTATAAAATCAGTGTTTTTATTTTTAAATATTTTTTCGTAAAATCTTATTCATAACTTTTCCCTTTGCTAACTCGTCAATTAGCTTATCTAAATATCTAATTTCCTTCATAATTGGATCTTCGATTTCTTCCAATTTAACACCACAAATGCTGCCTTTAATTAAAGCTCTATCTGGATTTAGCTCTGGCGCATCTGTAAAAAAGGTTTCAAAGTCTATATTATTTTCTATCTTTTCTTCTAAAGCTTCTTGACTATATGATGTTAACCAACGAATAATTTCATCAACCTCTTCTTTTGTACGTCCTTTTTTCTCCGCCTTTTCAATATAAAGTGGATAAACACTTGCAAAAATCATTTTACGAACATCTCGTCTTGCCATACTACTTCCTCCATTGTATAATTCTCTTTATTCTATCATCAACAATTTCTTTTTCTTCTCAATTTTTTGCTTAATCAAATTATCATGATGATTTATCTCCTTTAGTTTATCTCAAATATTTTATTATAATCAAAATTTTTTTCTTTTAAAAATAGCTATTACTTCCCTTGTTGTTCCTTGTCCTTGGCTCGTAGCAACACAAGATACTAATTCCCAACCTTCTTCACCAAAATTGTTAAGTTGATGATTGAATTCTTCAATCTCCAATATACCACCCATAAAGCCTTTTGTTTCAAACTTAATGCTTCTATACTCCCATTTTTCCAATTCAACCACTCCTTTATAATAAATACTTAGCTTTCATTTAACCACTACATAATAAAAATTTTCAAATAAATTATAGGTAATATATACCATAATTGTAGCATTAATAATAAAAGATGTACAATAAAAAACTCCCATATAAACTTGATCCTGTCAAGTAGACAATAGAAAAAAGACTCTTTATGCGGCATGAGACTTATATTGAATAGGACTCATGCCGTATTTTAGTAGTATTCGCTCATTATTATAAAACCAAATATATTCATTGATTTCATTTATTAATTTTTCTGTTTCTCGTGTTTTGCTTAAGTATATTAATTCTGATTTTAAATGTCCAAAAAATATTTCAATAGGAGCATTGTCCCAACAGTTCCCACGACGGGACATAGATTGTGTAATACTGTGCCTTTTTAAATCATCGCAATATTCTTTTCTTGTGTATTGAAATCCTTGATCAGTATGCAATATACACCCTTTTTTCAATGGCAGATTATATAGCTGTTCTAATGTATCATTAACCAATTTCACATCATTCCTAGTACTCATATTATAAGCAATAATTTGATCATTATATAAATCTTTTACTGCGCTTAAATATAAAAATCGACGACTAGATTTATCTAGAGGAATATATGTTATATCCATGCATAACTTCGTTAACGGTCTAGTAACCGTAAATTCTCTATTCAATATATTCTTCGCTACTGACGCAGGTTTAAACTTATGCTTATATACTTTTTTACGTATAACAGCTTTTATATTCATTTCATTCATTAGTCTATATACACGCTTATGATTTATTTCAATGCCTAATATATTATTAAGATAAATACATATCCTCTTTCGTCCATAAGTTCCTCTATATTTATTATGTATATCTAGTATATGATTTTTAATTATTTTATCCTGTATATCCTTATTGGTGATAATATCTTTACGCTTGAGCCATTTATAATAAGAGCTTCGCACTACTTTTGCCAATAGGCAAAGACGTATAATAGAATATCGCTCTGACATAAAAAATATAATCTCATATATATTAACTCGTGTTATTCTTCTGCCAGAGCTCTTAGCTTTTTAGGAATTCATTCTCCATTCTTAAGTACTCAACTTCTTCTTCTAATGATGAAAATTTAGTTTTGGGTCTACCTATTCGTGAACCATTAGTTCGAGTTTTAGATTTTCTTCCTCTACTTTCAATATCGAAAGCTTTTTCACCTTCAGCTTGGTATTTTTTTACCCAATCATAAACTCTCTTTTTCTCACTTAAGCCTAATTCCTTAGCAATTGTATTTGCTCCTATATGTTGATTTAAGTGCATATCAACTGCTTTTAATTTAGTCTCTTTGCTATATTTCCTTTGAATTCCACTCATAAAAAATCCCCCTATAGTAAACAAATATCTAACCTAATTATAAAGGTCTTTTTTTATTTGTCTACCATAAGGGGATTATACTAATAAGGGAGCTTTTTAATTCAAAATATTTTAAGTAATTTAAAATAAATTACGACAATAATTCTTTTATTAATTTTATTTTAATGCATCTATTCTAACTAAAACTGCCTCTAGCATTTCATTATATTTTTCTCTTTTTTCTTTTTCTCCATCTATTACAGCTTGTGGTGCTTTAGCTACAAAACCTTGGTTAGATAATTTTTTATCTATTCTTTCCACTTCGCCTTCTAGCTTTTTCTTTTCTTTATTTAATCTTTCAAGTTCTTTTTCTTTATCTACTAAGTCTAGAAGTGGCATAAATAACTCTCCACCTTTAACTACTAGTGACACAGCATTTTCTGGAACTTGTGCTTTATCTTCTATAAATGCAACTTCTGATGCAGATGCTAATTTTTCAATATAATGAACTCCTGCTGTAAATGCATCTTTTGCTTCATTTGTAGTATAAGCTATAACTTTAGCTTTTCTTGATGGTGGTACATTCATTTCAGCTCTAACATTTCTTAATCCCTTAATAGCTTCAATTATAAAGTCCATATCCTTTTCAGCTTTTTCGTTATTTAAGTCTTCATTATATTCTGGCCAATTTGAAATTACTATTGATTCACCATGAGTTAAAGTAGTGTATATTTCTTCAGTTATAAATGGCATTACTGGGTGTAGAAGCTTAAGTCCTGTTTTAAGAACTTCATTTAGAACATTATAAACTATTCCTTTTTGCTTTTCATCTTCACCGTATAATACACCTTTAACTAATTCTATATACCAATCACAGAACTCTGTCCACATGAAGTCATAAACCTTTTGAAGCGCAATTCCAAGCTCATATTTTTCCATGTTTTCAGTTACTTCTTTAACTAAAGAATTCATCTTTGAAAGAATGTATTTATCTGCTAAGCTATATTCCTTGCAATCTGCATATTTATCCATTATTTCTTTGTCAAGATTCATCATAACAAATCTTGAAGCATTCCACATCTTATTTGCAAAGTTTCTAGCCGCTTCAACTCTTTCTGGAATATACCTTATATCATTTCCTGGAGAATTTCCTGTAACAAGCATAAATCTTAAGGCGTCTGCTCCATATTCATCTATAACTTCAAGCGGATCTACTCCATTGCCCAAAGATTTACTCATTTTTCTTCCTTGAGCATCTCTTATAATACCATGAATTAAAACTGTATCAAATGGAGTTTCATCCATATTGTGTATTCCAGAGAATATCATTCTTGCGACCCAGAAGAAGATAATATCATATCCAGTAACTAATACATTTGTTGGATAGAAATATTCTAAATCCTCTGTTTTATTTGGCCAACCTAAAGTTGAAAAAGGCCATAGTGCTGATGAGAACCAAGTATCTAATACATCTTCATCTTGATGTAAGTGCTTAGATCCACACTTAGGACAAATTTCTGGTGCATTTTCTTGAACTATCATTTCTCTACAATCATTACAGTACCAAACTGGGATTCTATGTCCCCACCATAATTGTCTTGATATACACCAATCTTGAATGTTTTCCATCCAGTTGAAGTATATTTTATCAAATCTTTCTGGAACAAACTTAGTCTTATTAGTTTTAACTGCTTCAATTGCTGGTTTTGCTAAAGATTCCATTTTAACATACCATTGCTTTGAAATTATAGGTTCAACTGTAGTTCCACATCTATCATGAGTTCCAACATTATGATTGTGAGGTTTAACTTTTACTAATAAACCTAACCCCTCTAAATCTTTAACCATTTGTTTTCTAGCTTCATATCTATCTAAACCTTGATATTTTCCACCTAACTCATTAATAACACCCTTATCATCCATAACTCTTATTTGTGGTAGGTTATGTCTAAGTCCTACTTGGAAATCATTTGGATCATGAGCTGGAGTTATTTTAACCGCACCAGTTCCAAATTCTATATCTACATAGTCATCTCCAACTATTGGAATTTCTCTATCTGTTAGTGGTAGTTTTAATGTTTTTCCTATTAAATTCTTGAATCTATCATCATTTGGATTTACAGCTACAGCAGTATCTCCAAGTAATGTTTCAGGTCTTGTAGTTGCAATTTCTAGATAACCACTTCCATCAGATAATGGATAATTTATATGCCAAAAACTTCCTTCTTTTTCTTCATATTCTATTTCAGCATCTGAAAGAGCTGTAGTACATTTAGGACACCAGTTAGTTATTCTGTTTCCTTGATAAATTAAGCCCTCATTATATAGCTTAACAAAAACAGTTCTAACAGCTTTATTTAAGTTTTCATCCATTGTAAAAGCTTCTCTTGAAAAATCACAAGAAACACCCATCTTTTTAAGCTGATTTCTTATAGTACCTCTATATTCATCAGACCATTCCCAAACTTTTTCTAAAAATGCTTCTCTTCCCATTTTCTTTTTAACTAATCCTTGCTTTAAAAGTTCATTTTCAACCTTAACCTCAGTTGCAATAGAAGCATGATCTTGTCCTGGAAGCCATAAAGTACAATAACCTTGCATTCTTTTAAATCTTATTAGCATATCTTGAAGTGTATTATCAAGAGCATGACCTAAATGAAGCTTTCCTGTTATATTCGGTGGCGGCATAACTATTGAAAATGGCTTCTTATTTTTATCAATTATTGGTGTAAAATATTTTTTTTCTTCCCAAGTTTTATAAATTCTTTCCTCAAATTCTTTTGGATTATATGTAGTAGCTAAATTATTATTTTCTAACATATATTTTCCTCCTTTATTTCCTTCTTATTTAAAAGCTAACAGTTTTTAATGTTTTATGATTAAAATCATAAAAATACTATTAAGCCTATTTTTTATTTTAAAAATAAAAAAAGAGCCTTCATCACAAAAGGACGAAGACTCGCGGTACCACCTTTTTTCTTACCATAATTTATTATGATAAGCTCTTTATTTTATAACGACTAAGACAGCCGTCCTTACTTACTTAGTTTCAGTAAAGATGCTCAAAAGCTACCTTCAGGATACTCTAATATAGAAGGCTTACAGCCTATGACCTTCATTCTCTTTATATATTGTATTCCTTACTCCTCTTTATCATTGCTTTTATATATGATTTTTAAAACTATATTATATCAGATTATCAGTTTTGTCAATATTTCCATAATGAAAATGCATATTGTAATCAATAATTTATTTTTATTTTATTTATATCTTTCAAATCATAATAAGTTAAGAGGCTATTAATAATAGCCTCTTAACTTAACATATTAAAACTTTATTAAATTTTAAAATCTCTACGATCATGCTCTTTTGCTTTTGGTTCTCCATAAACTGCTTTTACACTTTCAACTTGTGGATTATGATTTATATGCTTTTTATGACTATTCTTTGGTTTGTTACTCATTTCTTTCACCTCCAAGTTTATATACTTATCTTATGCAAAAGAAACTATTTTATTTTATTTAATCTTAAGAAATAAAGGTGAAATTATGTAACTATTAATCTTCTAACCATTCTAGCTTTTTTATATATTCATTAACAAACTTTTCACTCATAGATGGATTTATAGTGTCTTCGTGAGTTATTGTTATTGTTGACATTGCAATAGCATATTTAACAGTGTCTTTAATAGACATATTATTCATATATCCATATCCAACTCCTGCAACAAAAGAATCTCCCGCACCAGTAACATTTTTCACTTCTATATTATTAGTTGAAATCTTACCCACTTCTTTACAATTCTTATAATATATGCCATCTGCATCAAGACTTATAAATACATTTTTTACTCCTAAAGATAAAAAGTATTCTGCAGCTTTTTTTAAATCTTCATTATTCTCTATTTTGAATCCACATAAAACCTCAGCTTCTAATCTGTTTGGTTTAATAGTATGAAAATATTTAACCAAATGTTTGATTTTTTCTGCTTTAGTAGCTGAAACAGGATCTAAAATAAATTTAGTTTTTCCTTGAAAATTTGTCAAAATATATTCTAATAATTTAGGATTGTCTGAATCTAATATTGTATATTCTGCATTTTCAATTATATGTGCCTTTGAATCTATAAAACTAGCTCTCATATTATTAAGGCTGTCCATATCTACTATTGCAGATTCCATTTCACCGTCTTCATTTAAAATAGCCATGTATGTTGGTGTATATTCATTTTCTAAAATCAATGAATGCTTCATACTATATCCTATTTTTTTTGAATTCTCCAAAATGTTTCTACCTTGATCATCTCCACCTAAAATAGAAATAAATTCAGTATTAACATTAACTCTTGCTAAATTTTCTGCAATATTTCTACAAACTCCGCCTAAAGATATTTTAATATTTCCAGGTATGGAGTCCTTTCCATGATATTTTTTTCTACTAAAGCCTATTATATCTACTATTGATGCTCCTAATACTAATATATATGGATTATTATTACACATATCATCTCTCCTGCTCTTTTAAATCCGTTCCTAAAAAACATAAATATATTATATTAGAGAACCATAAAAAAATAAAGATAATTTTACAAAGTTTGTCGAATTTTATTTTATATTACAATTTAAAATTGCTATTATTTTT
>NZ_ASRV01000079.1 GCF_000401215.1 Clostridium sartagoforme AAU1 | reverse complement strand
AAAACTATTACGCATTGTTAATTATTAATTAATCAATTCCATTCTCCTGCTATTTGTGGATTTAAATGGTCTTCATAAAAATCTTCATTATCAAAGTAATCTCCTGCTAAATAAAATGTTGGATCTACGTTAATCCAAATTGCTTCTTCTTTAAGATACACTTGATTCCATGCATGTGGACCATAATTTTCACCATCGAAAGCATCTCCTGTAACTATTCGTGTTCCCAATCCTACTGATTTTGCCATAGCAACATAAAGACAAGAATAATCAAAGCAAATTCCACTTCTTGTATTCCATGCTTCTATTGCTCCACTATTGCTTACCCCCTCTGGGCCTAATGCTTTTTTAGCCTTTGAAAAATCATATTTTATATTTGATCCAATCCATGAATATAATTTTTTTGCCTTTTCTCTATCACTTTTGCTATTTCCAACTATTTCAATTGCTTTTTGATCAATTTCATTTGATGACATTATCCCCTCTTCTAAAGTTACACCATTATAATACACTATTACATTTGAATTTGCTGGAATATACTCCTTAAAATCATTATAAGATATTACAGGTTTGTTTATTGATATTATACGTTCTAATGTTCCATATCCTTTTATATCATTAAATAGGTTAATTTTCATACCTCTTCCAAAGGTTGTATTATAAGTCACAATTCCCATAAACATAATTAAAATAATAACTAATCCTTTTAAAAATCCAAAAAGTGATGAAAATAATACTATTCTTATTTTCCCTTTATTTAATAAACCTTTATAAGTTCTTGTTAAAGGATTATTTAGGCATTTTAAAACAAAATAAATTATTGTTTGTATAAATAGAAAAACTACTGCAAGCATTAATGCTTTAAATAAATTACTACTAATTAAAGTATCTGTTGAATAATTATTTGCAAACTTCAATATAGCTAAATATATATCTTCTAAATTAATAATCATTATTAAAAATGTTATGAAAATAGAAAAATAATAAAGTAACCTCTTTAAAGAATACTCAGCAGTTTCTTCTTCTAATGAACCTTGTAAACTGCCTTTTATTGAAAAAAGCATTAATAAAGCACATAAAATATATGGCAAATATGTAATCATTAATGTCTCTCCTTTTATTAATATATTTCTTCTGTATTCATTACTCTCTTTACAACATTTGAAACTACATCATGATCATATCCTTTTGATAATAAAAACCTATATAGCTTTTGAGATAATTTATATTTATCAGTTTCTCGCTTCGATAGTATATTGTATTTTTTCAATACCATATTATATGCTATTTCTTTTTCATTTTCTTCATCTATGTTGGAAATTTCTTTTTCTATAAGATTATCGCTAATCCCTTTTTTTATTAAATCATACTTTATCTTCTTCTTGCCTTGTAATTTACTCTTATCTTTTACATACATTTTTACATAACTTATATCATTTAACAAATTATATTCCCTTAAAAAGTCTACAGTTTTATCAATAGTTAAATTATCATATCCTTTTAATAAAAGCTTATCCTTAAGTTCTTTTTCACTTTTATAAGATCTCTCTATGATTCTAAGGGCAGCATTCTTGCATTTTATATAATTATCTTCCTTAGAAATAAAGGTTATTTTTTCTATATCAACTTTCTCATTTATTTTTAAATTTTCTTTATAAACTAATTCAGCACTTAATGAAAATGAATACTCGTTATCAATATATATATTTACTCTTTCTTTATTTTTCTTTTGTACTTCTATTTTAGTAATAATATTCATGATTTTCTCCATAATTTTAAGATTTTAATATGTGAATAGTTGGATTGTTTAAAACTTCTCTTGCTACTTGTTGAATTTTATTTACATCCAAACTATGAAGCTTTTCCATATCTGAAACAAATTCATATAGATTTTCATTATCTAACCCTTGGTGAAGCATATAATTACATAGTTCTGAAGGATCTTCTAAAGTTGATATAACT
The DNA here is from genome assembly GCF_000401215.1 of Clostridium sartagoforme AAU1. Classification (GTDB taxonomy): domain Bacteria; phylum Bacillota; class Clostridia; order Clostridiales; family Clostridiaceae; genus Clostridium; species Clostridium sartagoforme. Next base: position 23,506 of record NZ_ASRV01000079.1, on the reverse strand, counting down.
GCTGTTTTATGAACTTTTTTCATAAGATCTAAATCTCTTTCTCCAATTTCTAAAGCTCCATTTTTAACACCAGATATTGTTTCATCTATTGATTTTATAGCTGCTTTCACATCTTCTTCTCCAACTGCAGTATAGATATATAAAGTCTTAACATTATTTGTCATATCTATACTTGTATAAATATCATATGCAAGTCCTCTTTTTTCTCTTACTTCCCTAAATAAAAGAGAATTTGAACTTTCTCCTAATCTATGATTTAAAATTCTAAGTGGAAGTTCTAAATTTCTATCCAAATTATAAAATGTATATAAATAAACTATTGTATTTTGCTCTATATTAGACTTTGTAGTTGTTATAGATTTACAAATATTCTTTTCTTCAATAATATTTTTTTCTTGTTTTTCACCCTTTTCCCACTTAGCAAATTTATTTTTCACTTCATTTAATGCTTCATCATGATCATATGGTGATACTACTGTCACCAATGCATTATTAGGTATATAATATCTATTATAAAAACTAATTAAATCATCCCTTGTATATTTTTTTATATTACCTTCAAGTCCTGCAACATCATATTTTAAAGGACTATCTTTAAATGCTACTTCATTAATTCTTTTAAAACTTAAATCTTCGATATCATCCTTACTAGTCCTCATCTCTGCAAGAATTACGCCTCTTTCCTTTTCCAATTCTTCCTTATCAAATTTAGGATTTATAATCATATCTCCTAAGATATCTATAGCATTTTTAAGTTCTTCGTCTAAACAACTAATTGTATAAACCGTTGATGTATAATCTGTATAAGCGTTATATTCTCCCCCTAAAAATTCTAATTCATCATTTAAAGTTTCATAACTTCTATTTTTTGTTCCTTTAAATAACATATGTTCTATAAAGTGAGATATTCCTTTTTCATTTATATTTTCATATAGAGAACCAACTTTTATTCCAATATTTATAGATGTTATTTTGGTATCTTTTTTTATTGTTATAACTTCTAATCCATTATCTAAAATATGTCTTTCAACATTAAAATTCAATTTGAACATATATTCCACCCATTCTTTATACTTTTTTATTAAAAATTATTTTTTGACTTAAAATTAAATATAATAACATAATTATATATATGTTTTACTTAATAATCTACATAATTAATCTTTACCATATTAATATTGACATTTATAATTAAAATAAAGCATTTAGAATAGGGGGGCTTTTATGAAAAAAATATACTATTAATTGAAGATGAAACTCGTATTAGATTTCTTCTGAGAGATTACTTTTTAAAAGAAGGATTTAATATTATAGAAGCATCTGATGGTGATGAAGGACTTAATTATTTTATAAGCACTAAAGTAGATTTAGTTATATTAGACATTATGATGCCTAAAGTAGATGGAATCACAGTTTTAGAGATGATAAGAAAAGCTTCAACTATACCTGTCATACTATTAACCGCTAAAGGACAAGAAGAAGATAAATTGTTTGGCTATGAAATGGGAGCAGATGATTATATAACTAAACCTTTTTCCCCTAAAGTATTGATAGCTAAAGTAAAAGCTTTACTTAAGAGAACTTCTGAAGAAAGTTTTTCTAGTTCAAAAGAATATGATGGCTTAACTATAAATAAGTTATCTCATGAAGTAAAGGTAAATAAAGAAATTATTAATCTTTCTCCTAAAGAATTTGAACTTCTATCTTATCTATCTGATAATGAAGGAATAGCACTATCTAGAGATACTATACTAGATAATGTATGGGGATTAGATTATTATGGAGATTTAAGAACAGTAGATACGAATATTAAAAGGCTTAGGGAAAAGCTTGGTGATAAATCTAGTTGCATAGTTACGGTTAGAGGAAGTGGTTATAGATTTGAAGCAAAAAAATAAATTTAGTATATCAAAAAAATTATTTTTAATAACCTTCGGTTTAATTTTTAGCATGTTAATTTTTAGTATGTTATTTCAAATTTTGTTTTTTGAAGATTTCTATTTAAGTAGAAAAGTAAAAGATATGATAAAAGATGCTAATAAGTTTAGCACATTAAACTCTTATACTAACGAAAATCTTTTAACTGATGCATTATATAGATTCGAGCAAGAAAATGACTCTAAGGTTGCTATTTTTTCATTAGATGGTAAATTTAAAGTTCTACCGAATTACGATAAAAGTACAGATGATTTTCAGGTTCTAACAGCATTTTGTGCTGAAATTATTAATGATAAAGCTCTTATTAATGAAGTTTTGACTTCTGGTAAACCACAAGCTAACGTTTTTGAGAATAAATCAAGTAACTCAAAAAAATTGGTATTTTATCACCAATGTCATTAAATTCTAAAAATGATTCTATTATTGTAACAGTTTCATCTATGCAACCTATTAATGAAGCTGCTGGTGTTATTAAAGAATTCTATGAATATCTCTTTTTAGGAATTAGTTTAATTGCGATCTTACTCTCCTCTGTTTATGCAAATTTAATTTCTAAACCACTGGTAAATATAAATAAGGTTGCTAAAAAGATGTCTTCAATGGATTTTACAGCTAAATGTGAAGTCAGGTCTGATGATGAAATTGGAAATCTTGCCATAACATTGAATTTTCTATCATCTACATTAAAAAACGCATTAGATGACTTAAAACAAAAAAATAAAAAGTTAGAAGAAGACATTGAAAAAGAACGTAAGCTAGAAGAAATGAGAAAAGATTTCGTTGCTAGTGTTTCACATGACTTAAAAACTCCTATTGGTATAATAGAAGGATATGCAGAAGGTCTTAAAGATGGAATTGCCACTGGTGAGGATGCATTAATTTATATTAATACTATTATAGATGAATCACATAAAATGAACAGATTAGTAACTAATATGTTGGAAATTTCAAAACTTGAATCTGGAAACATAGAATTAGTTATAGAAAAGTTTAATATACTTCGACTAATTAGAAAGCTTATTAAAAGTTTTTCTTTAGAATTTTCTTCTAAAGATATAGAATTAAATTTAATATCTGAATTAGAGTACTGCTATGTTATTGGAGATATATTTCAATTAGAACAAGTCCTTACTAATCTTATTAGTAATGCTCTCAAATATACTCCAAGTAAAGAAAAAGTTATAATAGAAGTTAGTACAAATAATAATATTGTGAATATTTCCATAGAAAATAAAGGTGCTTATATCCCTGAGAATGAAATACAAAATTTATATACTAAATTTTATAGAATTGATAAAGCAAGAAATACTTCTAAAGAAAGTAATGGCCTAGGACTCGCAATAGTAAAAAGAATTCTAAATCTTCATGAAAGTTCATATTCGCTAACAAATACAATTGATGGTGTTAAATTTGAATTTACTTTGAAAAAAGCTGATGACTTAGAAATGATATAAGGCTGTCTATACGACAGCCAGTTTTTATTACATAAAAAAACTTATAATTAATAATATTGATAAAATAATATTTGATATCAGTACAATTTTACTATTAGTAGAAATTGTGCTAATTCCTTTTTCTTCTTTACTTTCTAGCATATCTACCATAATTAATATTTGGTCAAGTTTGTTTAAAACTTCTTTATTTAATTTTTTATTTTCTCCAATTTCACTTATATTTTGTAAAACTTCTTTTTTGCTTTTCTCAACCTCTTCTCTTATATCATCAATTACTATATCCTTATATAGACATTTAAGTTTTTCCTTTATATTATCTTTTATAATATCTTCTCTTAAATAATTATCCACCTAATATCTCCTCCTCTATATTTAACATTCCATCAATAATAATTGAAAGATATTCATAATTTAAAATCAACTCTACATCTTTTAAAGTTCCAGAGTTTATTAATTTAACTATATAATCTTTTTCTTCTAAAAATTCTTTTTTTATATAATTCAACAATGTGCTAATTAACTTTTCTTCTTCTTTAGAAGATTCATCAAAATCCTTAATTTGTTTTTTTAATTTTTTAAGTTTTTTAAGTTCATAATCTTTTATTTTTTTAATTTCACTAACTGCTTCTTCAATATCCTCTAAGCTTTCAAAGTCAGTGTTTTTATTCCTTTCCTTTAGAATTGAAACTAATCTTGCTTCTCTTTCTTTATCTAATTCTACAAAGCTATTTTCCAAATTTTTAATTGTATTTTCTGTATTACATATTTTGCTTTTTAGTTCATTTCTTTTCCTGTTTATAAACTTAATTTCATATTTTTTTGATTCTAAAAATCTTCTTATAATTAAATTTTCATTTGTATTTCCTTCTAAATTATAGTCTATAAATTTATCCTTATAATCTTGTAAAAATAATTTTGTGCCTTTATATATAAAATAGTCTTCTCTTAAATAATTATTATTTTTCATTTCTTCACCCATAATCCCTCACCCCACTATCTAAATATCTACTCTTTAATAGTTATGTCATGCTTATAGATAAGCTTATAGATACTGACTTTATTTAAATACTATAAATTTCAAATATAATTAGTTAAGTGTAAAATATTTCTTGCAACTTATATAGTAATAATATGCTTCTAAATATATTATTATTATAAAAAATAGTAGAAATTTAAAATTCCTACTACTTAAAAATTTAACCTTCAATTAAATTAAAATCTTGTATCTTTTTTATTTTCTTGCACTGAGGACAAATAATTAAACATTCACTCTTTAACCCCTCAAAATTATACCCACATTTATCACATGTACATTCTGATTTATTTATCTCCATCTTCTTCACCCTCCTTATAATACTAATTCTTACCACATATTATTTCTCTTATTCTTCTAAAAATAATTTTAACTTTTTGATAGAAATTTTTAGACTATACATTTATATTCATAGTTTATATAAATATTCTAAAATTATTATATAAAAATAGACTATATAAAAATATAATCTATCTTTCTTTTACTAATTTCCTTCTGATTCTATAGGCTTCTTTTCTCTTAAATTATCCATTATTTCTTCTTTTATTTTTAATATTTCTTCTGACTCCTCAATAGTTTTATTTTCTCCTATTTCAGTTAATTTTTCACTTAATAATAACATAACTAAAGATTCAAATGCATTTGCTCCCTTGCCTTCTCCTTCAGCTCCTGTATTTATAAGGGTTCTTGGAACTATATCAATCTTGCCTTCCTTAATTGCATTTGTAAAGGAAGTCATAACATCATTTATAACTTTATATTGTGGTCCGCCATAAGCATTTACTTGTTCCCTTGCAGCTATAGCCTTTGATATACCTACTCTTGCTTCCTTATCAGCATCAGCTTCTGCTGTTATTTTTATCTTAAAGGCTTCTGCTTCAGATTGCTTTTTAACCTTATAAGCTTCTGCTTCAGAAAGATTTTGTATTTTTTCAGCATCTTGCTTAGCCTTCATAAGCTCTGCTTTACCTTGATTTTCTTGAATTCTAATATTAATATCTGATTCTGTTAAAGTAGTTTGTTGTTTTGCAATAGCTTCTGCTTCTCTAAGTTCCTTTTCTTTTTCTGCTGCTTTTTGTTGAGTTTCATAAGTTTCAAGCTGTTCCTTTGCAATTTGTCTACTTCTTAACTGAGTTAATATTGTTTCAATATTTGTATCTGCCTTAGAGCTTCCAGGAGTTCCTATTAATACTTCTTCTAGTTCTAAATTGTAGTGGTCGAACTTTCCTTTCATTTCTAATGAACTTTGTGCTTGAATTTCGTTTCTTTGTTGTATTAATTCTATTAATGTTTTAGTTTGTCCTATATTCTTAAAATATGCAGATACCATAGGATCTAATGTTTGATCCACTAGCATCTTTATATCTCCGAATCTTTGAATTACAAGAGGTGCTTTTCTATAATCTATATGAAATACTACTGATAGTGGTAATGTTGGTTCAAAAGCATCTTTAGTAATTAAATTTACTTCTTTAAGATTTTCATCATATTTATGACTACCATTTTGATTACTAATCCATTTCAATATTACATTAGTGGTTGGAACTTTAATTATATTACCTGCATAAGTGTTAAATGCATATTTACCTGGCATTAAGGCTTCATTCCAAACTCCTCTATAACCCTTTTTAACTAATTCCCCATGCTTGTAGTCAGTTCCTGAGAAATCTTCTCCCTTTGATCCTGTATATGAAACTACAACCCCTACAAATCCAACTGGGATAATAATTTTAGGAATATATTCTACTGTTGCAAATAATCTATTTATAAAGTAAGTACCATCAGCTAAAACTTGATATTGCCTACCCCTATATCCACCAGCTTTTAAAAATGCATCAATATTTTGAAAATTATTATGATAATTTTCATCGTTATGATTATCTCCAACTATAGGACATATTATATTTTCTGATCCTAATGATTGTCCATCATGTACTGTCACTATTCCTACTAAATCACTATTACCCTCAATTATGATAGGCTCAAATCCTCTTCTTTCAGAAATTAATCTAGACATAGTTAAAATAGTATCTAGCTCATGTTTATTTCCCATCTTTAAATAATAAGTTTTATTTTCTGTAATAATTACAAATTGCGCAAGATTAAATGCATAGGTACCTTCTCTTATTATTCCCCTTTGTGGACCTTTTTGTCCTCCATTTTCTAAGAAGCTTCTTACATCTTGAAAGTTATTTCCCTCTCTGACTACTTTTCCTAAAGTTTGTGTTGCTTCTAAAGGTTTTCCATCTCTTGCAAAAACATAGGCAATTTTCCCTTGGGGTATTGTAACTAGAGGAACTATATGAACTTTATAAATAAATGGTGTTCTAAAATGAATTCCTCCTCTTAGTAATGCAGGTTGATATCCTGCTTCACCCTTCAATGCAATTATTTGTTCATTCAAAGACCCTTTAGTAGACCACCATTTTTCAATAATCCCTACCTTATCATTTGGAATTATTCTAAATCCTATAATCCATAATAATATTATTACTCCAAGGACTATAGATACTACTTTAATTCCAAGTAAAATCATTTCATTCATACTGCACCTCCAATATTTAATAATGTAATTATACCAAATATTGGTTAATAAATAGATATTCATTTTGGACAAAAAAGCTTGTATTTTCTTCGAAAAAAAGCAAAAGAAATAAACATTTCTGTATATTTCTTTTACTATCTATTTATTACATTAGTTTTTTAAATTCATCTTTCCTAAAAGATCTGCAAAAGGATTATTATTAAAGTCCTCTGCCTCTTTTTTCATTTTCTTCATCATATTATTTACTTCTCTTTTATCTACTTTGCCCTTTTTATCAAATCTCTTTTCAAATTGTGAAGCCTTTTCCCTAAAGTTACAGTTTGCACCTGTACAAACATATATCTTTCCGTCTCCTTGACCTCTAACTTCTAACTTTTTCTTACATTCTGGGCATCTAGCATTAGTAGTTCTACTTACACTTTCTCTATATCCACATTCTCTATCTTGGCATACATTCATAACTCCATTTTTACCTTTTACTTCTAAAAGATATTTTCCGCAATTAGGACATTTTTTGCCTGTTTTATTATCGTGAACAAATTTGCTATTATCAGTTTTAACAGCTTCTACTAAGGCTATTGCATAATTTCTCATTTCTTTAATAAAAGCATCTGGATTATCTTTTCCCTTACTAATTCCATCAAGTCTACTTTCCCACTTCGCAGTTAATAATGGAGATTTAAGTTCATTAGGTACTAAATCTATTAATTGCCTTCCTTTAGAAGTTGGAACTATTTCTTTTCCCTTTTTCTCAATAACAAAGGAATTAAATAATTTTTCAATTATATCTGCTCTTGTAGCAACTGTTCCAAGTCCACCTGTTTCATTTAATGTCTTCGCTGCTTCCTTATTTACATTTACATACTTTTGAGGATTTTCCATAGCTGATAAAAGTGTTCCCTCATTAAATCTTGCTGGCGGCTTGGTTTGGCCTTTATTTAAATCCACTGAATTTATCTTTAATAAATCTCCCTTGTTAAGCTCTGGAAGTACTTGGTTCTTTAAATCATCTTCATTTGAACTATCATCTATTATTTCTTTATCATACAAAGATTTCCATCCTTTTGATTTTATAACCTGCCCCTTTGCAATAAAACTTTCTCCATTTATATCAGCCTTTATATTTGTTTGGATATATTCAAATGGTGGCATTAAAATGCTTAAAAATCTTTTAACTACAAGATCATATATATGTTTTTCTTCTGAACTTAAATTGCTTAAGTTTGGCTTTTGTTCAGTAGGTATAATTGCATGGTGATCACTAACCTTGCTATTATCTACAAAGCTCTTATTTCCACTTATTTTACCTTTTAGTATTTCAGAAGCTGCCATTCTGTATTCACCAATAGATATTGCCTTCAACCTATCTGGAATGGTTGAAACAACATCTGTAGATATATATCTTGAATCAGTTCTTGGATATGTTAAGATCTTATGATTTTCATAAAGCCTCTGCATTATTGATAAAGTTTGCTTTGCTGAATATCCCCATATTTTATTGGCATCTCTTTGAAGCTCTGTTAAATCATATAAAGCTGGAGAAAATTTCTTTTTAGGAATTTCTGTTATTGATGTTATTTTAGCATCATGTCCTTTTGAATTATTTAAAATCTTATTTGCACATTCTTCATTAAAAATTCTTGTATTATTATCATTATTAATCCATTGAAGTACTATTCCATTTGCTTTTGCAGATATAGTATAAAAGTCTTTTGGTCTAAAATTCTTTATTTCATCTTCTCTATTTACTATCATAGCTAAAGTTGGAGATTGTACTCTCCCTGCTGAAAGCTGTGCATTATATTTACATGTTAGTGCTCTTGTTGCGTTAAGTCCAACTATCCAATCTGCTTCTGCTCTACATACTGCTGCTTTATATAAATTTTCGTACTGACTTCCAGGTTTTAAATTTTTAAAACCATCTAAAATTGCTTTATCAGTTTGAGATGATATCCAAAGCCTTTTTATAGGTTTCTTAACACCTGACTTTTCTATAATCCATCTTGCTACAAGTTCTCCTTCTCTACCAGCATCAGTAGCTATTACTATTTCTTCAATATCACTTCTATTTAAAAGCTTTTTTACTTCATAAAATTGTTTAGATGTCTTTTTTAAAACTGTTAGTTTCATATACTTAGGTAGCATTGGAAGAGTTTCCATGCTCCAAGTTTTATATTTTTCATCATATCCTTCTGGATCTTGTAGACCAACTAAATGTCCTAACGCCCAAGTTATAATATATTTATTTCCTTCAATATATGCTCCTTTATTTTGATTACATTTTAAAACCTTTGCTATATCTCTACCAACAGAAGGCTTTTCTGCTAGTACTAATACTTTTCCCATATTTTAAATCCTTTCTCTTTTAAGAGATATCCACTTCTTATCTCTTAAACTACATATATTATTTTAACTAATTAAACTATATCTAATTTATAATATTCTGTAAACCTTCTTTAAATAAACAACTGAATAAATTGTTTAACAATTTATATCATTCCTCCATCGACTTTTATAATTTGTCCTGTTAAGTAACTACAGCTATCGTTGCATAAAAATGCTACTAATTTCCCAATTTCAGTGGCTTCTCCAAATCTCCCCATTGGTATTTCTTCTTTTAACTCATTCTTTTCATCTTCACATAAAAATGAATTCATTTCTGTATTAATTACACCTGGAGCAACTGCATTAACTCTTACTCCCATTGGCGCAACTTCTTTTGCAAGGGATTTAGTGAATAAGTTTATTCCTCCTTTTGAAGTAGAGTATATTACTTCACAAGAAGCACCAACATCACCCCATATAGAAGAAATATTAATTATATTTCCAGTACCTTTAGATATCATATGTGGAAGTGCATGTTTACTTAAATACATAGCTCCACGAATATTTACTCCCATAACATTATCTATATCTTCTTTTGAGGAATCCATAAATAATCCTATAGTAGATATTCCTGCGTTATTTATTAGTATATCTATTTTTCCAAAGTATTCTATAACATAGTCTATCATTTTCTTACAGGTATTATAATCTGATATATTTCCCTTGTATAACTTAGCATAACCACCTAATGCAATTATTTCTGCTAATGTAGTTTCTGCTCCATCATCATCTTTAGAATAATTTATAATTACAGAAGCTCCTTCTTTCGCTAATTCAATTGCTATAGCTTTTCCAATACCACGTGATGCACCTGTAACTAAAGCTATTTTTCCTTGTAAGTTTTCCATACTTTTCTCCTAATTTCATTTATATTATAAGCATTCTTTTACTACTCTTTTTACATTTTTAAAGAATATCTTATCAATTTCTGAACTTATAAATTTTTCTTTTATTAGAGCATCTCTAAGCTTCTCTATTTCTCCAATATTTCTAATTTCCACTTCATTTTCTATACCATCAAAATCTGTTCCTAATGCAAGTACATCTATTCCTCCAATATTTTTTATATGTTTAATATGTGCTATCATAGATTGAATTGTAGGAATTCTTTCATTTCCTAAAAATGGTGCACAAAAATTTAATCCCATAACTCCACCTTTATTAGCTAATTTAACTATCATATCATCAGTTAAATTTCTTGAATGATTAGTTATTTCTCTAGCATTAGAGTGTGTTGCAATAAAAGGCTTTTTACATATATCAACTAAATCATAAAAACCTCTATCTGATAAATGAGAGCAATCTGGTATTATTTTAAGGTTTTCCATTTCACTTACTATTTCTTTTCCCTTATCTGTTAATCCATTATTCTTATATCTATATCCTACATTTGGATATCCTATACTATTTGGGAAATTCCAAGTTAATGTTATAAATCTTATTCCCATATCATAGACTTCTTTTACTCTTTCTATTTTTCCTTCTAATACTTCCCCTTCTTCTATTGATAAAAAAGCTCCGATTTTACCTTTATTATTAACTTCTTCTAATTCTTTTAAATTTGTTGCTATTTCAATATCATTATAATTTTCTTTTAATTCCTTCATTAAAACATCATTCATTTTTTTAAATTCTAAATATGGGTTATCTACTATATTTAATTCTATAAAGTGTGCAAAAACTTGTGCTAATGCTTTTGATTCTTTTAATTTCTTTATATCAACTTTACAAATACTTTCCTTAAGTTTTAAATTTTCATATAATAACCTGCTTGCTGTATCACAATGTAAATCTATTGAATTCATTAGAAAATCCCCTTTACTTTTTTTGTTTAATTTTTTGTTTTTTAGATTCTTCTATAATTCTTATTCTTTTATCTCGCGCAAATAATAGATAATCTTTTATACTATTTGGTCCAACTATAACCTTCCTTCTTACCCAAAGTACTCCTGATTCTTGGGATTCAACACTCCATTTCACAAGCGATATACTTCCACTTTCAATTTCTATTGCGGTCATGGCATAAGGTAGAATACAACACCCATCATTAAAATATGGAGGATCAAATTTAGCAGGCATTCTACTATTATGAGTATGTCCACAAATTAGCATCTTACCATTAATTTCAGACCATTTTTCAAGTTTTCTGTCTACCTTACTTCCTTTCTTATTATTCTTAGCAGGACTTATAGGATCTTTAAAGCCTGCAAGACCATTTAAAAATTTCCATACATATCGCACTAAAAATCTTGATAATAGCCAGTAATCTGAATTTATTAAATCTACTTGATGACCATGAGTAACTAAAAACTTTTCATTAACTGGTGTAAATTTAAAATTTATTCCTTCATAGAATTCTATATCTTTGATAAAATCCAAAAAATTTTTGCCATACTCTGTTCCTATTTTTCTTAAAGCTCTGTATTGTATATGATAAAAACTTTCTCTGTTTTTTATTATATCATGATTTCCATAAATCATATAAATTCTATTTTCTTCTTTAAATTTATTAAACAATTTGAATATATCATTATAGCAATATGAAATATTATCATAATTTCTATTTTTCCAAAGCTCATCTCCATCTCCTACTTCTACATAAATAAACTCTCTTCTATAATAATAAGATAAAGCAGTTTTATAAATATTTATATTTGGAAGCATAGAGTCATAAAATGTTCCGTCACCTCTATGAACATCTGAGATAAAAACTATGTTAGTACCTTCATCAAATTTAATCTCCATAGAATTATCATAAAGATAATCTAACCTTTTCATTAATTTCTCCCTAATAATTTATAACATTTTATTATATGATTTATGTTACTTTTTTGCTAAAAACATCCACATAAAATGATGAAATGTTATATATAAATTTAACTATTTTTGTACAAACTACTTATATATTTTAAAGAAAAGAGGCGAAATTTGTGAAATTTAAACATAAATTTATTATCTTAGTTTTAATTGTTATATATGTTTTTAATATACTACCCTTTTCTATCTCCTTTGCTGAGGAATTTTATGAAGATAAAGAAACTTTAAACTTTTTAAATAATGAATCTTCTTTATCAGAAGAAATGAAGAAGGAATTTAAAGATTTACTTGAAAATTTATTTTCTCAAAGAAATGATGCTATAGTTTCTGGTGATTGTGATTTATTGAAAGGTTTTTATGATCTAAATATAAAAGTAAGTTTATGGGCATACGAAAGTGAAGCAAAAAAGACTCAATATTTAATTAATTGGTCTGAAAAACAAGCTGTAAAATTTAGGGATTTAAAATCTATAGTTAGAATAAGGAAAGTTGCAGAAAAAGAACCTGGGCTTTATGGTGTTATTTGTGATGTAGCAACAGATTTCAATTATTATTATATAGATTCTCCTGATATTATTAATCATTTTAGACTTGGAACAAATCATTATCTTAATTTGAAAAAAGAAAATGATAAGTATATTATTACAAAAGAATGGTACACAGATCCTTTTGCAGATTCTTTAGATATTAAAAATATAAAATCTGAAGAAATCAGTAAGTATATATTAGAACATCAACCCCCTGAATTTATTCCAAATGAAAGACAATTAAAAGCAATAGAATATGCACATACCTATTGCGGAATATCTGAAGATGATAATTTTATTTTTAAATATAATTCAAAATATAAAAATCATAATCCAGATGGTGGAGACTGTGCAAATTTTGCCTCTCAAATTTTACATGAAGGTGGCGGTTTTAAAAAGAATCAATTATGGAATTACTCTGGAAAAGAAGGCACAAAAGCCTGGTTAAATGCGCAAGGTTTTAAAAATTACATGGTTGGAAGTGGTAGAGCATCTTATATAGCTAAAGGTACTTACCAACAAACTTATAAAGCTGCTTTTAATATGAAACCAGGAGATTTTGTAGCTTATGAGAAAAAGGGAAGAATAACCCATATATCAACTGTTACTGGATTTGATTCAAAAGGATATCCATTAGTTACTTGTCATAATACTGATAGACTTCTAGTTCCTTATGATTTAGGTTGGAGCAACGATAATATAAGATTCCATTTAATTCATGTGCACTATTAAAACTCAAAATTATATATTATTTTAAACTTTAAAAATTAGCCATATAAAAAGATTTACTATACTTATTTATATGGCTGTATTTTTTATTCTTTTCTTTTAATTATTTTTGCTATAAAGAATCCTTCCATATTTTCATTTGGAATTATTCTTATTGCTTTTGTTACTTCTGGATTATACATTCTTTCTTTATACTGTTTTATACCACTAATAACATTAGATAGTTGTAAATTTATTTTTTCTAATTTTAAATCTTGATATTTATTTAACGCATAATCTAATACTTCTTCATTTTCAAAAGGATTTAATGTACATGTAGAATATACCATAATTCCTCCTGGCTTTAATGCATGATACGCACTGTCAAATAATCTTTTTTGTAGTTTTGAGCATAAAGCAACTTTTTTTTCATTCCATATTTTATATGCTTTATTATTTTTTAAATGAATAGTACCTTCTCCTGAACAAGGTACATCTAATAAAATTCTATCGAAATACTTATTTAACCTTTTTCCTATGCTACATCCATCTGCACCTAAAACAATAATAGAATTTGCTCCTTGTTTTTCTATATTATAATTTAATCTTTCTCGTCTTATTTCATTAACATCATTAGCTAAAATAGTCGCTTTGTTGTTGATCAAGTCTGCCATATAAAGACTCTTTCCTCCTGGAGCTGCACACATATCTAATACAATTAATTCTTCTTTTAAATCTAAAAATAAGGGAGGCAACATTGAAGATAAGTTTTGTAGATATATTTCCCCATTTTTATAAACATCTAATCTTCTTAAACTGCTCTCCTTAACCCCCTTAACTATAAATGCATTCTTTAGAAGTGGATGGTTTACAGCTTTAATTCTATTTTTATTAAACTCATCCATCACCTCTTTTATATTTCCTTTTAAAGTATTAATTCTAAATGTTGTATTTCTTCCTCTATAAAAACTTTTATAAATTAGATCTAGTTGACCAGCTGTATATATATTTTCTAAAATTTCTATAAGTTCGTTTGGTAAGCTATTTTTAACTTCCTTAATTGACACTACATCACCCCTATAGTTTAGCTATAATATATATTTACTTTTCAATAATCTAATTTATGCTTTTAATTAATATAAAAATAGAAGCTGCCATAATGACAACTTCCTTTTTTTAAATATTAATTTTAAGTTCAACTGGACAATGATCTGAGCCTAAGACCTCTGAGTGAATTTTAGCATCTTCTAACTTATCTTTAATTGAGTCTGATACTAAGAAATAGTCAATTCTCCATCCTGCATTTTTAGCTCTTGCATTAAATCTATATGACCACCATGAATATGCTCCTACTTCATCAGGATAAAAATATCTAAATGTATCTACAAATCCTGAATTTAGTAATTCAGTAAATTTACTTCTTTCTTCTTCTGTAAATCCTGCATTCCTTAAATTAGTTTTTGGATTCTTTAAATCTATTTCTTTATGAGCAACATTTAAATCTCCACAAACTATGACTGGTTTCTTTTCATCTAATACCTTTAAATACTCCTTAAATGCATCTTCCCAAACCATTCTATAATCTAATCTTGCAAGTTCATTTTTTGAATTTGGAGTGTAAACTGTTATCATATAGAAATTTTCAAATTCTAATGTTATAACTCTTCCTTCTTTATCATGTTCCTCTATTCCTAAACCATAAGTTACATTTAATGGTTTTTCTTTTGTAAAAATAGCTGTACCCGAATATCCCTTCTTTTCGGCATAATTCCAATATTGATAGTATCCTTCTAATTCTAAATTTATTTGTCCTTCTTGTAATTTACTTTCTTGAATACAAAAAATATCTGCATCCATCTCATTAAAATATTCTAAAAAGCCTTTTGTAACACAAGCTCTTATTCCATTAACATTCCATGATATAAGTTTCATTGATATAGTTCTCCTTTTCTTAATATATCTATATTATAACACTTCTTTATTTAATATAATTCTGTGTATAAATATATTAGTGCTCTTTGATAATTTAAATAGTTCATATATTATTTCAGTTTATATAAAAATAATAGAAATATACAATAAAATAAACTTTTGTACATTTCTATTATATTATAATTTTCTAACACCTATTTTTTACTAGATATTTTATCTATGTAATACTACATTAATTATATAGAGGATGCTTTTCACACAAAGATTTTACTCTGCTTCTTAGCAAATCTAAATTAGGATCTTTTTCAGAAATTGCATCATTAATAATAGATGCTACTTCCTTCATATCTTCTTCATTAAATCCCCTTGTTGTAACTGCTGGTGTACCTATTCTTATTCCAGATGTTATAAATGGACTTTTAGTTTCATTAGGTACAGTATTTTTATTTACTGTAATTCCAATACTATCTAAAAGTATTTCAGCATCTTTTCCTGTAACTTCCTTATTTGTTAAATCTACAAGTATTAAGTGATTGTCTGTTCCTCCTGAAACAATCTTAAAACCATAGTTTATTAACTCATTGGATAATACATTACAATTATTAATTACATTTTTTATATAATCTTTATAACTTGGATCTAATGCTTCTTTAAAACATACTGCTTTTGCTGCTATAGTATGTATAAGTGGTCCTCCTTGTATTCCTGGGAATATAGTCTTATCTAATTGCTTTGCATATTTTTCTTTACAAAGAATCAAGCCACCTCTTGGTCCTCTTAAAGTCTTATGTGTTGTTGATGTTACAAAATCAGCATATGGAACTGGTGATGGATGCTCTCCTGCTGCAACAAGTCCTGCAATATGAGCCATATCAACCATAAATAATGCCCCAACTTCATCACATATTTCTTTAAAAGCCTTAAAATCTATTGTTCTTGCATAGGCGCTTGCTCCTGCAACTATAAGCTTTGGCTTATTTTTAATAGCCATTTCTCTAACTATATCATAATCAATAGTTTCACTTTCAGCATCTACTCCATAAGAAACAAAATTGAATAACTTTCCTGAGAAATTCACTGGTGAACCATGTGTTAAATGGCCTCCATGACTTAAATTCATACCTAGAACAGTATCACCATGCTCAAGAACTGCTAAATATACTGCCATATTTGCTTGTGAACCTGAATGAGGTTGAACATTTGCATGTTCTGCACCAAATAGCTCTTTAGCTCTTTCTATAGCTATAGCTTCAATTTCATCTACTACATGGCAACCACCATAATATCTTTTGTTTGGATATCCTTCGGCATATTTATTAGTAAGGAATGATCCCATAGCTTCCATAACTGCTTTTGAAGCAAAATTTTCTGATGCAATTAATTCTATTCCATCCTGTTGTCTTTTTAATTCTTTTTCGATTAAATTATAAATTACTTTATCTTCTTTTGAAATATTTTCAAAATTCATATTTTCACCCCAAATCCTTTTTAATAAATTATAAATATATTTTATACAATAATCAATTAATATTTATAAATTATTCTTATTTTTTTGTAAATCAATGAAATTCTCAATTAATAAATTTAGTTAGGAGTAGTATATTATTAATTCTGTAAAGTAGTATATACTATAATTAATATATTTATGTTATAATACTTATATTTTAAATAACTTTAGATTTAAGGAGATTTAGTTATGGATATGAATGAAATACTTCATGTTGCTACTTTTGCCGGCAAAATTATGCTTGAATGTGGCGGTGAAACTTATAGGGCTGAAGAAATTATTTGGAGAATTTGCAAAATCTATGGTATAGAAGAAGCTGAAAGCTTTGTTACTACAACAGGTATTATGGTTTCTGTGTGTAGTGATGGTAAGACTTATTCTTTAATAAGAAGAGTTTCGACTAGAACTATAGATTTAGATAAAGTCGATAAAGTAAATGACTTATCTAGAAATATTATAAGTAAGGGACTTTCAGTATCTGAACTTAAATCTCAACTTCAAATCATTAATAATGGAGAAAGATACAGTAATAAAACTGCTATATTAATTTCTGCCTTGGGTGCTTTTTGCTTTGTATTCCTCTTTGGTGGAAAATTAAGAGAAGCTATTGCTGCCTTTTTTATTGGCCTTATTATAAAATCACTATCTATAAAATTTTCTAACCTAGAGATAAATCAATTTTTCATTAATAGTATTCTGGCTGGAATTACTGCTATAATTGCTATACTTTTCTTAAATATAGGACTTATAAATGATATAGATAAAACCATAATTGGTTCAATAATGTTGTTAGTTCCTGGGCTTGCTATAACTAATGCAATTAGAGATACTATATCAGGCGATTTATTGGCTGGTCTTACAAGAGCTGCCGAGGCATTTTTAGTAGCTATATCAATTGCTATAGGTACTGGTGCAGTACTCAGCTTTTGGATTTCTACTTTTGGAGGGCTATAGTATGATGGTACAATCACTATTTGCATTTTTTTCAACCCTTGGATTTGGAATACTATTCAATATAAAAGGCAAAAAATTATTTTATGCTGCTTTAGGTGGAGGATTAAGTTGGTACATAAGTATATTTTGTGAAAATTTAGGTTTAACTACTACTTCGTCATTTTTTATTTCATCCATTATTTTTAGTATATATTCTGAAATTCTCGCGAGAATATTAAAAACTCCTGTTACCACCTTAATAATATGTGCATTAATTCCATTAGTTCCTGGGGGAGGCATGTACTATACAATGTACGAAGCAATAAATGGTAATATAATAAAATCTCTTGAACTTGGACTTAATACTCTTGCTAATGCTGGTTCTCTTTCCCTCGGGGTTATATTTGTATCAACAGTTACTAGACTTTTAATGTCTGCTAGAAAGAAGAAAGAATTTAAAGAACTAGAAAAACGTGCAAAAAGAAAATTTGCAAAATAAAGCCATACACATTGTGTGTATGGCTTTAAATATTATTCTTCTATTGAAATTGCACTTACTGGGCAACCTTCACAAGCTTCTCTTGTAGCATCTTCTAATTCATTTTCAATAATACCTTCTTTAGCAACTGAAACTCCTGTTTCTAAAGAAAATATTTCCGGACAGACTCCTTCACAAAGTCCACAAGATATACATGTATTTTCATCCACAAAGGCTTTCATATAATTTCCTCCTAATTATTTTACATTTAAACTTTATATTCAATAAAATTTAATGTGTCTTTACAATATATAATATAATTATATATTTAAATTTTTATTTGTCAATATTATTAGGAGATAATTATTTGCATTTAATATTTATTATTCTTTGTTATAGTAAGTTTATATTATATTCTCTACATATTTTTAAGTTCTTTTCATCCCAAACTGTTGCTTGAACTTCTCCTATATGAGCTTTATTTAAAAAATACATACAAATTCTAGACTGTCCTATTCCTCCACCTACTGTATATGGTAACTCTCCATTTAATAACATTCTATGAAAGTCTAATTTTCTTCTATAATCATTTCCTGAAACTTTAAGCTGATAATCAAGTGCTTTTTCATCTACTCTTATACCCATGGATGATAATTCTATTGCTCTATCTAAAAGAGGATACCAGAATAATATATCCCCATTTAAACTCCAATCATCATAATCGGGGCTTCTTCCATCATGTTTTTCTCCTGATTTAAGTAATCCTCCAATTTTCATTATAAATACTGCTTTATACTCCTTACATATTGCATCTTCTCTTTCTTTAGAAGTATATTTTGGGTACATATCTTCTAATTCTTGAGAGGTTATGAAGAATATATCTTCCGGTAATTTCTCCTCTCCCGATACTAAATTTTTGTGAACATATTTCTCAGTTTCCTTGAATACTTTATAAATATTTCTTACTATATCCTTTAATTTTTCTTCAGTCCTATCACTTTTATCTATGACTTTTTCCCAATCCCACTGATCTACATAAACAGAATGAAGATTATCTAATTCTTCGTCTCTTCTTATAGCATTCATATCAGTATATAGTCCTTCTGATACTTTAAATCCATATCTGTGAAGAGCTAATCTTTTCCATTTAGCTAGTGAATGAACTATTTCTACATCTTTTCCTGTTGCTAAAATATCAAATTTAACAGGTCTTTCTATACCATTTAAACTGTCATTTACTCCACTTTCTCCTTCTACAAATAGCGGTGCTGAGACTCTTGTTAAATTTAAGCTTTCTGCTAATGCTTTCTCAAAAAAATCTTTGATTCTTTTTATATGAACCTCTGTTTCTATTAATGTTGTGTTACTTTTGTAACCTTCTGGTATAATTATTCCTTCTACTTTCATTTTTAAGCTCCCCTTTTTAATAATATTAAATAATTAAATCTCCACTATTTTAACAATTTTATTGCATAAAAAAAGCTCTCATCCCTATATAAATATATAAAAGGATGAAAGCTATACTTCACGTTGCCACCTTAATTCTCTATTATCTCACAATAATAGACTCTTCAAGTACATAAGTAAATAAAATACTTAGATACTCTAGCACTATAACGGGCGCAACCCGGTTACTGCCTACTAGTTGTTATCTTTCGGAGTACGGCTCAGAGATGTTATTCAAATTAACTTTCTTATTCTACTTACAGCAAGTGTAGAACTCTCTGAAAAGATATGTTAAATCTACTTCTTCTCTTCATAGCCTCTAGTTCAATTATTTATGAGAAAATATTATCACTTTATAGATATTTTGTAAAGTAATATTTTTAATTTTTTACTTTACAAAGGTATTTATCGTCTTTATAAGCTGTTTCAAAGTCTCTTGCTCTGATGACCCTTCTTCAACTCCTAAGCAATTATTTGCATAATATTCTATTGTTAATCCACCAACTCTATTTATAGCTGATCTAATAGCTGATATTTGAACTAAAATATCAGGACAACATACGTTTTTTTCCATCATTCCTTGTATTCCTTTTACTTGCCCTTCAATTCTTTTTAGTCTATTTATTATATCTTTTCTTAACTTTTCATTTTCTTCTTCCATATCTTAATCCTCCATGTTACTATACCTCTATAGGGTATATTTATATTTTATCATTTATTTTAATATTTATATATACTTATTCAATTTTATTTTAAAATCTCTTACTTTTCTTTTGTAGTGTTATAATAAAATTAACCATAAAAAATTTATGTGCTGATAATATATATTTTTTAATTAATAATCTGCATCATTATAGTCTTAATAAAATTAAAAGTTAATAGACTTATTTAAGTAAAATAGCAAAATTGAAAACATATATATTTTTTATTTTTATATAAGTTGCTGAAATAATACCTTTGCTTAAATGCTATTAATTTAAAAGATACTTTAGTTAAGTGTAAAACATTTATTGCAACTTATATATACTATTTATGTTAGTTAGTAATTCAATTATACTGGAGGAATATTATGAAAGATATTTTAGATACATTTAATAACCAAAAAGAGCTTTTTTATTCAGCTAAAACAAAGGATATAAATTTCCGAATAAATAATTTAAAAAAGCTGAAAAAAGTTATAAAAGAAAATGAAGATAAAATATTAGATGCTTTATATAAAGATTTAAGAAAATCTAATTTTGAAGGATTTGCTACAGAAATAGGAATAATTTATAGCGAATTAAATCTTCATATTAAAAATTTAAGAAAATGGTCAAAGACAGAAAAAGTTAAAAACTCTATAATTAATTTTCCTTCTAAAAGTTATGTATATAAAGATCCTTATGGAGTTGTATTAATAATTGGTCCTTTTAATTATCCTTTTCAATTAGTTATCTCCCCTTTGATTGGGGCGATATCTGCTGGGAATTGTGCAATTATAAAACCTTCTGAAAATACTAAAAACACAGCATTATTACTTGAAAAGATAATTAATGAAAATTTTAATGAAAATTTTATAAAAGTTGTTAATCCTTTAGGTGGAAAAGATGTTGTTTCTTATTTATTAAATTTAAATTTTGATTATATATTCTTTACTGGAAGTGTAAAAGTAGGAAAAATAGTTATGGAAAAAGCATCAAAAAACCTTATTCCTCTAACTTTAGAGCTTGGTGGAAAAAGCCCTTGTATAATAGATAATTCTGCTAAGTTAACTCTAGCTGCTAAAAGAATTGTTTGGGGAAAATTTTTAAATGCTGGTCAAACTTGTGTTGCTCCAGACTATATATTTGTTCAAAAAGATATTAAAGATAAATTATTGGAAGAGTTAAAGAAAGAAATACTTATTCAATTTGGAAATAATTTAAAATCAAGTCCTGATTTTCCTAGAATAGTTAATCTTCAGTCTTTTTCAAGATTAAAAAATTATTTAAAAGATGGAGATATCTACTTTGGTGGAAATTCAGATGAAAATGATTTATATTTAGATCCAACACTTTTGATAAATATCAAACAAAATAGTTTGATTATGGAAGAAGAAATCTTCGGACCTATTCTTCCAATTTTAGAATACTCAAATTTAGATGAAGTTATTTCTTATGTTACAAAAAAAGATAAACCCCTTGCTTTATATTACTTTTCTGAAAATTCTTCTTCTATAGAAAGAATTCTAAATTTAACAACTTCTGGTGGAGTTACAATAAATGATACTATAATACATGTTGCTTCTTCATATTTGCCTTTTGGCGGTGTTGGCTCAAGTGGTATGGGATCATATCATGGTAAAGCTAGTTTTGATATATTTACACATAAGAAATCTGTTATTAAACGTGGTACTTTTGCAGAGTTTCCTCTTAGATTTGCACCATATAATAATAAAATAAACTTATTAAAAAAGATTATGAAATAATAACTCTATTTTCTATTTATTGAAATACTTCTATTATTGAAGTATTATATATTTATATTATAAAATATAAGGAGGGCCTTTATGAGAAACTTTAATTTTAAAAATGGGACTGAGATTATCTTTGGAAAAGATTCTGAATCACAAGTTGGGACTTTAATAAAGAAATATACAAATAAAATTTTACTTCATTATGGTGGAGGAAGTATAAAGAAAACTGGATTGTATGATAAAGTTATTAAATCTTTAAAAGATTCAAATATAGAATTTGTTGAACTTTCAGGAGTTAAACCAAATCCTAGAGTTTCCCTAGTTCGTGAGGGAATTAAAATTTGTAGAGATAATAATATTGACTTTATTCTAGCTGTAGGTGGCGGGAGTGTTATAGATTCTTCTAAAGCTATTGCTGCTGGAGTTAATTATAACGGAGATGTTTGGGATTTATTTATAGATACACCTATTAATCATAAATGTATACAACTTGCAACTATTTTAACAATTCCTGCTGCTGGTAGTGAAACAAGTTCTGGCTGTGTTATAACTAACGAAGATGGATTATATAAAAGAAGTACAGGACATCCAACTTTAAGACCTGTGTTTTCAATAATGAATCCTGAACTTACTTATACTTTACCTAAATATCAAACTTCTTGTGGAATTGCTGATATGTTTGCTCATATACTTGAAAGATATTTTACAAATGAGCCTAATGTAGATTTAACAGATAGGTTGTGTGAAGGAACAATGAAAGCAATAATAGATAATGCATTGAGACTTAACATAAATCCTAATGATTATAATGCTAGAGCAGAGATTATGCTATCAGGTATGGTTGCTCATAATGGATCTTTAGATATGGGTAGACTTGGAGATTGGGCTAGTCATGATATTGAACATGAACTTAGTGGTGTATACGATATTGCTCATGGAGCTGGATTAGCTATTATATTCCCTGCTTGGATGAAATTTGTTTATAAACATGATATTAATAGATTTGCTCAATTTGCAAATAGAGTATTCGATATAGATATAAATTTAAATAACCTTGAAGAAACAGCTTTAAAAGGAATCAAAGCTTTAGAAGATTTCTTTACAGCTATAGAACTACCAACTCGTTTAAGTCATGTGGATATTGATGATTCTAATTTAGAAGAAATGTCTAATAAGCTAGTTGCTCACACAGATCATGTTGGAAATTTTGTGCAAATAAGAGCAAAAGAAGCATTAGAAATATTAAAATTAGCACTTTAAAAAAATTATAAAGTACTTTTGTTACTCTTTATCATCTTATTTCACAAAATATAATAATTATAAATTTAAATTACATTATTCCTAATTATTGCTTCTATTACCAATATTT
>NZ_ASRV01000078.1 GCF_000401215.1 Clostridium sartagoforme AAU1 | reverse complement strand
TTATGTTATAATTTTAAGTATTCATTTTTATTTTGGTTCTCAACAGATACGCTTCAACGGAAGTTATTCCAAGTCTCCCTCACTAACCAATACCTCAAACCACTTCTCCCCGCTACCAATTTCATTTCTATTCTTATCTACAGCTATAATTCTTAAGTTTGAAGTATTATTTAACCTCAATTTTTCTTTATATTCATTAATTGATTTTCTTACATTAAATCGACTTCCATCTACATAATGTAATATATATATGGTTTTATTGTAATCTTCTATTAATTCTCTAAATAAACCATTTATATGTCCGTCGTCACAATTAAAGGCAAACCCACACACACAAATAATATCTGATTCTTTAAATTTATTAAACATATCTACATACCTTTTAGACATCTTAACTGATGTTAATGGTTTTATGCCACTTTGGGTAAATAAAAAAGGTACTATTATATGTCCTTTGCTTTTATTTTCATCGAAGGATATTATTTTATTTAAATATGGATCATAGTAATCATTTATACATCCATTTAAGTAATAAACCTCTTCCTTAGTTATATCTTCTATAAATGAATTGTAGTTTGTTGTTCCTATTGCATTTATATCTACAAACTCTTTTAAATATAAAACATCATGATAATATCCATTACCTTCTTTTATTTTTTCTGTATTACTTTTAGCTATTGATTCTATATATCTCTTTACTGTATATAAAAATATAACTATTTTATTGAATTTTCCCCAATCAGTTTTTGGACTGTAAATATACCTCCAATTAGAATCAATTAACATTTGATAATCTAATGCTCTTGAATATATATCTTCTAATATTTGCAATCCAAATTTAGTTATTTTCTCTTCATTACTATATATTTCTTCTATATTTAAGTCTTCATTTTCTATTAATAGCTCTAAGCCTTTCATACCTGTATTGCTATAGTCTAATGTAAATATTGCTCCAAGATCATCAAATAAATCTATACTTTCTGGACTATCATAAAAAATTCCATCATTTAATCTATGTATTAAATCTTCACCTAATGATCCTATTAATAATTCAAGTATTGCTCTTGTTATATTTCTTATATTTATCTTAAATTGATAACTTACTTCTTCTATTTCTAAAAGTTTTAAAAATGCCGAAAAATAATTACTTCCAAAGATTGCATTATCTCCTCCCAATAATGGATTTAATTTTATTATATGAGAATAATTATAAGCTCCTAATTCCAAACCTGTTATATCTAAAAACACCTTATCAATATCAAGTCCATTATCATACAACCTTTGTGATATTAAGTTAACCTTTTCATCAAAGTTATTTAAGTAATCCAAAATATTATTTCTTTTATTTTCTAAACTCCCTTTTACTATTGATTCATATTGTGTCTTTGTAAAAGCAGTTAGTTTTTTATTATCAAAGCCTTCTGGTAGCCACCTTGCATAATTTGATTGCTTATCAACATTATTTAATTGTTCTTTTAAATTTATCTTATCATCACTAGTATTCATTCTAAAAATATCAAGTGCAAACTTTCCACCCGATGGTAACCCATAAGAACATTCAGCACCAGCTCCAAAAAATAAAGAAACTTTAGCCATAATACTCTCTCCCCTTTTTTATAATATTCTTAATGTTAATTATAACATATATTACATTTTTTAACATAATATTGCACTTATAAAATAAATATTAATTCTCTGATATTAATGAAATTCTCATTTTTCTATTATAAGAAAAAGTAGAACCTAAATAAACTGAAGGTTCTACTTTACTTAATATAATATAAATTTATCTTATACAGTATTAATGTTTATATTCCGTCTTACTAAAAAAACTATACTCTCTTAAAGAAACTTAACCTTCTGATTGTATCTGCTTTTCTTTACTTTCACTAACTATACTTAATAAATACTCTTCTAATTTACTAATACTATTATCTATATTGAAGTTTAGTGCAGTTTCTCTTCCTCTTTTGCTTAATGATTCTCTTAATTCTTCATTAGTCAATACAGAAATCAATAAAGAAGATAATGAGTCTGAGTCATATACATCTGAAACTAAACCATTATATCCATTAGTAATAAATTCATTTATTCCTCCGCAGTTAGTTGTTATTACAGGTACTCCCGATGCCATAGCCTCTAATGGAGGCATACCAAACCCTTCATATACTGAAGTAAATAAAAATAAATCTGATTTTCTATAATACTCTGCTAAATCTTTTTGAGATGGCTTCTCTATAAAATTAATTGGAAAGTTAATACCTTTTATTTGCGGAATTACCTGACATATCCAATTTACACTAAACCTATACCCCATATCCCAAACCTTTTGTAATGTTTGAACTGCTGTATTAAAACCTTTAAATTTTAAACCAGGGTTTCCTACTAATAGGATAGAGTTATTAAACTGGTGTGATTCAGGATAATATAAATCAGTATCTATAAAATTAGGTATTATATATGATTCTCTATTAAATCTCGCTTTTAATACTTTACTTATAGTTTCCGATACGCTAGCTAAGTTAAAATTACACCTATAAATTTTTAATAGTTCTTCTCTATAGGGGTGTTTAGATGATAAATCCCCGTAATCACCAAAAATGAATTCGCTTCCCTGTTCACAGTAAACTACTGGTATTTTACTATCCTTCAACTCATAAATTTGATTAAAAAATCCACATACTACAACATCACATTGATCTATATATTCTATATAAGATTTATCTAAAGGAACTATTACCTCTTGATCTATTTTTGTATCAAACCACTCTGGAATAACAGTATCTCCCTCTTTTCCTTTAATAAATCCAACTATTTTATGTCCTCTTTTCCTTAATTCTTTCATCTGTGACAAAAGCATCTTCAGTCCACCAGTTAAATTCTTATGAGGAAGTATATATCCTATAGATAGTTTCTTTTTATCTATATTGCTTTTATCTATATTAATAATATTATTAAATTGTTTATTTATATTTTCTTTCGGGAAAATTTGAAATAATTCTGCAAAGTTATATCCAATTTGAACTTCTTTATAAGAAAAATCATAATTTATAAAGTCTATAATAGACCACTTACTCTTATGTTCTTCATATTTATTACCTAAATACTCTTCTTGCTTTGCTGGATATCTTGGTGTAGATATTATTAATGACTTATTAACATGATTCATAAGTTCCTTAATAAATTTTTTCCCATCTTCTTTTTCAAAATGCTCCAATACATCTATAAGTAATATACAATCATACTTTGGAAGATTCTTTATTACCTCCCTAGCATCTCCATAATATATCTTATTGTACACATAGTCATGTATAGGATTTTTATATTTTTCAAAAGCTTCTATACCTTCAATGTTTATTAACCATTGATCCTTATTATATCTTTCAAAAGGCAAATCAAGTATTTCCCTCACCATTAAACCATACTTTCCAAATCCTACTCCTATATCTAAAATTGACCTAGGATTTTCACTCTGTATCTGATCTAAAATACTAGAAATTGCTTGGTACCAACTTGTAGGCATCTTTGCTCTCCTTTATACCTTTAAATTTTCTAATAGCTATAATATACTCAAAACCTTCTTTTGTTACAATTATTGAGCACAATAGACTAATTTAATCATATATTACTATATACTATTTAAAATCTATTCACTTATTTACAAGGAGATTGGTAACATGTCATTAAGTTTATGTATGATTGTAAAAAATGAAGAAAATACATTGTCTCGTTGTCTCGAAAGTGTTAAAGACATCGTAGATGAAATTATATTAGTTGATACTGGTTCTACAGATAGTACAGTTGAAATAGCTGAAAGTTATGGTGCAAAAATATTTTTTTATAAATGGGATAATAGTTTTGCAAATGCTAGAAATTATTCTTTAAGCAAAGCTTCAAAAGATTGGATCCTAATTATGGATGCTGATGATGAATTAGTAAAGGAAGATAAAGATAAAGTAGCTTTACTCATTAATAATGAAGAAAATAAGTTAAATGCTTATTTTGGAGAAACGCTTAGCTACTCTGGAGATTTAAAAAATTATAATATATATTCTAATTTGAATATTAGATTTATAAGAAATGGTAAAGGCTATAAATTTATTGGTGACATCCATGAACAAATTACACCTGGAAGTGAGGATGAAAAAAACAAGTTTTCTTAGGGTTAGTTGATATAAGATTTTATCACTATGGGTATCTTAACGAGACTATTATAAAAAAAATAAAAGAAAAAGAAATATGGCTATAATTGAAAAGATGCTTAAGAATGATCCAAATAATGCGTTTATGCTTTATAATATGGGAGTTGAGTATTCTGCTAAAGGAGACTATTCTGAAGCCTTAAAGTATTTAAATAAAGCATACAAGAATTTTACTCCTACAGCTGGCTTTGGATCAAAATTAATTTTAAAAATGATTTCATGCCACGAAACTTTAAACAATCTTGATGAATGTTTAAAATTAATTGAAGTCGGACAAAAATATTATCCTGCCTGTACTGAATACGAATTCTGTAAAGCAAATATATTTTATAAAAAGCGAAAATATCTATCAGCTATTGAGTCTGCTAAAAAGTGTATATCTATGGGAGAATCCCCAGTGCTTCTAAGAGAAATTTCAGGTATTTCTACCTATAAATCATATTATCTGCTAGGAATTATTGCATATAATATTGGTGCCTATGATGATGCTTATGATTATTTAAATACAACCCTTAAAATAAATTGTAAATTAACAGATGCTCTTTTTAAAATTTCTGAAATATTATTTAAAAACAATACTGATATTAAGCAAATACAAAGTCAATTAGAAAGCTACTTTGATACTATAGATGAGGACACTACCTTTTTACTATCAAAAGTCTTCTCTATACAAAATAAGTTTGACATAGCTTATGATTATATTAACAATATAGAGGAGTCTACAGAAAATACTCAAAAAATTTCTTTTTATAAAGGTATTTATTTGTACTACCTAAAAAATTATACAGCTGCTTTAGAAAATCTCAATAAAGTAACTGATGAAGAATATTTAAATACTTCAGTATACTGTTGTATCTTGTGTTCTCTATTTACAGAAAGATATCAAGATGTTGATAATTTAATTAGTGTTGCTAAAAACTTTAATGAGCCAGAAGAAATTATCATATATAATAGCTTTATATCATTGATTAAAGGAAATTCAGATACTATTTTAGAAGATACTGTTACCTCCAAGAGCCTATTGCAATCTATATTTAATCTTCTGGAAGTTCTTTTAAGAGGAAACTGTTTTGATGAATTTAATAAGGCCCTAAAGCTACTTAATCACATTAGTGATGATAGCATATCTTTAAATTTAGGTAAGTTATATTATAAATATGGCTATTTGGATTTTTCCTATAAAGAGTTTATTAAATCTATTAAAGTAAATGAAAAAATAGATGTTACTTCGCTGTCTATAATGAATTCAATTCTTCTACAAAAAAAATATTAAGTTATTTCAACATTACTTAATATTTATATCACATTCATTAGTGGCATTTAATGCTAACTTTGATAGTCCTCAAACTGCATCTGGTAGATATGTTAGTATCCTTGGTACAGTTCCAGCTAATACTGCATTTGTAGAAGTTATGCAAATAACAGTTTCTAGATTTGAATCTGGATTTGAATATTTTTATCTAACAAAGGAATACGTTAATTCAACCTCCTCACCAAGTGCTGTTAGTGAAAGTATAACAATCGCAGCTGTTCCTGTGATTTCTGCTTCTGATGCAGTTACCTTTACTTCCTTCGGTGCTATTATAGGTGAAGTAGACCTTCAATAAGAATAAAATATTAAAGGCTTCATTTAAAGAAACTAAGGTATAAAGAATTTTAAAGTGAGTTTCAATAAAATACCATGTAATAAATAAATTATTGGAACTCATTTTCTTCTTATATATATCTCTATCATGAGGTGGTAAAATGGCAAATATAATTATTCCAGCAGCAAAGAGTCTTACTGTTACAAGTAAATATCCAGATAAAAGCTTAAATGAGGGCACAATAACAATAGGATTTGATAATAAAAATACTTACTATAGCTATTTATTTTTTGATGTTTCATCTCTACCTTCCGATATTGTTATATCTAGTGCTGAGCTTGTACTTTTTAAAACTGATCAATTTTTTAATAATATTGATCAAAAACTATCAATAAGTCCGCTGAGAGATTACTTCAGCACATATACAACATACAACAATGCTCCAAATTATGATCACTATTCAATAATAAATTTTTACCCACTAACATCTAAAGTTGCCGTGACAATAAATGTCACTAATATAGTTTCTGCGTGGATAAAAAATAGGCCAAGTAATAAGGGGATTATTATCTATGGAAGGAGTACTGGTACTATTGTAAATTTTGGCTCAGTAAAAAATCATGATACTTATCTAATTCCATTTCTGAAAGTTCACTATGAGCATCTTGGTGATATCAGATATAATAAAACTATCTGTAGAGATCATAACACTAAAAATTGTAATGAAGAATGTCTTAAAATATGCAAGGACGAACTTGAAGAAATGTTTGCTAAAATTTGCAAAGATATTTGTTGTAAACCTAATCCACCACCAGTTCCACCTACTCCAAACCCAAATTCTGGTACTATTGTAGATGTTGATGTTACTGGAAATGTAGCCCCTTATTCAGTATATAATATAATTATAGAAGTTGAAGTCACAAGGGCTCTAACTGGACAAAAAGACTATTACTATACGTCTGATGTTTATATTAATTCATCGAACGCCAATAGTTTACCTATAAATAAAACCTATCAAATTGCGGTAGTACCTGAAATTCAACCTGGAGATACCCAGTCAGTGAACTTATATGGCTCATATAAAGGTCCTGTGATAAATCCTTAAGAAGGATTCAGTAACCATACACATTAAAATTACTTTCATATTTAATTAATTTACTTCTTAACTTTTATTACCTTCTAGGACCTTTTTTTATTAAAGGTTTATTCTTACTATTGCATTTATTTATTCTAATATTTGTAATATAAATTTAGTTTATTTGATATCTTTTAAATAATTCATAAATGTCGATTATTCATATCATAAAAAAATAAAGGCAGATTCTAACTTTTGCGTAAATCTACCTTA
Organism: Clostridium sartagoforme AAU1; assembly: GCF_000401215.1. Lineage (GTDB taxonomy): Bacteria > Bacillota > Clostridia > Clostridiales > Clostridiaceae > Clostridium > Clostridium sartagoforme. Next base: position 10,472 of record NZ_ASRV01000078.1, on the reverse strand, counting down.
AATTTCTTAATCTTCATCTATCTTAGGAACTTTTCTACTAAATTCAATTTGAAGATTAGAAATATTATCTTCTAATAATGAATTTTCTTGATTCTTAATATGCTTATCAAAGAAAGCTAAGGAATAATCGTTAACTATTTTTATACATTCAAAGGAATCTATTTCTCCAACTCCAAGCTTTTTAGCTAAAAATGGTGATATTCTTGGAAGATCTGTAAAATTTAAATGCCCAGAATCCTTTATACATAGTGAATATGCAGCATTTTTAGAATTGTTATAAGCTTTTATATTTGGTAGGTAAGCATCGTTTTTACCTTCATTCTCTTGAAATAAAGCCCCATACATTAACATAAGAGGTTTATTAAAGTCTTCTTCTGTGATTATTTCACTATTATCACTATTTAATCCTTTAATGTCTCCTATCATAGTTCCATCAATAACAATAGCAGCCTTTACATCTTCTCGATTTCTTGCAACCTCAGCTGATGCAGCTCCTCCAAGAGAATGTCCAAAAAGTCCAATGTTATTTAAATCCATATGTCCCTTTAAAACTTCACCTGATGTTCCCAGATTTCCTACTTTTATACTATTAATTACAAGTTCAATATCTTTGGTTCTCAAATCTAGCCATGAATGAGTAATATCAAAAGCCTCTTGTCCTTTTATATCATCTAACTGAACTCCTATTGCTTCATTTAAAAACTCATTATTTACAATTGCTGATTTACCATCTGCAAATGAAGTATAGAAAGCTTGATAAGTATGATCAATACTAGCTACAACATATCCATGACTAGCTAATTCTCTACAAGTTGAAGCATTACTCATACGCATACCAAAAGCACCATGAGAGAATATAACTAAAGGATACTCTTTCTGTGCATTAGAAATTTGAGCACCTTCCATATCATACTTAACAACTTTTCCTTCTCTATCTGAAGGATACCAAAACTGAACTGCAATTTTACGATTACCACTTGTTTTAGAAAGTGTTTCTATACGATTATCATCTATAAAATCTACAACCACAGTACCTACATCGAAGTTACCTGTTGGTTCTGGAAGTGAATGAAAAGGTAATACAACTGTTGGAATAAATACACACACTGCTAATAAAAATAACTGAAATACTCGACGAATACCAGCTAACAACCCATGTTTTGGCTCCTTATGATTGCGTCTAAAAATTCTTGGAATTGAAATTAGAAACATTATTATTGTGAATATATAAAGTGGAATAAATCTTGTTACTATAGTATTCTTATCAATGAAAAGGTGAAGTATAAGAACACCTACAGCTGCCAAAGGAGTAAAATCAATAACTCTAGGTATTTTCTTACTGGTCATTAATGGCCATAAGAGCATAGGAATATTTAATACTATTATAAGGATTTCTAAAATAGTTAACATAGTGAACCTCCACAAACTTACAATTTATTATATATTAATTGTATTCCATGGAAGTCTTTTACACATCTGTCTGAAGTAACAACTTAAGTCATAATAATATATGACTTGAATCATATATTTAATTGCTTGAATTCTCTTTAATAGCATATAAAGTCAATTTACTTCTATCCTCCACTTCCAACTTGCTATAAAGGTTACTTATATAATTCTTAACCGTACCAACTGAAATATACAGCTTTTTAGCTATTTCTGTATTTGACATGCCTTCTCCCACTAAATTAAGTATTTCTCTTTCTCTATTGGTAAGCTTTAATTTAGTATTTACTTCTTTCGAAATAATAGAGATTTCTTGACTATCTTTATTCATAGACTTGAAATCACTATAATTTATAGATTCTGAAATATGAGAAATTACCTTTGCTGCAATTTCTGGTTGCATAATTGAGTTTCCTTTATAAGCATCTCTAATAGATGATACTAATTTTTCAGAGGACAAATCTTTTAGAATATAACCCACTGCTCCATTTTTTAAGGCATCTATTATAAATTCATCATCATCAAAAGTTGTTAAAATCAATATCTTAACCTCTGGATATTGCTGTTTTATAATTCTAGTACACTCCACCCCATCCATAATCGGCATACGTATATCCATAAGTATTACATCTGGCCTTACACTAGGTAGTTTTTCTAAAGTATCTTTTCCATTTTCACACAACTGAACCACTGTTAAATCATCTTCTAAGTCAAGTATGGTTTTAAGTCCTTCTCTCATCAATCTTTGATCATCTGTAATCATTACTTTAATTTTCACTTTTTATAACACCTCACAAGGAATTAATACATTTGTTTTAAAACCTTTTCCTTTAGAACTATAAAATTCTACAGTTCCTTTTAAACTTTCAACTCTTTCTTCAATTCCTTGAGTTCCATATCCTTTTTTAAGATTTGAACATCCAATCCCATTATCATTTATACTTAATTTCAATATATTATCTTTTATTTCCATATTAATTTCAATTTCAGATGCTTGTCCATGTCTTATAGAATTTGTAATACTCTCTTGTATAACTCTAAATAATGTAATCTCCATTTGTGATTCTAATTTTATTTCTTTAGATAGTAAATTGTTTAAGGTTACTTTTGCCTTGGTATTCTCCATTGTTTCATTGATAATAGCATTAATAGATGAAAAAAAAGATTTTTCCTCCATTACTTCAGGTCTTAATGCTTTTATACTTCGTTTTACATCATTAAAGCCACTTCTTGATAATTTTTGTGCCTTTTCTAATTCTTCAGGAAGCCTATAAGGAGCTTTTGATGCTAGTTTTTTGCAAGCTTCAAGTTGGATAATCAAGGTTGTTAAGGTATGTGCAAGAGTATCATGAATTTCTCTAGCCATTCGAGTTCTTTCTTTTTCCACTATAAGTTTTTCCGCTGCTGCTGAACTTTCTATAAGCTTCTTATAGGTTTCTTCTAGCTCTTCATTCATTCTTGCTAGCTTTTCCTTTTCACTAATTTGAATCTTTACTAAATAACTCATACCAACCACAAAAGCTATTGCAACTCCATAGTTAAAAATCATAGCCAAAAAGGATTGCATAGCTTGAGTAAATCCATTTTGTACGATATATATAATGAATGTAGAACTTAAATAAACAATTATTAAGAATATTGAATATATGAATTTATGTATAATTACCGTTGAAGATACAAAAACAAAAAATAAAAGCAAATTGATATTGTTTTTATCAAAAAAGCTTATTGATAATATAAGAATCATTTCAAAGGTCATACTTATTATTATATATACTATTGATTTATTCTTTGAAACTATGAAATAATCTCTTGAGTAATTAACCAAAAATACAAGCACAATAGTTGGTATAATATATATCAAGCTTTGAAAATTGTTATTAACAATTAATAGAATTGTGGCAGAAATATAAGTAAATAACTTTATCCAGTTTGTAAAATTTCTAATATCAAAAATCTTTGTCATAAATTCCCTCATAACACTATTACTCTTAATTATATTAATTTGGATGTTTTCTATTGTATATACTACTTTTATTATATTCCTATTAGAATTATCTATCAACTTATAAAATTACTTCAGTTTATACATATACAAATGTAGATAATCTTTTACTTATCTTTATTCCAAGTTCCTAATCCCTAGTTTAATTACCTATTTTATTTCTTAATTCTTTTTTCTATTTAGATTAATATTTTTACTGTTTGACATAGAATTAGAAGGTATAATATAATCATTACGATAAACTTTTGTTATTTAAAGATTAAATGAAAATAGTTCATTTACTAGGAGGTAAAGGAATGAATCAAGGACAAGAACAATTTTTTGCGTTTATTTTAGAAAGAGTACAAGAAAATAAAGTTGAAGAAGCCAAAGCATTACTAGCTGAAAGTTTCAAAAAACAATCAGAAGGTACTTTTACATATGATTATATTTCAAAATTTATTCCTACAATGATTGCTTTATTGAAACCAGAAAATGTTGAAGAAGTCCAATCAATCATGGTACAGTTTTCTAAGAATTTAAAGCATTAAAATAAACTAAAATACTTTAAATAAATAAGGGCATTACTTTTTATGGTAAGCCCTTTTTAACATAGTTTTTTCTTTACTATAATTTTAATTTATTACTTATGTTCCGCAAAATGTTCTATATTTGTTATTTGAAGGCTCTGGCAGCGTTGAGTACTCATATTGTTCTTTTGAATATGCAAATGGCTTTGAAAGAGCATCTAAAAGTCTATCCATAACTCCATAATCATCATTTTTTGAAGCAGCGGTTAATGCTTCCTCTACCCGATGATTACGTGGAATTATATAAGGATTAGAATTTTGCATAAGTTGTTTAACTGATTCTTTTGTTTCTGGCTGCCTTGTTAATCTATCTTCCCACAACTTATTCCATTTGCTAAATTCAGATGTACTAAACATTGCAATATCATCTTTTTTGTCGAGAGTTAATGAACTAAAGGTGTTGGTATAATCAGCACCATATTTATGCATCATATTTAAAAGATTTTCAATTAACCTTTCATCTTCAGTTTCTTCATTAAATATTCCAAGCTTTGACCTCATTCCAGATAACCAATTTTTCTTATATATATTTTCAAACTCTAAAACTGAATTTTGAGCCATTTCTATAGCCTCATCTTGATTTTCATGTATTAATGGTACTAATGTTTCAGCAAATCTTGCAAGATTCCATGCTGCAAGTTTAGGCTGATTTTCATAAGAATATCTTCCTTGAACATCAATAGAGCTAAATACTGTTTTAGGATCATATACATCCATAAATGCGCAAGGCCCATAATCAATAGTTTCTCCACTAATTGTCATGTTATCTGTATTCATAACTCCATGAATAAATCCAGCTAATTGCCATTTTGCTATAAGTTCTGCCTGTTTTTTTATTACATTTTGTAAGAATAATAAATACCTATTTTCTTCATTGATTATATTAGGGTAATGCCTATTTATAGTATAATCTGTTAATTCTTTAAGCTCATGAATATTTCCAAATCTTGCAGCAAATTCGAAAGTTCCTACACGTATATGGCTTGATGCAATACGAGTTAATACTGCTCCTTTTAAATAACTTTCTCGGATTATTGACTCCCCAGTTGTAACTACAGCTAAACTACGTGTTGTAGGAATCCCAAATGAATTCATTGCTTCACTTATAATGTATTCTCTTAGCATTGGACCCAATGCTGCTTTTCCATCTCCGCCTCTTGAATATGGTGTTCTACCTGAACCTTTAAGTTGAATATCTACACGTTCTCCTTTAGGAGATATGTGCTCTCCTATTAATACAGCTCTGCCATCTCCAAGCATTGTAAAATGTCCAAACTGATGTCCTGCATATGCTTGGGCAATTATTGTAGATTTATCTAGAATTTTATTTCCTGCAAGAAACTCCACACCTTCATTGCTTTGTAAAAATTTTGAATCTAATCCTAATGAATTTATTAATGAATAGTTAAGAGCAACTAATTTAGGTGATGGAACTTTGCTTGGGGTTTGTACAGTAAAAAATATATCTGAAAGCTTTGAATAACTATTATCCAACTTAAAACCTTTATCTCTTAATTCTTTCATATCTTCTCCTTTTCTTAACTTTATATAAATATTTAATTATTCATTTTTAGTTTTTGCTTCTAATAACTTATTATACATGTATTAATTTATATTTTTACAACACTCAACTCTAATAATTATTATTTTTAGAAAAATACTATTATTTATATATTATACCATATATAAATTATTTATTAGTTTTTAAATCATAAAACTAAAATAAAAAAAGATTATGAAGTTCTACTATTTTCTTCATAATCCTAAAACTATATTTTTATTTCCATTAAAAGAGTTATATTTCTTTAAGTGATTCTATTATATTATTTTCATATATTCCACCGTGATAACATATTATTTGATCAATATCATATTCTAAAAGCTTTTTAATAGATTTCTTAGCTTCATTTATGTCCAAAGTATATTGTGGCAATGCAATATCTAATTTTCCATTCTCTAAAACTACAGCATCACCGGCTATTAATGATTTGCTTTCCTTATGATAAATTGATATGTGCCCTGGCATATGTCCTGGTGTAGAAACTATTTCTATTCCTCCACAAAAATCAAAACAATCTTTATCCTTTAACTCCATATCTACCGTACAACTTTCAATTGACTCTAACATTGCCTCAAAGTTTCTTGCACCTTCCTTTTCTTCTTCTGGTAAAGTATTATATATAAACTTTGCTTGTTGTAATCTTAATGACTTTTTGTCACCATTTATATAAGGAGCTTCTTCTTTAGATGATAATATCTTTATGTTAGGATATTTTCTCTTAAATGCTGTTAAAGATCCCATATGATCGAAATCATGATGAGTTATAATTATTTTAGATAATTTTTAATATTAATTCCATCTCTAACTGCAGTATCTTCAATCAGTTCTAAAAAATTAGGATATCCACAATCTATTAGAATCATTTCATTTTCATCTTCTATTATCACTGGATATAAAATATTAATTTCATTATTAGAAGTAAATATTACCTCTAATATATTAATCTTGCTCATAATAACCCTCCTAAAATATACTACGATATTATAAATTTCGTATCATTTTAATAAGTCTTTCTTATCCTTTTAACATGCTTTTTTCTTTCTCTAGTACTATTTATATTGGCTCTTTTTACTAAATTATATATTTCTTCTATTTCTTCTTTTGAAATTTTTATATCTGATGAATATCTTTTTATAAATTTCTTGAGCTTCTTTAATTGAATCACTGGAGTCTCCGCTTTTACTTTTTTTAGCTTTGATTTATCTGTAAATACTATTATTGAAATAAATATATCCTTCTTATGTAAATACTCTTCTAAAGCTTTTACATGTCCATAATTTTGTCTTATTGGATTATAAAATTGATTTTTATTTCTATTTATAATTTGCGTCCAGTATTTTGAATATTCTTCCCCATATATTAAGCCGCTATAATCCTTCGTTTCTATTACAAATATTCCCTTTTTCCCTATTAAAATATGGTCTATTTGGCTTGTACCAATATCTCTTTTTATCATTATATCACTTAATAATTTGTATCCTGATAATTTACTTAAAATATTATTTACTTTTTCTTCACCTAAATTTATTTTTTTTCTAGATTTTATTTTACTAATTATAATTAGTACTACTATTATTAATAGCATTGTAATTATCATTATCTTTTGTATGTTCATATTGAATCTCCTAGCTTTACTTTAACGTCTTGAATTTTTACTTATATTTTATAATTTATAATATTCTTTGTAAATAAGAAGAAAAGAAATTAAAAAATAGAGATAATTTAATATCTCTATTTAAATAAATAGTTAAATTTTAAATCTTTGTATCATTTCATTAAGCTTTTGAGCTAATTCTGCTTGACTTTGAGCTGTTACAGCTACTTGTTCTATAGCCTTTGTAGTTTCATCCATACTTTCTTTTATTGTAACTACTTCTTCACTTGAACTTTGAGATGATTCTGCCATAGTTTGTACAGCTTCACTTACTTGTCCTGCTGTAGCTGCAATTTCTTCTGACATAGAAGCAATTTCATCAGACATTCTACTTACTAAATCAGAATCACTATAATATTCATCCCCAGTTTGTTGATATGCGTTAAATTGCTCATTTACATTTTTATTTATAAATTCCAATATATCTTTTCCTGTATCTATACTAGTTTTAAATGCAAATTGAACCTGTTTAATAGTTTCCTGTATATCTATTACTGATTTTTTAGATTCTTCTGCAAGTTTTCTTACTTCATCTGCTACTACAGCAAAACCTTTTCCTTGTTCTCCTGCTCTTGCTGCTTCTATTGCTGCATTTAATGCAAGTAAGTTAGTTTGTTCTGCTATGCTTCCTATAGTGTCTGCCATAACCTTTATTCTATCTACTACTTTCCCATCCTCAATGGCTTTTTGCATATTTTTTTGCTTTTCAACATATACATTCTTTGTATCTAAAATTATTTGCTCACTATTACTTTTAGCTTTGATAGCTCTTTCTTTAGACTTATTTGCATTATTACTTCCTTCCATAGCAGTTGATGCTAATATTTCTATACTTGAATCTACTTCTTGTACAGAAGCACTTATTTCTTCAGCTGTAGCACTTGATTCTTGAATCCCTACCGTTATATTACTTATTGATTCATCAATAATTTCTGCCTTTGACAATAACTCCTCTGCTGTTGCTGAAAGTTCTTCTGATGCTGCACTTATATCTTGAGAATTATCCACAATCATTTTTATTAAATTATTTACATTTTCCTGTGCAGTATTTAAAGCAATTCCTGTTTGTCCGAATTCGTCTTTTCTTGTAATGACAATAGGACTTGAAAAGTCATACTTTGATAATCTTTCAGCAAGGTCTTTTATTTTATTTAATGGTTTTGTTATTGAATTGCTTATTACTGTAGCAAAAATACTCATTAATATATATAGTAAAATAGTAGAAATTATTATTATGTACATTATTCTTTTGTACTCTGATATATTATTTGAATTAGCTACTTCAGCTAAATTTTCATTTATATCAATACTTTTTTGTAATTTATTAAACATAGATTCTACTTTAGGAGCAACGTCTGAATTATAAATATTAATTGCTTCATCATATTTACCAGATTGTACAAGTCCTATTACACTATTTCTTAATTCTCTATAACTTTTTAATTCATTCTCAAATTCTACATGTATTTTTTCTTCTTCCTTAGTAAGTTCTAGTGATTTGTATTCTTGAATATATTTATCATTTTCTATTTGTATTTTACCAATGATATTTATTTGATCTTGTAATTTATCTTTATCTTTCATATAAACAATTTTTATTAAACTGCTATTATCATAATTTAAATTTGATTTAACTAATCCTAAATTTTTGATAGACATTAAATTATTATTATAAATTAATTTTGCATTCCTATTTATAATCCCAGAACCTACTATTCCTTGTACGCCAATTATCAATGCTGATATACATATTATAGAAAATACAATAGTTAATTTTTTCTTTACTGACAAATTCATAAAAAACTTCATTTCATTTCTTCCCCCTACTTTAGTTGTTTCTTCGATTATTTTCTGAAAATATATTGCTATCTATCACTCTTCTCTTATTTAAAATATCATTTTCTTATTATCGGACTTTTTTATTAAACTTTAACAAATTTATGAAAAATTTAATTTTAATGACTTATATTATAAAAAACAATCATAAACTATCTTAATATAGTTTATGATTGTTTTTATTTTATAACCTTTTATATAAATCTTTGATTTGTAAATTATTGACCTTAACAGCTTTCTTCCATCCCATCTCTCCAGCAATCTTATAAGCAAATCTTGGGAAATTTGCTTTAACAAATATATTATTATCCTTTGAAGACTTTATAATATTGTCTGAAATAATATTTAGTGCTTTTCCTAAATTCTTCTTAGGCCCATGTCCTATTGGAACATTTTTAACTGAATGTAGGATAGGACCAGCACCAATACCAGCTCCTTGCCCCCATGTAAGATTGCATTTTATGCACCAGTTTTCAAATATTTCAAGAGCTAATTTATTTTGCTCACCTTCATAAAATCCACAGTTAGCTAGTGCATAAACTTTAATATCCTTTTCTTTTATATTATTAAAAATTTCTTCTAATTGTACTAAGCACTTTAATAAATGAGATGGAACTCCGTCTACATATAAAGGAAAAGCAAAAACTAAAACATTAGAATTTATTATTTCTTCAACTACATTATTATCTAATTTAGTACTCCTAAAACTATATTCACAAATACTAAGCTTTTTATTTACTTCGTTTTCACTATTATTAAAAAATTTTTAGTTCATTTAATATGAGTTCTGAAGCACTATACTTTACTTTAGGACTTCCATTAATTAAAGCTATTTTCATAATATCTGTTCTCCTAATTCATTTATATTATTAGAAAATGTTATATTTGATATATCCCAGTAGAGATTTATACAATTAGCTTTTACTATACCTCTAGCAGTTTGCTTTTCTTTTTCTGTTATTTTATTTCCATAAAACCAGACCTTCATACAAACATTATTATCATATCTTCTTTGATGATGCATTTCTCCATTTTTTATCTTAAAAAATGGATGTACATAAGAAATGCTTCTATCTAAAACATTTTTAACAAATGGGCTAAATCCTCCATAAAAGCATTGGCTTATTATTATAACTTCTCTACATTTTGATAAGTATTTTCCCATATCAGCATATTTATCTCTTATAACACAAGCTCCAGGTGTTTTTACCCAACAACCAAAACAACCTATACAATTATGAATACTTTCATCATCTGAAATTATAACTGTATCTTCTAAACTACTAGAAAACTCTTTTTCAAATTCCTCTTTTTTTAGATCATGTATTATTAACCTCATAATAGCACCCCACTTATAATTATTAATTCCCCTATTCCTAATATTTTCTAAATAATTTCATT
>NZ_ASRV01000077.1 GCF_000401215.1 Clostridium sartagoforme AAU1 | reverse complement strand
TTTTATTATGAACTAATAATTTGATAATTTATATACTTTTATTCTAATTTTTTCTCTTTTGTAATTAAACTTATTTCTACGCTTCTTCAGTTTTTAATTGTGTTATTAAAACTTTTATATTAGCTTTGCTAATATTCTCACACTCTTTAAATGTATCGCATATATTAATGCTATACATCTAAGAAAGGAATGGTAAATATGCATAATGAGTATTATGGGTATAATTTACCTTATTACCCTAATACACCAATGTATAGCTTAAACAATATGTATAGAAGCTACAACTATCCTTATTACCCTGATATGCTAATGTATAATAATCCAAATAATATTTATAGAGGATATCCACATCCTTATTATATTAATACTGCAGCATACAGTCCAGAATTCTATAATCAATTTAGTGATCAATATGTTCCTTTTACTAATGGAAGAGATGCTTATTTTAGATCTGATATTCAGGAACCTGAAGATAATAATTTAATTAACCTAATGGATTATGGTCCAGAGCCATTTGTAGTTAATATCGATGAAGCTACTAAACAAAATAGTAATTTCCGTACTGCTTTATGGACAGGAACCCATCTACAAGTTACATTAATGAGTATTGAAGTTGGCGGCGAAATAGGCCTAGAAATGCATCCTGATACTGATCAATTTATAAGAGTTGAAGATGGTATGGGAGTTGTTAGAATGGGCAACGATCAAAACAACTTAGATTTTGAAAGAAGAATTCGTGATGACTTTGCTGTAATGGTACCAGCTGGTACTTGGCACAATATAGTCAATACTGGATCTAAGCCACTTAAAGTATATTCTATTTACGCACCCCCTCATCATCCACAAGGTACAGTTCATAGAACAAAAGCAGATGCAGAAGCTGCAGAAACTGAAAGTTCAAATGTAAATAACACTAGAAATACTCGTAGCTATTGGTAAAAGAATCAACTTTTTCATAAAAATTTTATTAAGTAATAAGGATAATAAAAAGCCCAAAAGTATTGTATTTATATACTTTGGGCTTTTTATTATATTTATTTTTCAATTTATATTTAACTTAATTATTGTTTATTAATTTCCTTAGTAAATATCCATTGCTTTTCTTTAATATTTCTACCTTTAATAGTAACATTATTTCCATTTACTTCAATATAGATTCCCTTAATATAATCTGATTCTATTCTTCTACCACCTTCACTATTTGCATCACGTATAATAGTATAATGAACAGCTCCTGTATTAACTATTGTAAATGGTTTATCTAAAACTATACTATCTTCTTCTAAATTTCTATGAGTATGAGAGGCAAACATTATTACTTCTGGATATTGTGATAATATTTCTTTAATTTCTTCGCTTTGCTTAATACCAATCCATGAACCATTTCCATAATCTAATGGCTGATGCAAAAACACAAAGATTGGTTTTCCCTTTTGATAATCTTCAGCTAGCTTTTCTTTAAACCACTCTAATTGCTCATTTGATATAAATGCTGTTACAGAATTAATAGTTTCAGAATTACCATCTTCTGATCCTAGTGATATAAAATGATAGTTTTTTATCCAGGTATCATGATATACTTTTTCTTCTCCTGAGAATTCAAGATATCTATTTATAAAGCTCTCAACCTGCTCTGCTGAGTTAGTTTCAATATTATAATCAAAAAACTCATGATTTCCAATATTCTTTATTATTGTTTTTGGTAGCAAATCATTATTTTTCTTCAAAACATTCTTCATAGAATCATATTGTTTATCTAATCCTTGATCTACTGAATCACCATTTAACACTAATACATCCATACTAGGATTTATTGTATACAAATCATTAATAGCTTCTTGAAAGTGATCAATATTCTCATGCACATCTCCTAATACAGCAAAAGTCAAATCTGCATTTGATGTTGATACCTGAGTAATCTTAGCAATAGGTTTAGGTTTGTTTATATATATAAATGCTATTATCCCTATAATAAGGGTTATTATAATTGTAATAATTATTAATTTAAATTTTTTCATTTTATCACCCCTATACTATTAGTCATATTATATCCAACTCAATAATTATTATCAATTAATTTCAATTATATTTAATTGATTCTTTAAAACTATAATTATTTTAGTGCCTAATCCAACTTCACTTTCTATATTAATTACTCCCTTATGACAATCTATTACTTCTTTAGCTATTGCCATTCCAAGTCCCGATCCACTATAAGTCGAATTTTTATCTACACCTCTATAATATCTAGTAAAAATATTTTTTAAAGCCTCTTCTGTTATTCCACAGCCATTATCTTCTATTATTATATTTATATTATTTTCTTTCTTTAAAACAGAAACTATAACAATAGTACTTTCAAGATTATGTTCTAAGGAATTAATTATAAAATTATTTATTGCTCTCTTTAAATATTTTTTATCACAATCTAATATTATATTGTCATCATAATAATTAAAATTTATTTCTCTATTGCTATACTTACTATTATTTAATAAATCTATTATACTTTCTTGTAGTAAATTAATTAAGTTCTCTTCTTTAAATTTAATAGGCAGTACCTTATTCTTTAATTTATAAACTAAAGATAAATCATTCACTAACTCTTCAATATAATTACTATTATCTAAAATAGTACTGCCATATCTTTTTGCTTCTTCAATATTTATTCCATATTGATCTCCCTTTAAAAGTTCAGCATATCCTTTAATTGAACTTAATGGAGTTTTTAAATCATGACTAATATTAGCTATCCATTCTTCTTTTGCTTTGTCTACTTCTTTCCTCTGGATTTCATTTTCCTTTAAAATAAATGATAAATTATTAATATTCTTACTTACGTCTTTAAATATTCCCTGTTTATTTTTCTTATTTATATATATTCCATTTTTTAAATCATCAATATCTTCAACAACTGATAGCATTGGCTTAACTAGATTTCTACTAAATATGTAAGCTACAATAGTCATCAAAATTAATGAAAAAATAATTATTGAAATATGATATTTAAGACTTTCATCAGTAAGTGTCATTTTAAATCTAAAAATTTTATCTATTGGAAACCCAATTAATAAGGTATAGTTCTCATTTCCTTTAGCTATATTATTTGTAGAAATAGTAGTCGGTGCAACACTTCCCCATGGATCTTGTATAAATTCTATTAATTCTGCCGTAAGATAACTATTTGGTATATTTTCAGGTTTATTTACTTCATATACTTCCTTATTTTCTTTATCTAAAACCTGTATCCATATATTATTTTGAGTTAATTTATTTATATTATTATCATCTAAACTAAAATCATTACCTTTTTCCATATCTTCTATATATGGTTCCATAAATTTTGAAATATTAAATGATACACTAAAAACTTTTTCTCCAAAAGTTATATTACTATTATATATTACTAAGTTTAGCACTACATAAACTGTCATAGTTATATAATAAACCATGATCATAGATATAAGTAACTTAATGGTTAATTTTACTTTCATACTAATCAACTAGCTTATAGCCAATCCCCTTTAAAGTTTTTATATGCTTTGGATCACTTGGTTTATCTTCTAGCTTTTCTCTCAAATGTCTTATATGAACCATAATTGTATTATCATATCTATCATATTCATATCCCCAAACTTCCTCACATAATGAGCTTTTACTAAATACTCTATTAATATTTTTGGCAAGAAATAAAATTAGTGAATATTCTTTAGCTGTTAGTGATATATTTTCTTCACCTTTTTTTACTTCTCCTGTTTCCTCATTAATAGATATCTTTCCAAAAGTATATATATTAGTTTTAATTTCACTTACTAAACTACCTCTTCTTAGTTGAGATTTAACTCTAAGAACAACTTCTTTGATATTAAAAGGCTTAGTTACATAATCGTCTCCACCAGCTTCTAGCCCCTTAATTTTTTCTTCATCTTCACCCATTGCAGTTAAAAATATTATTGGACTCGTAGAAAATTTTCTAATTCTATCACAAACTTTATATCCATCTATATCAGGTAAATTAACATCTAAAATTATTATATCTGGATTTTTTTCTTTAACTGATAATATTGCATCTATGCCATTATCCACTTCATATATTTGTCTAAATCCTTCTTTTATAAATACTTCTTTTAATAATGTTAATAATTCTCTTTCATCATCTACTAATAATACTTTCTTATTTAATATTTCATCCATAATCATGATGTTAACTCCTTTTTAATATTTAATCTATTAGTTATATTTTACCATAACTATTTTTTATTTTATATCTGACTTGGTAAAGCTCATAAAATCTAAAAAAACATCAAAATAGATATTAATATGGATATACATAGTATTATATTTCTTTCAAAATCACTTATATTTCCTCCAAATATCATAATTGAATATGTCCAAGGAGCATAAATCCAAAATCTACTTTGTGCTATAAATATATTTGTAATCAACATAATAATTCCAATTGAAATTAATGGTATTATACTTGAAAAGTTTCTTCCAATTATAAATAATAAAATTAATATAGGCAAAGTTGTTATAAAAATTTGCATTCCGTATGATAATATTTGGAAATTGAAACTTATACTTTTATTCAAATAAAATTCAGATAAAACTATACAAGTAATATATGATAATATTGAAATACTTAATGCAATCAACATCACTTTGTATTTTGAAAAATAAATACTACTTTTCTTAATAGGTAAAAGCATTAATTGTTTCCAACCACAATTATCATTTTCAACTTTAGTTATCACACATGCTGTATATATATTTTGAAGTGGTAAAAGGAATGATAAATAAGCAATTGCTGAAAACATAAATATTTCTTCATTAATACTTATTCCAACCATACTCCCCATTGTCTGTATTCTTTTCATTATTGCTAGTACTACTGGTATTGGGATAATTATAGCTAAAAATAATAAATAGCTCTTTCTAATTTTTAACAATTCTACTTTTAGTAATTCCACGTTTATCCCTCCATCTAATAAATTTTCTTATTATTAAAATAAGCTTTAACTAACAAAGAGCCTATTAATAATATAGATATTGATATAATTAAAACTAAAGTTATTTCATTTTTCCCTTGAGTTATTGAAAATAAGGAAAATCCATATGGATTAATATTTTTAATAAAGGAATCATTATAATATATATTTGAAGAAACAACACTTAGCACTGCTGATATGCATAAAGATATAAGTAAATTTTTATTTTTCAAATTTATAAATAAGTGTATAATCATTATTACTAATGATGATATTAATTGTATTACAAACATAACGATTAAAAACTTCCATGGTATTGGCTCTTTAAACTTAAATATTATTCCTACTATTATTAAGGAAATCATATTTAAAAGTAGCATTATTGTAGAATAAAAGCTTGCTACTATATATTTTGATATTAATATATTACTCCTTTTTATTGGTTGAGTTAATAAAAATGTCCATGAATTATTTTTATATTCACTTTCAAATAATGTAACTAAAATCAATGCAGCAAACATAGGCATAAAATCATTGAAATACAGTATTCTTTGTTCTTTAATTAGAACTTGCCATGATGTTAAACCTTTTTCCATAGCTTGAGGTAATAGCCAACTTTCATATCTTATAAAAAAATCTATACATAAGAGGGCTGCTACACCTAGTGGAATTGCTAATATAAATAGAATTACTAGATTTCTTTTTTCTTTACTAAATTCATTTTTTATTAAATTTACTAACATGACTTAAACCTCCTTAGTTAATCCTAAGAATATTTCCTCTAAAGAGCTTTTTTCTTGTGATAAATAGTTAATATCATATCCTGCCATAATAAGTTCTCTACAAATGGTAGATGCAGATATACTATTTCCTTTAACTTTTAATGTTCCATTATCCTCTTGAACTTTATACTTTCTAGAGATAAGTAGCTTAAATACTAACTCCTTATCCTCATGATTTTCTAGACGTATTAATACTTCATTAGTTGAATTTTTCTTTAAGTTATCTAATGATCCTTGATATAATAATTTCCCTTTATTTATTACAGCTACTTCTGTAGCAACTAATTCAATTTCACTTAATATATGACTTGAAATAATTATTGTAATATTTCTTTCTTTAGCTAAATATTTTATTAAATTCCTTATTTCTATAATTCCGGCCGGATCTAATCCATTAGTTGGTTCATCTAAAATCAAAAGCTTTGGATTTCCCATAAGTGCTTGTGCTATTCCTAATCTTTGTTTCATACCTAATGAAAACTCTCTAACCTTTTTATTTTTAGCATTCCATAGACTTACTAATTTTAACTTTTCTTCTATTTCACTTTTACTTACTTTTAGTACTCTTCTTAATATATCTAAATTTTCATAAGCTGTTAAATGTCCATAATAAGAAGGACTTTCAACTAAAGCACCTATATTCTTTAATATTTCTTCTCTATCATCCTTAATTGATTTTCCAAAAACACTTATTTCTCCACTATTAGGTTTTATTAATCCTAATATCATTTTTATAGTTGTAGATTTTCCAGCTCCATTTGGACCTAAAAAGCCATAAATTTCTCCTTCTCTAACCTTTAAATTTATGTTATCTACACTATTTACATTATTAAACTTTTTAATTAAATTTTCTGTTTTAACAATATATTGGCTCATAACTACTCTCCTCTTTAACTTTATGAGCTAATTATATATGGCCAATCTTAATGTTGATTTTAGCTATCCTTAATTCTACCTTAATTTAATATCATCCCTAAGGCCCAACTATTTTCCAATTATATATTAAGTTAAGACTTCTAAATTTGTTGAGAATAAATTTGTATATAAGAGCAGTATTTTCTATAAGGTTGGTATTACTAATGGATATGAAATTATTAATATAATTAAATATGAAACTACTAAACATGATAAATTTACTTTAATTAAAATTTGTAATTTGTGATGAAATTATAATTGATTTGATTTATTAAGTGTGTAGAACTGAATTTTTTGATATGACTTTTAAAAAAATAACTTTAAAATGGCTGCTTCACAATAATTGTGTAACAGTCATTTTAAGTC
>NZ_ASRV01000076.1 GCF_000401215.1 Clostridium sartagoforme AAU1 | reverse complement strand
TATATCCATAATTATTATATAACATTTAACTATAAAATATAGGATTTTGATTTCTAGACCTATAAATGTTATAAATTATTAATTTAAATTTACATATTACTTTTAATATAATCTTGTACTTCATCTACATTAATTGCTAATACTATTGCCATTTCTTGATATAACTGCTTTCTAGCACTAAGCATAATATCTTCATCTGTTTTATTAAGTTTTTTACCTATTAAACTTTTTTCATTTTCTTCTAATTTTATAGAGTTTATAACCTTTATCAGATCCTCAGCATTTCCTTTTTTAATGATAGCCTTATATTCTTCAACTTTCTTTCTTGAATCTTCTATTTCAACAATTTCATTTTTAGAAATTTCTCCAATTAAATTCATTATTTCAACTTTTGTCATAAGCTCTCTCATTGATATTTTTTTATTGTTTACAGGAATCTTAATAGTCATCCTATCATTATAAACTGGAGATAAAATATAATACTCCAATTCCTCACTTCTTAAGGTCACTTTTTCTATATCTTTGACCATACAAACTCCATTTGAACCATATACAACATAATCATTTATCTTAAACATAAATTTACCTCCTTATGTATTTGATTTATAATGAAAAAGGTAGTCCCTACAGCTAAAAACTTTTAGGAACTACCTGTTGTATACTAATTATAACACAAATATATTAACATTTCTCAAAATCCTTCTAAATAATATAAATATTTATCTAATTTATTATAAAACATACTTAATTATATATAATCCCCATTAATCTCCTAAGTAATAAATTAATACATGCTAAAATACTTATTTTACTATCCCTCTAATTTAAATTCCCATATACCATTTTCAGTTTTTTCTACTGAAACTTTATATATTTTCTCTTTATTTGTAAGATCAATATTAAATTGTTGACTATTAAATGTATTATTATTCTTATCAGTAACGCTTAATACAAAGTCATTACTCATTATAAGCAGTTTCATATTATCTCCATATTTTATTAGGCTACTATCTGCATAACTAGCTCCACCAGATGAATTATTTGTTTTATAACCAAAGTTTTTTATAGGCTCTTTACAATTATTGAAAACTATAACATTATATTCCCTTACTTTATCTCTACTTTTACAACTTGAACATCCTATAAAGAAAATACTTACTACTAATAATAAAATAGTACTAATTAAAACTATTAAATTCCTTTTCATACATATCTCCCTTCCCGTTATATCTTATATAATAATTGAATATTTATAGTAAGTCAATAATACTTTATTGTTTTTCAATAAAATATTATCCTTTTAGAATATATTTCATACTTTAATAGTTAAATTTTAACCTACTGAAAGATATACTTTATTAAGAAACATAAATCAATCTGAATCTGTGTAAGTTTTATTCGAATTTATAATTAAAGCTAAAAAATAAAATAGTTCTCAAAGATAACTTATAGTTTTCTTTAAGAACTATTTAAATTCTAATACATAATACTTTCTTTAATACTATAAATACATAAGATTTAAATATTTACTTCATAATAATTCATGATTGATTGCTCTTTAAATCCACAAGCTTTATATAAATTCAATGCATTTTTATTTCTTATTTCCACATCTAAACCAACTGTATTTATATCTTCTTTCTTTAAGTTATTCAAAACTTCTGTTAATGCTGCCTTTCCATATCCTTTATTCCTAAATTCAGGAATTATTCCAAATCCACTAATAAAAGCTGATGTTAATTCTTTGTCAACTTTTATCTTACCAATTATTTTATTATCTAATTGAATTAAATAAGTTATAATATTATTTTTTTCCTCATCTTCTGGTAATATTTGTTCGCTACTAGCTAGTCCAAAGAAAATTTCATTTAAATTTTCTATTTCACATATATCTTTATTTTTTGCATCTTTTAAAATAATATTTTTTACACTAGGTTGTACACTCCAATTTGTACATTTCATTCTGCACTCAGAAAATGAATAGTTAGATTTTATACTTTTTATAAATTCATTTGCAGCTTTTGATTTATCATCACAAAGCAATAATATATTGTTAAAGTTCCTTTTTTTACATTCATCTAGTGATATACTTAAAAGCTTAGAAAATATTCCTTGCCTTCTGAATCTTGGATGAACCATTCCATTTATTTCTGCAATATTTCTTCCAAAACTTGATATTCCTAAATAACCTATTAATTTATTATTTACATAATATAAAAACTCATTTATATCATTAGGAGATTTTTTATACTCCTTATAAACTTGTGCTCTATACTCTAATTCAAGCTTTAAATTTACCTCATCTTCTTCTATACAAACATCTTCTAACTCTTTTATTCTATTATTTTCTTCCTCATTTATATATTTTTTATAATAATACGTCTATCTAATAATTCATTATTTACATTATCCATTAATTTCACTCCAATTTAAGTTTATTTTTTTATTTCTTCTTCATTTACGCTATGTATAAAAAAGTTTATTTTGAATTTAAATATTTTTTATATTATATCAAATTATTCCGAAAATTTCCCCATAATAACTGTATTATACCAATTACCATCTTTATGAATACGATCATTTATTAATAATCCCTCTTGTACAAATCCATATCTTTTATATATCTCAATTGCTTTTTTATTTGTTTCTACAACTGTTAATGATATCTTTTTAATTTCGGTATTTTTTACGCATATTAGTACACTTTCTATAAGTGCCTTACCAATTCCATATCCCCAATATTCTTTTAATATGCATATTCCAAATTCTGCTTTATGTCTAAATTTACTTAATTTACTTCCTTCACACCTCGTGAATCCTACTATCTTTTCCTCTGCCTCTGCTATTAAAAATATATTTGTTTTAGATATTGAGTCTTCATAAATAATTCTTTCAAAGTCTTCTTTGGTTAATAACCCTTCCCCTGATTCCCTATCAAGATTTTCTGTTTCTCCATCTATCTTAACTCTTAATTTAGATAATTCTTCAGCATCTTCTTTTATTGGACAGCGAAGTATATACCTTAGATTTTTCCCTTTTATTATTTTATCAGTAATAACCATAAAATTCCTCCATTAATATTATTAATAAAAAAATATCGTACTATCATTATAAGTAATACGATATCTCTTGCTATTTATTCTCTTATATTAACCAATGATTTGGTTTGCTAAGGGATTCAGGTAATTTTGTATTAACATCACCTTTAGCACTATTAATTTGAGCTTGGGTTATAAAAATACTATTTCTTAAATTAGCTCCGCTTAAATCTGCATCTCTTAAGTCAGCACCAATTAAATCTGTCCAACTTAAATCTACATTTTTTAAATTTGCTGCAATTAAAAAGGCCCCACTTAAATTTACACCTCTTAAATCCTTTTTTCTAAGATCAGCTCCCATAAGATTTAAGCCTCCGCCTAAAGCTTTTTTACCTTTTAATGATTTTTTATCACTATTAACTTTTAACCTTAGGAATTCACTTGTTTGCAAAAGCAACTTATTAACTCCCATTCTAGTTAATATTAAATCTAATTTTATAATTGACTTTGCTTCTAAATTTGTTATATTCTTTATTTCATCTATTTTTTTAATCAACATTTCTTTATTAATATTGTTATTATATTGCAATCTAACAGCTTCATTAAGGTACCAAAGCATTTCATGAAGTTGCTTCATAATAATGAAAACATCAAACATTTGCTTTGAAGATTCAGGCTTTTTCTTCCAATCATGTCCCAAATAAGTAACTTGAGCTACCTTTTGACCTGCACCAATACAGTCATACGCTATACAGCCCTTTAATCCTTTTTTATTTAGCTCTCCATGAACTTTACATTTAAAATCTCCTTTTAAATTAATGCAAGGTTTTCCTGCATCTTTATTTACAGGGAATCCATCAATAGCTGAAAAGTATAATGCAACACAACATAGCCCAAAACACTTTTCACAGTCAGGCTGTAGCTCTTTATAATTCATTTTTATCCATCTCACATTCATAAAATATATTATGTTAATTATATCATAATATAAAATAAAGTTGTTATGAATTTACCATAACAACTTTATTTTTTCTTCGGGCTGGAATTTATTTGAATATAATAGAGATTATAAAGCTTCAGCGTTTATAACAGAAACTCCAGTATCAACATTTTTCTTCTCTATTTTTTCTCCTGCTAATACTTTAGCAGCAGTTTTCATACCTTCATATCCCATAACATCTGGATTTTGAGCCATTGTACAAAGAAGATGTCCATTCTTTATTAATTCAAGAATCATATCTGACTTATCAAAACCTACACCAATAACTTTTTTACCTGATTCTTGTATAGCGTTACCTGCTCCTACTGTTGAACCTTCATTAGCACCAAATATACCTACAACACCTTGAGTAATATAGTTAGCAGCAATTTCCTTTGATTTTGCAGCATCACCTTCACCATATTGAGTTTCTAATATTTTAAAACTTGTACCATCAAAAGCTGAACGGAAACCTTTTTCACGTGCTACAGTTGAAGCTGTTGCAGAGTTAACATTTACTATACCAATGGATCCCTCAGTAACTCCTGCTTTCTTTAAAGCATTTATCATTTCTGTTCCTGCTGTTTTTCCTGCTGCTTCATTATCTGTTGCTAATGTTTGTTCTGCTGGAAAATCTGCTGCAGAGTCAACATAAATTATTTTAACCCCAGCATTTTTAGCTTCTTCTAGAGCTTGAGTTACAGCATCTGGTCCATTTGCTGCTAAAAGTATTGCATTTGCTCCTCCTGCTACTGCATTATTAATTGCTTCAATTTGCTTAGCATCGTCTTTAACATCTGGTGCTAGCCAAGTATATTCAATATTTCCTAGTTCTCCAGCAGCTTTTTTAGCCCCTGCATCTACGTTAACCCAATGTTGATCCATTTGGTCCATAGTAATTAAATATACTTTACTCTTTCCTTCTGACTTACCGCCAGTTTCTTCTGCTTTTCCACTACATCCTGTTAATACTGTTCCTAAAACTGTTAATCCTAAAACTAATGATATTAATTTCTTTTTCATTAATAAAACCTCCTATTTTTAATTAAAGCTTTCGCTATAATTTCTCAACTTTATTTTCATTATTTTCTATTACCCTCTTTTTATCGTTTGTTAATTTAGATCTTCTAAATTTCCCACTTCTAAGTATTATATCTAATAATACAGATACAACTACTATAATACCAATTACTATATTTCTTATAGCTACTGGTGCACCTACAAATTGTAATCCATTTTGTAATACACCCCAAATGGAAGCTCCTATTACAGTTCCAAGTAAAATACCTTGTCCACCAAGGGTACTTACTCCTCCTATTACGGATGCTGCAACTGCATACATCTCATAGGTATTACCTGCATCCATTGTTCCCATCCCACTTGTAGCACATATAACTAATCCAACTATACAAGCACAAAATGCACTTACAACATAAGCTTTTGTTGTTGTAGCTGCTATATCTACACCTGATAGCTTAGCTGCTTCAACATTACTTCCAATAGCATAAATATGGCGACCGGTACGAGTTTTACTTAAAATAAAATTGAAAACAACCCATAATAAAATTGCAATCCAAATTGTATTATAAAGTCCTAAGGTTTTCCCATAATAAAATAAATTTCTAAAACCTTTTGCTGCATTACCAATTGAATCTGTATTATAGTTATTATTTACAATTTGAGCTATACCTCTTGCTATAGTCATTGTACCTAAAGTTGCAATAAATGGTGGCAATTTACATTTTGCTACTAATGCTCCATTTAAAACGCCTAGAAGTAAACAACATACTAATGTAATTAATACAGCAAGCATAGGCCCTACACCCTTAGTCATAAGAGTTGCTGCAATCATACAGCTCATACCAACTACTGAACCAATTGATAAATCAATATTTCCTGTTATTAAAACATAGGATTGTCCAATACCAATTATTAGTATTGGTGCTATTTGTCTAAGTAAATTACCTACATTTTGACTTGAAAAGAAAATAGGATTTAAAATACCAAATACTACACAAAGAATAATAAGCCCAAAGGTTACTGTAATTACTTGCCCCATACCTCTCACTTTAAATAATTTTCTCATTGCTCCTTGTTTTTCAACATTTTCCACTTTTAACCCCTCCTTAGCTTAATTAACTAAATCCTTACTTTCAAATTTAGTAGCGTATTCTAAAATTAAATCTTGGGTAGCGTCATTTATATCTAATTCTCCTGTTATTCTTCCATCACACATAACTAAGATTCTATCACTAATTCCCATTATTTCTGGTAATTCAGAAGATATAAATAATACGCCAATTCCTTCTTGCTTTAATTTGTTCATAAGATTATAAATTTCAACCTTTACTGCAACATCAATACCTCTAGTAGGCTCATCAAAAATTACAACTCTTGAATTCCTAGCTAACCATTTACCAACAACGATTTTTTGTTGATTACCTCCTGAAAGACTTCCAGCATTCAATTCTATACTAGCTAACTTGACTTTAAAATCATTAACTGCCTTATTAGTCATTTCTTTTTCTTTTTTCTTATTTACAACTCCAAATTTACTACAAAGTAAATCTAAATTTGGTAAGGAAACGTTTTCTCTAATGCTTAATTTTGTACATAATCCATCTTTTTTTCTATCTTCTGGAGCAAGAACTATTCCTGCTTTAATAGCATCTAAAGGTTTATTTATCTTAATATTTTTACCATCTAAAATAATTTCTCCAGATTCTTTTGGATCCATTCCAAAAATTGCCCTTGTTGTTTCTGTACGTCCTGCTCCAACTAAACCTGCTATACCAACAATTTCTCCTTCATATAGATTAAAATTAACATTCTTAACTGATTTTCCAGACCTTAAATTTTTTATCTCTAAAATCTTTTTCCCTCTCTTACATGTTACTCTTGGGAATTTTTCTTTTATTTCTCTTCCAACCATGTTAGAAATAATTTCAGTCATTGTAGTATCTTCAAAATTCATAGATGTAATATATTTTCCATCTCTCATTATTGTAACTCTATCAACTATATGTTGAAGTTCTTCTAATCTATGAGATATATATACTATGCCACAACCGTCTTTTTTTAACCTTTCAATAATTTCAAATAACTCATCAATTTCTCTAGAAGTTAATGCAGATGTAGGCTCGTCCATTATTAATATTCTTGCATTTGTTGAAACTGCTTTAGCTATTTCTATCATTTGCTGCTTAGATACTGAAAGTTCTCCAACTATAGTATCTGGTGGAATATCAATATTCATTCTATCTAAGATTTTTTTTGCTTCCTTATTCATTTCTTTATTAGAAAGAATATCTAAATGAGATTTTTCACGCCCTAGAAAAATATTTTCTGTAACAGAAAGATGTGGGCACATGCTTATTTCTTGATGAATAATCGCAACTCCTAATTCTTGGGCCTTTTTAGGAGTTAAATTTCCAACATTTTCTCCTAAAATTTTTATTTCACCATAATCTCTTGTATAAACACCACTTAATATTTTCATAAGAGTTGATTTACCTGCACCATTTTCTCCTAGTAGTGCCATAACCTCTCCAGCTTTTAAATTAAAGCTTACATCATCTAATGCTTTTACCCCAGAAAAGCTTTTTGTTACATGCTTTGCCTCAACTATATAATCCTCCATTTAAACCATCCTCCCTACTGCTTCTCTTAACATCTTTAGTATAACATTTCATATTTTTTACAGTAAGGGGGCAAACTTTGGATTTACAGGGTCATTTTTTTGTTCTTTAAACGTTTACTTTATCTATATAATTAAATTCATTTCTATCATATTCATTTCTTACTTTTCCCTCTTCTATAACAATAAGATGATCACCAAGAATTAATGAATCTTCAAGAGCTATTCCAATAATAATAACAGTAATACCTCTTTTTTTAAGTTCATTTATCAAGTTAATTATATGTTTTCTTAAATACATATCCGCGCCATAAAAAGGCTGAAAGCAAAATACTATTTTAGGATTGTATAAATGAATTCTATAATAAATAAGACTATATAAAGCTGTAAGTGATAAATTTGAAATATCTTTTTCATATATATCTTTTCCTACCAAAGGTTCATATTCATTTACAATACTTTTTCTAATCCTTCTACTTAAAGAGATTCCATTTTTCTTCCTATCTATTAAAAAGCATAAATTATCCATATAACTCATCTCTTCAAATATCATATTTTTAATTGGTTCTTCTCCAATAAAAGCTACACCATTTTTTATAATATTAATATGTTTTTTCTTAAAATAATTATTTCCTTCAAAAAGCAAACTTCCTTTGATTGGTTGTAAATTTCCATTAATAAGGCTTACTATTTCTTCTAGTGCTGTATTACTTAAATCTAAAATTATTGTGCATTGACCTTTTTTTATTTTGAAGTTCATTCCTTTTAAATTTTTAGTCCATATATTTTTAAATTTTAATATTCCTTCCTTATTTTCTTCTATAAACTCATTGATCTTAATTTCATTAAAATCAATAATATAAGGACCAATCTTTTCTTCAGTAAAGTCATTCTTGTTTAGTATTTTTTGTATCCTTCCATTTTCAGATAAGTATAGTCTATTGCATATTTTATAAGCTTCTTCATGATGGCTACATATATAAATAAAGGATATTCCAGCCTCACAATAATATTTAATAATATTCTGAAATTTTATTAATTCAGTTGAACTTAAATAATTACTTAAGTCCTTAACTACTATTAGCTTAATTCCTCCTATCATAGCTTTTAAAATTTCTACGACACATCGTTCAAAAGCTGATAATTTACGTACTATTTTATTTCCATCAATATTAATATTCAATTCAGTCATAAACATCTTAAGTTGAGAGTTAAGTATATTTCTATTAATTAAATACTTTTTGAATCCTTTACGAATTACAAAAACATTATCTGAAACTGTTAAATCATCAACTAATCTACTTTTTTTATCTATAATAGCAACCTTATTCCTCCTTTGGCTGCTGTACTCATAATTATTTATCAGAACTTCATCAAAATAAACCCGGCCATAATGTATCGGGACATTTTCACAAAGCAATTCAATAAGCGCTTCCTTGCCATAGTCATTAAGAAATATTAGTCCCATGATTTCCCCCTTTAAAACACGTAGATTAAAGTTATCTAGGACTTTTCTTTCTTCCTTAAATTGAATTATATTTTCTAATCTTAATATTTCTTCACTCATAAAATTACCTCTAGAAACCTTCTATTAATGGTAGGGTTATTTCGACATCTGTTCCTGCATTAACCCTACTATAAATTAATATTCCGTACTCTTCTCCAAATAAAAGCTTTATTCTTCTATTTACATTAACTAAAGCAATGCCCCCTTTTTTCCTGTTATTTATATTAATATTATCAAAAGAAATTATATTTAACTTCTTGTTTAGCTTTTTAAGTAAGTCTTCTTCAATCCCTGATCCATCATCTGAAATAGTAATTATCATACGATTTTTAGTGGCCTCAATTTTTATAATAATATTTCCATTAGTAATTTTTTTCTCTATTCCATGATAAATGGCGTTTTCTACAATTGGCTGCAAAGTTAGTTTTGGAATTTTATATTTTAAAATTTTTTCTTCGTCTTCTCTATTTATATCTATTTTTAAATTTACTCTTTCTCCAAATCGATATTGTTGAATAATGTAATAATTTTCTATATTACATAACTCATCTTCTAAGCTCACTAAATTTTCCACATTAGAAATTGTGTAACGAAAAAAAGTTTCAAGAGCCTCTGTCATTTGGGCTACACTATCTAATCCTGCATTTAAAGTTTCACCTCTTATTCCTTCAAGCGTATTATATAGAAAATGTGGATTAATTTGATTTTGTAATGCAAGATATTCAGCTTGTTTTTTTGAAGCAGTGATTAATTCCTTTCCTTGAATAACCTCTTTAAATTTCTTAGTTAGTTCTTCTATTTCAGGACTTAAAAATGTATTTTGATCAAATATACCTTGTATAGTATAGCCTTTAGCAAAAAGTTTTAATACCTTAGAATTTTCTTTATATGGTACATATACATACTTATAACTTATATAAGAAATAATAATAAAAATAATATAGCTAATCCCTACAACTATCACATATTTTTTTCTATAAAAGATATAATCATAAGTACTGTGAGTAAACCACCTATAAAGCTTTCCATAGTAATGTACATATATAAAATTTTTTTCGATATATACTGCTTTTTTTTATTTTTCATAATTACTCCTTTATGAATATAGTTTTCTATATTCATTTGGCTTTATTCCCGCAATTTTTTTAAAACTTTTTGTAAAATGCTTTATATCACAGTAACCTACCCTTTCACATATTACTGATATGCTTAAATTTGATTCTTTTAAGAATTCTTTAGCCTTATTCATTCTTGTTTCTGAAAGATATTCTAAGAAATTTTTTCCACTTTCCTTTTTGAACAGATGACTAAAATAAGATGAATTAAATCCGACAAAAGAACTAACTTCCTCTAAACTTATTTGCTTCATATAATTTTGCTTTATATATTCCTTAGCTACACGAATTGGTTTAGTATCAGCTTGCCTTTTATCTTCAATAATTTTATCTAATGACTT
>NZ_ASRV01000075.1 GCF_000401215.1 Clostridium sartagoforme AAU1 | reverse complement strand
TTCCTTCTTGAAATTTATAATGATATTCTTCATTTATATTTTGAATTTTCAAATCTAAATTTTGTATAGATTTGTTAAGTAATATTTCTGTGAAAATCCTTGATCTAAGCTTCTCTATATCAACCTTAAGACGAGCTTTTAGCTTTTCTTCATTAGTAAGCTTATTCATTCTATCTGCATATTTCTCTTTCATCTTCTCTAGATTATTAATAAGTTCTTCCTTTTTTATAGGTTTTAATAAATAATCACATACCCCATACTTAATAACCTTTTGTGCATATTCAAATTGTGCATATCCACTTATTATAATAAAATCAATATATTCATTTATTTCTCTACAAAGTCTAATTAATTCTATTCCATCATATCCAGGCATACGGATATCAGTAATAACTATATCTGGTTTCTTTTCTTTAACCTGTTCTAATGCATCTATTCCATTATGTGAAATTCCTACGACCTCCATATCTAATTCTTTCCAGTCTATAAGCTTATATATAAGTTGACATACTTTTACTTCATCATCAGCAATTATAACCTTCATCATAATAAAATTCTTATTCTCCTTTTATTTATTATTTCCATAGACTTATAGAGTTTTTTTACATTACAAATCAAACAGTTCAGACTCTACATACATACAAACAAAATGATATACCATTAAATGATATTCTTGAATAAGATAAGTTTCCTTCTCTGGTGCTATAAATGAATAATCAGATATTTTAGATATTCTTCCTCCATCTCTACCTGTAAATGCTATCGTTTTGGCTCCTATTACTTTACCTGTAATTAATGCATTATAAACATTAATTGCATTACCTGAAGTACTAATTCCAATTACTATATCTCCACATTTTCCATAACCCATAACTTGTTGCGCATAAGTTAAATCTGGGTCTACATCATTATTAAATGCTGATATAAGAGCTGTTTGAGTATTTAAGCCAATTGCTGGCAAAGATCCCTGTAATTTTTTTGATATATCCTCTCCATATTCACCATAAAGGCTCTTAAATCTTTCCCTTAAGGTTTTTCCTAAAGGTCTTTGCAGTAAAAAACCCTTCATAAGTTCTCCTACTATATGGTCTGAATCTGAGCTGCTTCCACCATTACCACATATCAAAACTTGTCCACCATTTTCATAGCAGTATGTTATTGCTTCACAAATTTCTAAGATTTCCTTCTTTATAGGAATTAATTGATTATTACGTTTAAAAAAATCTTCTAAATTCTTTTTAGTTCTTGCTTTCATCTTATCCCTCCAAATTTGAATAATATTCTGCTATAACTAAAGCTGCAACATCCCCTACTGATTCAGATAATTTACTTGGCACCACTTGACAAACTTTTCTACTTATAAGGATGGACTCTTCCTCTATAACTTTATTTACCCATGGCCAAATTTCTTCATAGCACCTAACAAAAATACTTCCAATAACAATTTTTTCTGGGTTTAATAAATCTATTAAAATTGATAATCCCTTACCTAAATTTATTCCTACTATCTTTAAAATTTTCTTTGCCACTTCATCTCCTTTTTTAGCAAAATTTCCAACCTTCTCAGCTGTTAAGTTTTCTATTTCAGATAAATCAGGACATATGGCTGGTTTATTTCCTCTTTGTAGCTCTTCAAGAATTACACTTTTCGCTAATTGAGCAATACCTCCTCCACTACAAAAACCTTCAAATGAACCTATTTTCCCATAGCCAACAGGACCAAACTCACTAAGTCTTATATGTCCTAATTCTCCAGCCATATCATTTGTGCCTGAATATAACCGGTTATCTAAAATAAGACCTGCTCCAAGGCCTGTACCAAAAGTCATGAAAATCATGTTAGAAGTTCCTCTTCCTGCGCCAAGTTTCCATTCTGCCAAAGCACAAGCATTAGCATCATTACAAAGCCAAGACTTTAACCCTGTTTTTTCTTTAAAATACTTTGTTATATTAATGTTGTCCCATCCTGGTAAATTAGGTGGAGACATTATTATTCCCTTTTTGCCATCTAAAGGCCCTCCACAGCTAATTCCTATTCCCTGTATTTCATCACCACTAGTTAATCCTTTACAAAATAAAATATCTTTAACTAAAGCATCCATCATTTCTTGAGGTAAATATTTTTTTGTCTCCTTAATATTACATTTATAAATGATTTTTACTTCATCTCCGGATATTTCACCTAAATTAACAGCACATTTTGTTCCACCTATATCAACACCAATTAATAACATAATAGTTATCTCCCTCTCAACATTATTTTGTATTATATCCTTATTTTAACATTACCTCAATTATTCCACTACTTCTCATTTACGTAAAAAAGTTTACATAAATAATCATATTTACTCAATTTTTAAATTTTATACTTTTACATAATAAAAAACTGACTTCCACTTGTGTAAAAATCAGCTTTCTTTAACTCTTTATTTAATTTACTTACACCATTTTTATTCTTTATCATATCATTTTAAAAATAACTTTATTAAGTCATATATAACGAAAAAGATTTATGTAAAATTAAATTACACAAATCCTTTTTTGGCTTTTTACTTAAATTATTAAATTTCATCTTCTACATTTGCTATTGATTTAGAATCTAGCTTATTAAAAATTGTTTCTACAAAGAACCCAATTAGTCCAAATAATGATATTAATATATATGCTCTTTCATCCTTTGATAGAATAAAATTTAGTAGTAATCCAATCATAAATATGATTAAGTATATATTTTTCACTTTCCTTTCCAAAAATAATCTCTCCTCTTATATTAATAGTTAAATTACTATTTCATTTTCTTCTAATTAATTTTACAATTTTATATCCATCACTTGTCATATCATTCTATGGATAAGTATTGTATATATAATACTTATCGTCAATTTTTACAGCTATAGCTTTATCTTCTGATTTTAAGCTATATATTTCTGTTTTTTCTTTTAAAAAAGTTGCATCTCCATTCCTAAACCTATACCTATCATTGGTAACCTTTTCAGAAATATTAAACCTTACTTCTCCTATTTTTTCATCAATTAAAGTCCCTTCCACTATTTCTCTTACATAGCTACTATAATATATGCTATTATTTATTTTTATGCAATCAACCCATGAAATTTTTGATGATCCAAATCTATCTAATCTAAATAAATATCCCATTATAATTATACCTATTAAGACAAATATAATTCCTATTGAAAATTTGATTCTTTTATTCAATTTATCTTCTCTCTTTTCAAAAATAGTTTTATTATTATTTACTATTGAAATATATTTAATTATATACCAATTATTGGCTTATATATAAATAATAACATATATATCTTTTGTTTGG
>NZ_ASRV01000074.1 GCF_000401215.1 Clostridium sartagoforme AAU1 | reverse complement strand
AATTTATATTTTAGAAAAAGCTTGTATGTTATAATATTTAATAAAATAAAATTATTAAACATTATAGGTGATAACAATGAATTTAGATAATAAATCTTTAGAAGTTAATAATGAGAATTATATACTTTCTAATAATGAAGATGTCTTATCCTCTGAAATTATAAATAAATATTTAAGTGAAAATAATAATGAGTTTAATATAAATGTATATAAAACAATTGATTCTACCAATACAGCAATAAAAGAACTTGCAGTTAATGGAGAAAGAGAAGGTACTATAATTATTTCAGAGGAGCAAACTGGAGGCCGAGGAAGATTAGGCAGAAAGTTTCATTCACCAAAAGGTACTGGAATTTATATGAGCATTCTTTTACGTCCACAGATAAGTGCTTCAATATCATTTCTTATTACTATCGCTGCTGCTGTGGCTGTGGCTGAAGCTATAGAAGCTGTTTCTGATAAGGAAGCTAAAATAAAATGGGTTAATGATATATATTGTGACAACAAAAAGGTATGTGGAATATTAACAGAAGCATCTTTTAATTTTCAAAGTAATACAATTGATTATGCTGTTTTAGGTATTGGTATTAATGTAATAGCACCAAAAGAAGGCTTTGCAAAGGAAATTAAAGATATAGCAACTGGAATTTTTGAAGATTATTCTCATACGTCCATTCATATTAGAAGTAAGCTTATAGCTAAAGTTTTGAATCTCTTTTGGGATTATTACAAACACATAGAGGATAGGTCTTTTCTGAAATCTTATAAAATGAGATCTCTATTAATTAATAAAGAGGTAACTATATTTACTAATAAAATTTATGAAAAAGCCACTGTTCTTGAAATTGATGATGAATGTAGACTTAAAGTTAAGATGGAAGATGGTGCTATTAGATTCTTATCTTCTGGTGAAGTAAGTATTAAACTATAAAGAGCCTAGGAAATCTAGGCTCTTTGGACAGTATTTAGTTTTGTATGTCTTTTTCCCATGGATTAGGATAAAAAATAAGTTGTAAAAAATTAAACTTACACTCTCTATTATTATCTTTTACCTTTTTGAGTTATTTTGTATTTTTCTCCTTTATTATTATATGTAATCCATTCACCAATTGGTTCTCCATTTTCAAAGTACCCTGAACGTTTAATTGTACCATCTGGTCGATACCATTCCCAATATCCTTCTGGTTGATTATTTACAATTTTACCTTTAGACCACATAGTAATTCCGTTAGCATGGTATTTAATTGTATAGCCATCAATTACTTCTAATTTCTTTTCTTTAATTCCATTAGGATGGATTAGATCACATTTTTCATTATCCATAGACTATACTCCTCTTTTCTTATAAGTTGATAAACACCGCATATTCACTTTTGAATAATAAGTTATTCATATAATTAGCTGCTTCTATATATTAACCTTGCAGTCCATTTTCTTGACGTTCCATGTTTTCAATAACAACATCATATATATCTCCTAAAGAAGCACAATACTCAAGTACCCTCCATGGAGTATTAGTATGAAAATGAACCTTTATCAAATCTTCATCTCCAACTGCAAGTAAACAATCTCCCTCAATATTTTTAGTTATATATTCATTAATTGCATCTTCTGAAAGATTATTCCCCTCAATTAATAATTGAGTATCAAATTTATATTCAAGCATATTTATTCTCCTTTCAAGCTTCAGTTTCCATATTAGTTAAATGAAATCAATTTAACTTAATATTATTCTGAATAGATTATAACATATTTTTTAATTCTATTCTATCTGCTTCAAGTGCTGAAAATGTATCCCTATATGACCAATCCCAAGAATTATTATAGATACAATCATCCAAATTACCTTCCCATATACTCCTAATAACAAAAATGCCATAATAGGAAGAGTTGCTCCAGGAACTGGAATACCATATAAACTACGATAGAAATTTTTCAATGTAGGTTCTCCTGTAAAATACCTAACCCAATATGCCTCATATAAAACCATTAAAATAAATGATAGGATTAGCCAGAGACTCCAAAGAGAAAAAGTAGTAATATTAAAATCTGAAAAAATTAAAGCACAACATGTTACAGCTACTTGTCCAACACGCTCAAATATGAGCAATATTTTGTTTTCATTGCTATAATCATAGTTTTCTGGCTGATGCTTTATCCAGATAATATTAGGAATAAATAACATCAATAAATAAACTAATCCTATATATGAAAATCCTATATGTCCTAACATATAATTTCCTCCAAAACTTAACTTATATATTCATATTCAACTCTTTAACATTTTTTATTCTTATTAATTTATCTTCATAGCATAACAGCATATTTTCATATTTATCTCGCTTATCTTCAAAATCTTTTGTCCACTTGAACATATTTTTTAACATTTCAAAGGTAGGATTGTAATTACATTTTTCTATTCTAAACTTTTGTTTTAAAATACGTGTAATTATTCTCATCCTTCTAATATGTAATGGAGTATCTAAGAAAATAATTTTATCCGCCATATCAAACAAGCATTTTTGACTTTCTCTATAAGTTCCCTCAATTATCCAATGACCTCTTTTGTCAATTTCTAAAATTCTATTTAATTGCTCAGAATCCGAACGTTTATATCTCTCTTCTCCTTCTCCCCCCATGCTATGCTATCTCCTTCATAACATGGGATATTGTATTTTAAAGATAGCTCTTTTGAAAGTGTTGTTTTTCCACTTGCAACTATACCAAAGATTAATATTTTCATATATTCTCCAATCAAACTAAATCCAAATAGATAGCTTATAAAATAAGTAACCCATTTTCATCGTATTTAAAATTAGGTCCCCATGCAACTTCCCAATAATAACCATCAAGATCACTAAAATATGCATGATATCCCCCCCAAAATACATCTTGAGGTTCTTTAACTATAGTCGCTCCAGCACTTCTAGCTAACTCAATAACTTTATCAACATCTTCTTTAAATTCTACATTATATGCTAATGTGATACCTGAAAATCCACTATTTATTTTTGGAGGATTTTCTTCATTTATATCCTCAGCTAATAAATCTAAAGGATAAAGCTCAAATTTTGTTCCTGCTGTATCAAAGAACACTACTTTTGGATTGTCTTCTTTTTCATCAGTTTTAAATCCAAGTCCATCTCTATAGAACTTTATCGCTCTTTCCATACTTCTTACCCCTAAACAAATACATGTAATTTTATTCATTCTCAATCTCCTCATATAATATTTTTATAGCCAGTTTTTATTTTTTAAATAATTATAATTTATCTATTAAAGTATTCCATGTAAGTTCTAGAATCCCTGTCATATTCTTGGGCTCATTTGAAACATAAGTTACAACTGCATTCTTATCTGGCAAAATCACTACATAATTACCATATAACCCATCCATACGATATGAACCATTATATGAATTCATCCACATTTGATAGCCATATCCTTGATGATGATCTTCTGTTGCAAACTTTTCATTAAAATCTTTTGTTTGAATCTGAACAGATGTTGCTTGCTCTATATAACTTGAAGGAATAAGTTGATTTCCATTCCATATTCCTTTATTAAGTATTAGCTGCCCAAATCTGGACAACTCATCAGCTGTTAAATACACCCCAGAAAACCCTTGTGGAATTCCCTTTGGGCATGTATCCCATTTAGGTTTCGGTATTTGTAAATATTTAAATACCTTTTCATTTAAGTATTCATCTAATTTACTTCCTGTTGTTATACTTATAATCTTTGAAAGCATATAAGTTGCTGAATTATCATATATAAAACGAGTACCTGGTTTAAATATAATTGGCTCATTAAAAAATAATTGAGATATATCCCACTCCTTATCATCACTCCAGTCAGCTTTCATTACAGGACACTCTCCATGACCACTTCCCATACAAAGCAAATCATGAATAGTAATTTCTTTTAAATATTCATTCATAGGTATCTCTTTTGCCTCAGGAAAAAATCTATAATCTTATCTGTAAGATTAAGATATCCTTCACTAATTGAAATTCCTACTGCTATTGATGTAAATGTCTTGCTTACAGAATATAAAAGTATTGGCTTTTCTTCTTCAAAATCATATTTTGCAATTATATTTCCATTTTTCCTAACAACAACATTAAGCACGTGAAGGTTTTGATCTTTTACTGATACTATTAAATCTTTTAATATTTCATTATTCATTACATTATTCTCCATTTATAATTCATTTTATATATATTATATAGGCATCTAACATAAAGCTTTCACTTCATTAACAAGTTCCTCAAGTATTTCTACTCCTTTTCTTGTATT
Organism: Clostridium sartagoforme AAU1; assembly: GCF_000401215.1. GTDB lineage: Bacteria > Bacillota > Clostridia > Clostridiales > Clostridiaceae > Clostridium > Clostridium sartagoforme. The sequence goes on along the minus strand of NZ_ASRV01000074.1, from coordinate 3,857 downwards.
ACTTTCATTAAAAGAAATTAAAGTAATAAGCTCATCTATTCTTTTCTTATAATTTTGCGGTTTAGTTTTAAAAGCATCTATCATTTTTACTGCTTTTTTCTCATTAATACAATACTCATTATTTAAAGCAAATAAAACTTGATTTAAGGAAGAAATACTTCTGAAGCAATGACCACAAACATATGAAATATCATCTTTGTCTATATTTGATTTAGCAAACATTAGAGAAAAAGAGGCTTCAAACATATACCAACCAATTATTGCATTTCTTAAGTTTTCTGAATAAGGTATAGTTTTTTCTTTTAATTCGGTAATTTTATTTTTAGGATCATCTAATATCTTACAAATTGCTACTTCTCCCATATACATAGAGTTTAAATAAGCATGTGGATGTCCTGTCTGATAATTTGATGAAATTTTTCCATTTAAACAATCATCAATTACTTTCGATACACGTTTTACATCACGAAATATAAAATCCACACGATATCCTTGAATTACTAGCCATCCTCCTGCATTTACCCAAGGACCCCATTCTCCTAATGAACTAACTAAATTTATTCTATGTTCATCATCTAGCTTTGTAGCAATTTTATCAATTTCACTAACTTTAAACCCCTCTGATTCATTGTAATATATACCAATATCAATATCAGAATCTTGATGATTTGTACCTCTCGCTCTTGAACCTCCTAAAACTATTCCTACAATACCAGGAATACCTTTAAGTTCAGTAGTTATTTCATCTAAAATTTTTTTAATAATCATATTTATCTCCTATATTTATCTTAAATTAACAAATTGTCATTTATTGTTTATGATTTTATACAACTATTTTTTTATATATTTTGGGTTTATCCTTGCCATTACGTATTCATTTTCATATTTACCATTCCTAATAGCTGCAAGACGTTTAAGACCTTCCTTTTCAAAGCCTAGTTTTTCATAAAGGTGAATAGCCCTTTTATTATCTTCAAAAACTCCTAATTCAACACGAATCAGCATCAACCAGTTGTCTGCAACATCAAGTAAAGCTTCCATTAATGCAGTTCCAACGCCAATATTTTGATAGTCCTTATGAATCATAATGCCTATACTACCACTATGTCGTGTGCGAGGATTTGCATTTATCACTAAACCTGCAGTACCAATAATAATTTCTTCACCATTTTTATCCTCTATTACAGCTACAAATTGGTGATGGTTGCCATCCATATTCATAATAAAATCCTCATTACGTTTTACTCTCTCTGATGGGATGCCAAGTATATTTTCAAACACACCTGGCATACGCCTAAGTAAATTTATTCCTTTTCCATCTCCAATATCTATTGGTCTTATTAAAAACTTCATTCTAACTTGCCCCCTATGCTATTTATTATAAATAAATTTTAAACTCCTCTTAAAATAATTCAATAAGCTTTATAAATTTCAACAAATAATAATTCATTGTTAGTTATTATTATGATATAATATGTATATTATATTTTATATAAAGGAGGTTAATAAAAGTGAAATATTTCATTATTGAAGGTACATTAAACTCTACTTTAGAAATAGATGAAAGTGTTATGAAGGAACATATAGCTTATTCTCAAAAAGCAATAGAAAGAGGTGTAACATTAATAACAGGACTTAAGGAAAATATGAGTGGCGGAATTTTAATCATGAAAGCTAATTCTATCGAAGAAATCAAAGCTTATTTAAATTCTGATCCACTTAAAATTTCTGGTTCTCAAGAATATAATATTATAGAATTTACTCCTCACTATACTCATCCACAAACTAATGAATGGTTTGATAGATAAATTTAAATAATCAAATGATAATACTAATAGATTAATACATTTTTAAGGGAACTCTTAGATTTCCTTAAAAATGTATATAATTTATAGGTATTATTCATAATAAATCCTATCTATTAAATTATCTTCTTGCCTTTCCAGATATATGATCTATATTTACTTTTATAACTTTAGTTTTTGAACCTGCATTTTTAATATATATTTTACCCTTTTCTATATAATCTGGTGAATATTTATTTATTAATTCCAAAAGAACTACATTTTTTCATCATCAAAAACTTCTTTTGCACTCCCAAAGATTATTACACTTTCATATTTAGTGCTAAACTTATCTGGCAATACATTTGTTTGTCCAACTACACAAAAAGATACTTTATCATTATTTTTCAAGTTTTCTAACTTATGTCCTTCTAATGCACTATGAAAATATATTGAATCATTTGTATAAATATAACTTAATGGAACCCCATAAGGATATCCATTTTCATTCATCGTAGATAAAACTCCATATTCACACTTTTTTAATAGTTGTATTGCTTCTAACCTATCAATTTTTCTATCACTTCTTCTTATTCCATTAAACATATTAACTCCTTCATAATCCCTTTTAATATAAACTATCACGTTTTATTCACTTATAATTTTTCTAAATATATTGTATTTCCTTATTAATATTATTCTTATCTAACATTTTTCCAAGCCAACAATCTTTATATTCCATATCATCATCAATACAAAAGTTCATTTCAACACAAGTATTATTTTCTAATATATTTTCATTTAAAATTCTTATCAAAGCTTCCAATTAGTCTGTCTCCTTAAATGATTTTAAATTTCTTTTATTCCAAAACCTATCCACCTGCCATCAATATCTTCAATAACAAACTCTTTATTACAATAATCAGTATGTGATAATTTACGAACAATTTTAGCTCCTGAATTTTTTAATTCCTCTTGTAAGATTTCTTGATTATTTGTTATAAAATATGCATCATAACCATATCCATATAGCTTTCTATTTGGAATTACTTCCTGTCCATTTGATTTTGTCAAAATAATCTCAGTAAAATCACGATACAAACAAATATGTGGTTCACTTACATCAAGATATTCTTCCACTCTGAATCCTAGTACCTCTTTATAATAAGCTGCTGTCTTTTTTATATCAGATGTTGGGAAAACACAATGTGACATATATAATATTTCTTTCATAATATCTACCTCCACATGAAACTATTAATCTATAGCTGCTCTATAATAGATGTGTTATAAGGTCATTTTATAATTTTATCATCTTACAACACTTGTCTATAATCTCATTAAATGTCCCTTTATCAATATCTTTAATTGATAATAAAGGTTTTGGTTCACCATAATATTCATTAACTCTTTTTTCAAACCAAGTAACATCATGCCATTTATCAAATTTATATCCCGTATTATGATAAACTCCTAATTTATTAAATCCAAAATACTCGTGTAATTTTTCACTATTTATATTATTAGATGTAACTACTCCATATATATTTTGAATATTTTGTAGTTTAGATATTTCAATTAAAGCCGTATAAAAAGCCTTTCCTAATCCATAATGTAGATATTTATTATCGATATAAACAGATAACTCAACATTCCATTGATAAGCTGCCCTTTCTTTATGTCTATATGAATATGCATATCCAATTATTTTTTCATCTAAAGTACAAACTAAATAAGGATAATCTTTTGATATTTTTCTAATACGATTTTTAAATTCTTCAATTGATGGTACTTCATATTCAAAAGTTATTATTGTATCCCTTATATATGGTGCATATATTTGTAAAATTTCTTCTGCATCATTTTCACTAGCGATTCTTATTTTTATATCCATTTTTTATCCTCCCAGTATGCTTCAGTTTTATTTTTATCTTTATTGGTAAAATCTTAACTATTTTATATAAATTACACTTCTTTTTTGGTAATTATATCATAATTATAGATTTAATGTATATCCTTCTTTTGTTATATAATTTGTTCTTATTTATTATATTTATACTTATTTACGAGTAT
>NZ_ASRV01000073.1 GCF_000401215.1 Clostridium sartagoforme AAU1 | reverse complement strand
TTTATTTAATTGTATAATTTATTTAAATTGAAGTTAATATTAATTATAAGTCAATATTAACAATAAATTATTAAAATACATTATCTATTTTAGTAATTCTAATAGCTTTTTTACAATAGCAACAGACTTATTTGCTGCCATTAAACAATTAGATTCAAAAACATCTACACCACTTTCATCTTCAGTATCTGTTATTGACCTTATAGCTATAAAAGGAATTTGATTTACATAACAAACATGCGCAATACTTGCTGTTTCCATATCTACACAAAGCGGATCATACTTAGATATTATTTCACTTCTCCCCTTATCATCTATAAATGCTTCTCCTGTAACTATTTTCCCAAATAATATATTTTGACTAAAAATATTATCATTAACTATTGTCCTACATAAAGATAATAAATTCTTATCACTTTCAAAATATATAGTTTTCATCCATGGATGATATTCTGTTAATATTTCTTCAGCAACATCGTGATATACTACTTCTCTTGAAATAACTGTATCTCCAATACCTAAGCTTTTATCAATTGCTCCTGCTACTCCAGTTACAATAATATTAGTTATTTGAAACTTATCTATTAAAATTTGAGTTGCAATTGCTGCGTTAACTTTACAAACACCACAATATAGTGCAACAACTTCTATATCAGCATATTTACCAATATAAAATTTTAACATTGCATGATATTCTAATTTCCTATTTGAAATTTCATTAATAAAAGGTCTTATTTCATCTTCTGAAGGTGCTATAATTCCTATTCTCATAAATTCATCTCCCATTTAATAATTAACTTATCCTAATTTATCCATTAATCTTTATATAACTATATAACCCTTTGAGTCAATTGTAAATATATTCCTCATATTTATCAATACTATCATATTATTTAATAGTATATGACTGAAAAAGCTACAAGCTTAAATGAAGTGAACTCCATTTAGTGCTTATAGCTTTTTATTTAGTGCAAATCACCTAATATTCTGATTTTACTTTTTATCTATTACTTTCTTAGATTTATTTTCTAAAATTACTTTCCCCATATATATCATGCATAAGGATATAATTATTAATAACAATGAACCATTCACATTACTACCAGTTTGAGGTAAACTTCCTGAGTTATTATTTGTGTTACCATTATTATCATCTTCATTATCTTTTATAACTGTAACATTTATCTTTTTAGAAGTGCTGGCACCCTCGCTATCAGAAACACTGTAGTTAACTATATATTCTCCAGCTTTACTAGTATCTACAGTATTTTCTTCAACCTTTATAGATGCTGTTAAATCTCCATCCTCATCATCATAAGCTGTTACATCCTTTAATGGATTAAAATCTTCATTTAATTTTATTGTTTTATCATTTGCAGTTATAACAGGAACATTATTAATAGGTTCTTCAGGTATATATATTCTATAATTTTCTATTTCTGCTTTAAATTCTTCTGATTCTTTATCAACTATTTTATATAATTCTTCCAATGTATATTTACCTTCTCTTACATAGCTATTTCCTGTTAGCTTATCTATAAAATTAGTACTTAAATATTGAAATTTATCTGGATACATATCTCTAACTGTATATAACATAGCATAACCTGTCTTAACACCATTAAAATTATCTCTATCTGTTACATATAATTGTACTCCACCACAAACTTGATTTTTTCCGGTTGGATAATTTGCAGTATCTAATGCTGAGTACTTTGAAAATTGTGGTGTAAATGAAGCTGCTCTAAATTTCACTCCTGGTAAATTCAAAGAATTTAGTTCATTAGCTAAATCTATAGGATTTATCCATGGCGCTCCTATTAATTCAAATGGCCTTGTTGTTCCTCTTCCTTCTGATACATTGGTTCCTTCAAATACACAAGTTCCTGTATATACTAAAGCTGTATCTAATGTTGGCATATTTGGTGAAGGCATTACCCATGTATCTAATCCTGTTTCATCATAGTACATATCTTGTGACCATCCACTCATTTTAACTACTTTTAAATCACAATTGATATTAAATTTATCATTAATATATTGTACATATTCACCAACAGTTAATCCATACCTTTGAACTATTGGATACATTCCTACAAAAGAACTAAATTCAGTATCAAGCAAATTACCTTGAACTTCACTAGCTATAGGATTGGGTCTATCAAATACAACAAAAGTTTTATTATTTTCAGCACAAGCTTCCATTGCATATGCTAATGTATTTATATATGTGTAGAATCTAGCTCCTACATCCTGCATATCATAAGCTAATATATCTACATTTTGAAGCATTTCTGTAGTTGGCTTTTTAGTTGTACCATATAAACTATAAACTGGAAGTTTAGTAATATTATCTACCTCATTTCCAACACCATCTCCAGCTTGTGCATATCCTCTAATACCATGCTCTGCTGCAAACAATGCTGTTAAATTAGTCTTTTCGTATAATACATCTATAGAGCTTTTGAAATTACTATCAATACCTGATGGATTAGTTATAAGCCCCACTCTTTTATCTTTGAATATCTCTAAATTATTATCAATATTATCTATACCAAGCTTAGTACTATTGTTATCGTCTTCATTTTTGTTTGATGCTTTGTAAATATAGTACTTTTCTGTTTTAGTCTTAAAATCATTAGATTCATTATCAACTATTGAATATAATTCTTCTAATGTATATTTACCTTCCCTTACATAGCTATTTCCTGTTAGCTTGTCTATAAAGTTAGTACTTAAATATTGAAACTTTTCTGGATACATATCTCTAATTGTATATAACATAGCATAACCTGTCTTTACAGCATTAAATTTATCTCTATCAGTTACATATAATTGTACTCCACCACAAACTTGATTTTTACCTGTTGGGTAATTTGCCTTATCTGCTGCTGAATATTTTGAAAATGTTGGAGTAAATGAAGCTGCTCTAAATTTAACACCAGGTAACCCTAAAGAATTTAGTTCATTACTAAGATTCATTGGGTCAATCCATGGAGCTCCTATTAATTCAAATGGTCTCGTTGTTCCTCTTCCTTCTGATACATTGGTTCCTTCAAAAACACAAGTACCAGTATATACTATTGAAGTAGTTAGTGTAGGCATGTTTGGTGAAGGCATTACCCATGTATCTAATCCTGTTTCATCATAATACATATCACGAGTCCAGCCTTCCATTTCTACAACTTCAAGTTTACAATTAATATTAAATTCTTCATTTATGAATTTTGCATATTCTCCTACTGTCATCCCATATCTTTGAACTATAGGATACATTCCTACAAATGAACTATAATCAATATTAAGTAAATTTCCTTGAACCTCACCTCCAATTGGATTTGGTCTATCAAACACAACAAAAGTTTTGTCATTTTCAGCACAAGCTTCCATTGCATATGCTAGTGTATTTATATATGTGTAAAATCTTGCTCCTACATCTTGCATATCATATGCTAATATATCAACGTTTTGAAGCATTTCTGCAGTTGGTTTTTTAGTTGCTCCATATAAACTATGAACTGGAAGTTTAGTAACTTCATCAACTTCATTCCCTACACTATCTCCAGCTTGTGCATTACCTCTTATTCCATGTTCAGCGGCAAATAATGTTGTTAAATTTGTTTTTTCATATAATACATCTATTGAACTTGTAAAATTACTATCAACACCAGATGGATTTGTTATTAATCCTACTTTTTTTCCTTCAAAAATATCTAAATTCTTATCTAAATTGTCTATACCTAATTTTACTTGTACATTACTACTTGCATTTACAGTTTTTATTTCTTTATCTTGAAATAATACTGTAGAAATTAAAAATCCACATGTAATTATTCCAAGTTTTCTTTTTAACTTTAAATTCATTAAATTATCCCCCTATTTAATAATAATTTTTCAGCAATTAATAAAAAATGTATGATAATCCTCCATGCTAAGTTTTAAAAAGTCCAACAATATAAACTTTTGTACATAATAATATAAATAGGTATAATAAATACCAAATCTTTTATCATAGGTATTTCTAACTAACATTTTTTATAATATATAATTATTAAAATAATTTTCCCCCTCTCTTTTTTAATTTTTGAATTGTCTCTATTAATAATTAAAAATACGCCTTATAAAACCTTTTAAAGATAGTATCATAGCTAACTTATAGTAATAAAAGTATATTTACATTTATTACCATTGCAACATTTTAGAAATTAAGTTTCAACACTTTAACTTTTAAATATTATTCTATTTCACTTTTTTAATATTTAAAATAAAAAATCCCAAGTACATAAAATACTTGAGATTTTTATATTTATTGCAGCTCAAAAGCTCCTGTATAGAGTTGATAGTATTTTCCTTTTTGCTGTATTAAATTATCATGATTTCCACGCTCTATTATTCTTCCTTGTTCAAGAACCATAATTACATCTGAGTTCTTAACTGTAGAAAGTCTATGAGCAATAACAAATACTGTTCTACCATGCATAAGTTTATCCATACCCTCTTGAACTATTGCTTCAGTTCTTGTATCTATACTTGAAGTAGCTTCATCCAAAATTAATACTGGAGGATCGGCAATAGCAGCTCTAGCAATTGCTAAAAGTTGTCTTTGTCCTTGTGATAAATTAGCTCCATCTCCTGTTATGAGCGTGTCATATCCTTGTGATAAATGTTTAATAAATGTATCTGCATTAGCTAACTTTGCAGCTGCAAATACTTCCTCATCAGTTGCATCTAACTTACCATATCTAATGTTATCTGCTATTGTTCCTGTAAATAGATGAGTATCTTGAAGTACTATTCCTAGTGATCTTCTTAAATCATCTTTTTTAATTTTATTAATGTTGATTCCATCATATCTGATTTTACCATCTTGTATATCATAGAATCTATTAATTAAATTAGTTATTGTAGTTTTTCCTGCACCAGTTGCTCCAACGAAAGCTACCTTTTGACCTGGCTTCGCAAATAGTTTTATATTATGAAGAATTATCTTTTTATCATCATATCCAAAGTCTACATCATCAAATACCATATCTCCTAGCATTCTTGTGTAAGTAATTGTACCATCACTATGAGGATGCTTCCATGCCCATATACCAGTACGTTCTTTTACTTCTTCTAACTCTCCATTTGATTTTACTTTAGCATTAACTAATGTTACATATCCGTCATCAGTTTCATGATCTTCATCTAGAAGTTCAAAAATTCTTTCTGCTCCTGCAAGCGCCATAATTACAGAGTTAAATTGTTGTGACATTTGTCCTATTGGCTGATTTAAATTTCTAGTAAGTTGTAAAAATGACGCAAGTGCACCTAAAGTAAATCCTCCAACACCGCCTATGGCTAAAAGACCTCCCACAACTGCAGTAAGAACATAATTTATATAACTTAAGTTACCCATTATAGGCATTAATATATTTGCAAAAGTATTAGCTTTATAAGCACTATCGCATAAATCATCATTTAATTTATCGAAATTTATCTTAGATTCATCTTCATGACAAAAAACTTTAATAACCTTTTGTCCTTCCATCATTTCTTCTATAAATCCATTAACTTTTCCTAAATCCTTTTGTTGTTTTCCAAAGTAAAGTGAACTTTTACCTCCAATGGTTTTTATAACTTTAAACATTACGAAAATCATTACTAGTGCAACAAATGTAAGAGGAATACTTAAAATTATCATTGAAATAAATACACTAACTACAGTTATTATTGATGATATTAATTGTGGTAAGCTTTGACTTATCATTTGCCTTAATGTATCTGTATCATTAGTATACAAACTCATTATTTCTCCATGAGAATGAGTATCAAAATATTTTATTGGTAAACTTTCCATATGCTCAAACATATCATCTCTAATTTTCTTAAGACTTCCTTGAGCTACAACTATCATAATTCTATTATATATATAAGTTGATAATGTTCCTATATAGTATATTACCGCCATCATTCCTATTGTTTTTAGTAATGGCATGAAATTAGGACTTGATTGTCCTAAAAATGGTGTAATATAATCATCTATTAAAGTTTTGAGAAATAATGTACTTGCTACAGTTGCAAGTGAACTAATTAATATACAAATTATAACTATTAAAAACTTTAGTTTATATTCCTTGAAGACATATTCCAAAAGCCTGCTTAATGTCTTCATAGGATTTTTACTTCCTTTTCTAGCTGACATTTTTCCTGGTGCTCCTTGGCCATTACTTCTTACTTTTTGTACATTATTAGGCTTCATCTTCACCAGCTCCTTTCACTTGACAATCATATACTTCTTTGTATATTTCATTTGTTCTTAATAGTTCTTCATGAGTTCCAATTCCATTAATTTTACCATCGTTTAATACTATTATTTTATCTGCATCTTCAACTGAAGAAATACGTTGTGCAATAATTATTTTGGTAGTATGTGGAATTGATTGCTTGAATGACTTTCTAATTAGTGCATCAGTCTTTGTGTCTACAGCACTTGTTGAATCATCTAAAATTAGTATTTTAGGTTTCTTAAGTAATGCCCTTGCAATACATAATCTTTGCTTTTGCCCACCTGACACATTTGTTCCACCTTGTTCAATATAAGTATCATATTTATCTGGGAAGTTTTCTATAAATTCACTAGCTTGTGCAGCATTACACGCCTGCACTATTTCTTCATCAGTAGCATCTTTATTACCCCATCTTAAGTTTTCATTTATTGTTCCTGAGAAAAGCACATTCTTTTGAAGAACCATTGAAACTTCATTTCTTAATGTTTCAATATCATAATCTCTAACATCTAATCCACCAATTTTTAATGATCCACTTGTTACATCATAAAGTCTTGGAATAAGTTGTACAAATGTTGACTTTGCACTTCCTGTTCCACCTATGATTCCAATAGTTTCTCCTGATTTAATTTTTAAGTTTATATTTTCTAAATTTAAATTATCTTCTTTTTTCCCATAGCTAAAATTAACATTATCAAATTCAATAGAACCATCTTTAACTTCATATATAGGATTTTCAGAGTTTTTCAAATCACTTTCTTCTTCTAATACTTCAACAATTCTTTCTGCTGATGATTTTGCCATTGTAACCATAACAAAAACCATTGATATCATCATAAGACTCATTAAAATGTTACCAGCATATGTGAATAAACTCATAAGTTCCCCAGTTTTCATATCGCTTGATACTATCATCTTTGCACCAAACCAAGAAAATAATAAGATAATTGTATACATAGTAAATTGCATTATAGGTGCATTTAAAATTATTATTTTTTCTGCCTTTATAAACATGTTATATAAGTTTTGTGAAGCCTTATGAAATTTATCAATTTCATGATCTTCTCTTACATAAGCTTTTACTACACGAATACCTGTTAAGTTTTCCTGTACACTTGCATTTAAATCATCATATTTTCTAAAAACCTTTTTGAAAATAGGATGAGCATTTGAAATTACAAAATATAAAGAAATTCCAAGAAATATAATTGCTCCTAAGAATATTAATGCCATTCTTGAATTAATATAAAAACTCATTACCATCGCAGCTATAAGCATAAATGGCGCTCTTGCAAATGTTCTAATAATCATTAAGTATGCATTTTGTACGTTTGTTACGTCCGTAGTTAATCTTGTTACTAATCCTGCTGTTGAATATTTGTCTATATTGGAAAAGGAGTAATCTTGTATTTTATAAAACATTCCTTTTCTTAAATTTTTTGCAAATCCTGTAGATGCCTTAGCTCCAGTTTTTCCAGCTAAAGCTCCAAATGTCAGAGATACAAAAGCCATAACTAGCATAATTACTCCAAGTATAGTTACATATTTCATATCTCCCTTCTCTACCCCATTATCAATAATCATAGCCATTAAAACAGGAATAATTACTTCAAGTATTACTTCAATTGCAATAAAAGCAGGAGTTAAGATAGAATCCTTTTTATACTCCCTAATATAACTAGATAATTTTTTAATCATACTATTCCTCCCTTTGTTAGATTTCTAACTTTAAAATTAAAAAAATTACTTTATTTTATTAGTTTCCCACCTATAACAATAAAATTCTCTATTTTAAATATTTACTTTTGTTAGGTTTCTAACTAAATACAATTAAAAAAATTGCATTACTCTGCAATATTTTTAGTTAACTTTTCCAATATTTCATTAAACAATTCAAGCTCCTCTTCTTTTAAAGAATTAAAAATTATAGATTCTACAATTTCTATTTCTTTATGTACAGATTTATGAACTTCTATTCCTTTATCAGTTAAAATAATCTTTTTAAGCCTTGCATCTTCACAAACACTTATTCTTTTAATAAGCCCATTTTTTTCCATCAAAGAAAGTACACTTGTTACCGAAGAACGTCTAATATCAAATTCTTCTTCGATTGTTTTTTGAAAAATATCTCTTTTAGGTGCTTGATGAGATATAAACCCCAGAATTTTTGCTTGCATACTGCTTATCCCATATTCTAGTGATACTTTTCCTATTCTTCTTTTAATTTTATGAGACAAAATATTTATTTTTCTTCCGATATGTTTTACTTCACTCATTAATTACACCTACACTTTTGTTAGACTTCTAACTAATTATATAACTATTTAATCTACTTGTCAATTTATTGATTTAATTTCTAAAATATATTTACATAAATAATCTGAATTTCATATCAAATAATGTTTTATATTGTAGTAATTTGAAAATAAAAATGCTAAAATATAAGTGGTATTTTTTATTCTTTGGAATTTAATTAAAATTTCAATTTAATTTTAATTATTATTCAAATATATAATTAATTTTTGGGGGATATCATGAAATTTAAAGGTAAAAACATTAAAAGTATCAAAGTAAAAATGTTATTATTACTACTTCCTGTAATTATTATTTCAATGCTTGCATTAGGATCAATGAGTTATTTAACTTCAAAACAAATAATAAATAAAGAAATTGAATTAAATATGAATAATGAACTTGATAAAAAACTACAGGAAATTGAAAAAAGTTTAGAAAGACATAAGAAAATATCTGAGAGCTTAGCTAAGGTTGCTCAATCTTCATATTCATCTTTAACTAAAGATAATTTGTCTAGTATATTAGTAAATTTAATAGAAACTAATGATGAAACCTTTGGTGCAGGAATATGGTTTGAACCATTTAAGTATAATAAAGAAATTGAATTCTTTGGACCTTATGCTTATAAAGATAATGGAAAAGCTATATACTCAGATCAATATACTAATACTAATTTTACATTAGATGATTGGTACACATTAGGAAAAACTTCAAATGAAAATGTTGTTTGGACATCTCCTTATTATGATCCCGTTACTGATGTATCTATGTTAACTTGTACAACTCCATTTTATGATTCAAATAATAAATTTATTGGAGTTTCCACAGCTGATATAAATTTAACTACTCTGCAAAATAACATCAAGAATATGAAGGTTGGAAACAATGGTAGAGCATTCTTAATTGATAAAGATGGATTGTATATTGCTGATGCAGATGAATCTAAGATAATGAAAACAAATATAAAAGATGATGAAAATTCTACACTTGCTGATTTAGGAAAGAAAATTTTATCTGAAAAAAGTGGTCAAGGAACCTTTAGTGATGATTATGGTATTGAAAAAGTATATTATAAGACTATAGATGAAACTAATTGGACTATTGCTATATCCATTCCAGAAAGTGAAATTTATTTAGAAGTAAGTTCTCTTATGAATAAAATTGGTGTAATAATTTTAATATCAATTTTATTGGTAGTTATAGTTATTGTATTATTTGCAAATTATATAGGAAGAATTTTAAAGAAAGTTAATAATTTTGCTATGAAAATGGCAAATGGAGATTTAACAGATCAACTTGATATAGAAAGTAATGATGAATTCGGACAAATGAGTAATCATTTAAATAAAATGTCAAAAAGTATTCATTCTATTATAGAATCTGTAATGGAGAATGCAGAAAATATAAGTGCTTCTTCTGAAGAGCTTTCTGCAACTGTTGAAGAACTTTCTGCCAAAACTATAACAATTAATGAAGCTGTTAATACTATAGCAAGTAGTATGCAAGAATCTAGTGCTACTACTGAAGAAATAAGTGCATCTATTCAAGAAGTAGATTCTAGTATAAACATTCTATCTTCTAAGTCTATGGATGGAAGCAATAATGCTAGTAAAGCTAAAGATAGGGCTAGTGTGGCTAAAGAGATTAGTAAAAAAGCTAAAAAAACAACTAAAGATTTATATATTCAAAAAGAATCTAATATGAATAACTTAATTAAAGAGAGTTCTGTAATAGATACTATTAGAGTAATGGCTGAAACCATATCTTCTATCTCTGAGCAAACTAATCTACTAGCACTAAATGCTGCTATTGAAGCTGCAAGAGCTGGAGAACAGGGAAAAGGATTTGCTGTTGTTGCTGAAGAAGTTAGGAAACTTGCTGAACAGTCTTCTTCGGCTGTAGTAGAAATACAAAATACTATAGAATCAGTAAAACAGGTATTTATTAAAAGTATAGATACTGGTAATGATTTATTAAAATTTATTAATATAGACATAATGAAAAACTATGAAGAATATGAGCAAACAGGAAATCAATATTATAATGACTCTGACTTCGTAAGTAATATGTCAGATGAAATTGCTGCAATGTCAGAAGAAATTACTGCTACTGTTGGACAAGTAACTGAAGCAATTCAAAATATGGCTGAATCTTCACAAGAATCTACTGAAAATGCCGATACTATAAAAGAAAATATGAATGAAACAACAAAAGCAATAGAACAAGTGGCTCAAACAGCACAAAGTCAAGCTGAGCTTGCTCAAAAATTAACTGAAATAATACAACAATTTAAGATATAGATATAAATTTTATATTTACTTTATCTAATAGATAAGTAATATATTAATTAACATTTATTAAACCAATGAGGTCAATATTATCTTAAAATATTAATAGGAGAAACGAATTATTGTTTCTCCTATTTTAATATTTTATCTATTGAAATATTTCTAGGATCAAATTTAAACCTTCCAATTTCTATATTAGGCTTTGTCTTTCCATGAAAATCACTTCCACAAGTTATTATCATATTATTTTTTATAGCCTTAGTATAAAAATATTCAATTTGCTCTTTTGTATGATAACTACTAAAAACCTCTATTCCTTCTATTCCTTCTTCTATTAAATTATCTATTAAATCTAACTTGTCTTTTAAATTATTCCCTGGATGTGCTATTACTGCTTTTCCTCCATTCTTATGGATTAATCTAATGGCTTCTTTTAAACTTATAAATTTTATTGGCACATATGCTGGCTTTCCTTGTGCAAAATAATCCCAATAAAAATTTACATAAGGCATATCACTCCTATTTCCACCTTCTAAATAAGGTTTTAATATTAATGATTTTCTATTTTCACTATCTTCTAATAAGATTTCTGCTATTAATTCTCCTGTAACAACTCCATTTGATGATCTTTTAATAACTTCATCTTCAAAAATATTTAAATTTGTATATTCTTTTATTAATCTTACTTTTTCTTTTGAAGCTTTTTTTTCTTGACTTAAAATATCTTCTTCAATATTATAGAAATCCTTTGACTTATAATCTATATTATATCCAAGCAAATGTAAATTTCTATTATTAAATGTGCAATCTATTTCTATTCCTGGTATAACTATTATATTTTTATTCTTACTATAGCTTAAAGCACGGTCTACTGCTCTTACTGAATTATGATCACTTATAGAAATTATTTCAACATTATTTTTTATAGCTCTATCAATAATTTCTTCTGGAGTCAATTCTCCATCATCACTAAAACATGAATGCATATGCAAATCTATTTTACTCATATCCTTCTCCTTGTAAATATCTATATTTTATTATAATTCCATCTATATTATACAATTATTTTATTATAATTAATTTTCAAATATAGATAATTTTACTCTTATGTTTAATTAATATGCTAAAATTTCATATCCATCATCTGTTACCAGTACAGTTACTTCCCATTGTGCAGATGGCATAGAATCTGCTGTATATATTGTCCACTCATTCTCCTGGTCTAAAAACACTTCACTAGTCCCCATATTCAACATAGGTTCAATTGTAAATATCATTCCTGGAATCATAAGCATTTCAGTTTTAGGTTTTGATATATAGCTTATCCAAGGATCTTCATGAAGTTCTAACCCAACTCCATGTCCCCCAATTTCCTCTACAACTGAGTATCCATTTTTCAGTGCATATTGATGCACTGCATATCCCATATCACCTAAAAATCTCCAAGGCTTGACTTGCTCTAAGCCTTTTTCAATACACTCCTTAGCTATTTTAACAAGATTCTTTTTTTCTTCACTTACTTCACCAATACAAAACATCCTTGATGAATCTGAATAATAACCTTTATAAATAGTAGATATATCTACATTAATAATATCTCCATCCTTTAATTTATCTAGCTCTGAAGGTATTCCATGGCATACTTGACTATTAATAGATGTACATGAACTTTTAGGATATCCTTCATATCCTAATGTTGCTGGAATCCCTCCCAATTCTATAGTCTTGGAATGTACAAGTTTATCTATCTCTTCTGTTGACATTCCCACACATATTTTATTTGAAATATAGTCTAATATAGCAATATTAACTTTTCCACTTTCTCTTATACCATCAATTTGCTCTTTTGTCTTAATAATTTTTCTTGATGGTACAATATGACCTTGCATTTTAAAATTAATTATCTTCTTATCAAAATCTTCATGGCAGAATTTATATTTCTTTTGGCTACCACACCAACATAAATCATTTCTCCCTATTTTATTAAGCATATTTTTACCTCTTCTTTAAAATTAGGAGTAATTTAAGTATTAAGTTATCTTAGCTTTTTCAAACAATAAAATTTCAGATGATTGACGTCTATAATTATTTGGTGTATATCCATATGCCTTAACAAAAGCCCTTGTAAATGCTTCCTGGGAAGAAAAACCATATTCTACAGCGATATCTAATACTCTACGTTTTGTATTTTTAATATCTACTGCTGCTAAACTTATCTTTCTATTTGCAATATACTTTTTAAAGGTTACACCAACATACTCATGAAATTTTTCTGAACAATAAAAAGAAGAGTACCCAACATAATTAGACATTTATTCTAAAGTTGGATTTTCTTTTATATTTTCTTCTATCCAATCAACCATATTTTCTATAGTTTTTACTGACAACTTTATCACTCCTTAATTAAATGTTATCATTTTTGAATACATAAAACTTGATATAACTTGTAATAATATCTTACTAAATAGAATTTATTTTTTATTATGGCTATTTCTTAACATAATTAATTATCTCGTCAATATTTTTTCTTCTTGTAAAATCAACTGGCCTATCATAGCATGCTAACATGCCCTTCTCATCTGAAGTTAATTCTTTTTTCATCTTTATTTTAATTTTTAGTAACGTCATTAGATCTTGGCTATCCATACTAATATTATTATATATTTTCCATTTTAGTGCAATATAAAAACTGTACCTCGATTTTAATTTCACATACTAAAATGGAACTAAAATCAAAGGTACAGTCTTTTTAATATTTATCTAATAAATCTATTTTAGAATATTTATTAGGCAATTCTTATTTCCCAAAAACTTGGATTTGACTCAATGCTGGGAAAGGTGATGGATCATCAGCTTTTATTAAATCACTAAATGTTAACCAACTTATCTTTTTTTCTGGGAATTCTATAATATGAGCCTTATGACTTTTTTCTAAATCACATGTTAACTCAGAGTTATCTGAAAATCTAAAAGTAACTTTTACCCACCAGTTATCATGCGGAAAATCTGATCTTGTATATAAAATAATTTTATCTGTAATTATTTCTCTTCCAAAATCAATTTTAAGACAAGCGTCATCTCTCATGCCTATTCCCCATGATTCATATGGCCATTTTCCATGGTCATGATTTTCACAGTTACCGTTTATAGCGTTTCTAGCTGCAAAAACAGCTTCTCCTCTAGTTTCTACATTTGCAGAAGCATGTGGATACACACCAATAAGGCCTTGCTGATCCATTTTGTTTAATGCTAAATTTCTATAACATTCTACTTCTTCTTTTCTAGCAATTCTTACTGATAATAAATGTTTTTCTCCATAAAACACCTTTGGTGAATAGCTTACTTTCTTCTCTCCAAAAGGAATTTCATATGTTATAAGATTTTCTGTTACATATATTAAAGATTCTCCCATTGCATCATCAATTTCTGCTACAAGATAAATTTCTTTATTAGATGTTTCAATTTGAATCCTATCACCTTCTTTGTATTCTTCTTTAAATACAAGTCTAACTTCATTACATTCTTTATTTTCAGCTTTAATATTTCCATCTTTATCTAATATCTTTAATGATAATTGAATCATAATATCTCCTTAAATTTAGATATACTAACCTAAAAGATTTTTAATATATTCTTTTATTTCATCATTTTTGCAATTTTCATAAAAATATTCCTTAAATTTAGCACCACCTACAGCGCCTCTTAATAAATCTTGATCTATCCTTTGTAAAATTGTTAACATATCTGTATGTGTAACTTTCTTAACTTCATCTAATATTTTCTTATTTCTTTGTTCTGGAATAACTCTATCTTTTGGATATCCTTGCCCACTCCTGCCTTCAAATAATTTTTCAAAAATATATTCAAGATTTAATTCTGCTCCCCATCCAAATCCTTTAGCAAAAGGAAGTGATATTGCATTACCATCATTAATTTGAGCAAACATGTATGCATCTGATGGATCTACAACATGCCCACATAGCACTCCTGGGAAAGAATTACATGCAAGCATTGCTCCTTCTCCTGTTCCACAACCTGTTATTACATAATCTGCTGCTCCAGAATTTAATAATATTGCTGTTAAAATACCATTTTGAACATATGTTAATTGTGCTTCATCTTCAGCACTATACATTCCATAATTAAAAACTTCATGTCCTTTTGGCTCTACTACCTTTTTTAATGTTTCATATATCATTGAATTTTTTGCTGCCTGACTATTTTCATTTATTAAAGCAATTTTCATTTTTAATTCTCCTTCCAATTATTCTCATCCACGGAGTGTAAATTTTACACTCCATGGGAACATCATTATTGTGGTTGCTTTCCGATATAAGCTAATATACCACCATCTACATATAAAATATGGCCATTAACAAAGTCAGAAGCATCTGATGCTAAGAATATAGCTGGTCCTGTAAGATCATCTGTTGTTCCCCAACGTGCTGCTGGAGTTTTAGAGATAATAAAGTTATTGAAAGGATGTCCCTCAGTTCTAAGTGGTGCAGTTTGTGGCGTTTCTATATATCCAGGTCCTATGCCGTTACATTGTATATTATATTCACCATACTCTGATGCTATATTTTTTGTTAACATCTTAAGTCCACCTTTCGCTGCTGCATAAGCTGAAACTGTTTCTCTTCCAAGTTCACTCATCATTGAGCATATGTTTATTATCTTTCCATGACCCTTTTTAATCATTCCTGGTATTACTGCCTTAGATACTATAAATGGTGCATTTAAATCTACATCTATTACTTTACGGAAATCTTCTGCTTTCATTTCAAGCATTGGAACTCTTCTTATTATTCCTGCGTTATTTACAAGTATATCTATTATACCTACTTCTTCCTCTATCTTTTTAACCATTGCAACTACACCATCTTCATCTGTGACATCACAAACATATCCATATGCTTTTATTCCATGTTCTGCATACGCCTCAATTCCTTTATTAACTAAATCTTGATTGATATCATTAAAAACTACAGTTGCTCCTGCTTCTCCATATGATTTTGCTATTGAAAATCCTATTCCATAAGATGCTCCAGTTACTAAAGCTACCTTTCCCTCTAATGAAAAACTCTTCATAATATCCATAATAAAATCCTCCTAAAATTATATTTAATAGTATTATTTTTATATTTATATAATTATCTTAATTCGCTTAATTTTACAGCATCCATATCATCAAAATCTTGATTTTCTCCAACCATCCCCCAGATAAAGGTGTACGCTCTTGTACCTGCCCCTGAATGTATTGACCAACTTGGTGATATAACTGCTTCTTCATTTCTTATAACAATATGCCTTGTTTCTGTAGGTTCTCCCATATAATGCATTACAAAGTTATCATCCTTAATATCGAAATATAAATAAACTTCCATTCTTCGATCATGTGTATGGCATGGCATTGTATTCCAAACACTTCCTGGCTTTAATTGAGTCATCCCCATAACTAATTGGCAACTTTCAACTTGTCCTGGAAGTATATATTTTCTTATTACTCTATGATTAGATTCCTCTAATGATCCAAGCTCTACTGTTACACAATCTTCTGGTTTTATTAAAACTGTTGGATACTCCTTATGGCTGGTGCACTATTGAAATAAAATTTTGCTGGATTATTTTCATCTTCACTAGCAAATTCAATATCTTTAGTTCCCATTCCAATATACATACCATCTTTATAATCTAATGAGTATTTTTGCCCATCTAGTGTAATAGTCCCTTTACCACCTATATTAATTACTCCAAGTTCTCTTCTTTCTAAAAAATACTTAGCTCTAAGTTCTTCTCCAGCTTTTAATATTAAAGGATTTACTGGTACTGCAGCCCCTATTATAATTCTATCAATATGGCTATATACCATTTTAACTTCATCTTTTTCAAATAAACTTTGAATTAAAAACTCTTCTCTTAATTCCTTTGTCGTATAATGCTTTACATCTTTTGGTGATGCTGCTGTTCTTAATTCCATCTTTCCTCTCCTCCTCTATATCTTATCTTGTAACTATAGTTTAACATTTTAAATTTTCTATTTCTTGTGATTTCATGTCATAAATATTGCAAATATTGAACTTAAGAATTATAATTATTGTAAATTATCAAGGAGGGATTATTGTGATTGAATTTAATTCATGTGAAGCTGCTATAAAAAGTGCCTTAGAAAATCAATATTTTTCTATAGCCCATTTATATAAAGAAGAGAAATCTATGGCTATGCATATACATGACTCTTATGAAATTTACTACTCAATAACAGGGGGAAAGCAAATTCTTATTGGTAATAAATTTTATGATATTAAACCTGGAGACTTATTCGTTATTAATCAATTTGAAAGTCATTACATATCTAAATTAGATAAAATAGTTCATGAGAGGATTGTACTTTCAATTGAGCCTGATTTTTTAATATCATCTTCTACTAGTAAAACTGACTTAAATTACTGCTTTTCTAGCCGAAATAAAAACTTTAGTCATAGAATTTCTTTAAATAAAGAGCAACAGGGTAGGTTTAACTATTTCATAAATAAAATACTAGCCTCTGAAGGTTTTGGAAATGATATAATTGAATATGCTACATTTTTAGAATTAATGACTTTTATTAATAAAATTTATATAAGTAATGAAAAGCCACTGTCTGAAGAATACTCCTACAAATATAATCAACAAGTAGATGAAATAATAGAATATATAAATGCAAATATAACTGAACCAATTACAATTGAGCATTTGGCAAGTAATTTTTATTTAAGCACATCTTATATTTGTAGAATATTTAAATCTGCAACTGGTACAACAATTAATAAATATATATCCGGAAGAAGGATTTCTATAGCGAAATCCATGCTAGCTAATGGTGAAAATGTCAATGATGTTTGTGAAAAATGTGGTTTTAATGACTACAGCAATTTTCTTAAAACATTCAAAAAAGCTGTTGGTTTTTCACCTAAAAAGTATTCAACTTTTAGTACAAGCTAATAAATTGTAATTAATTAATAATACCAAAAATGGAAAATTTTCCACCCCTGAGGTGAAAAATTTTCCATTTTTTATTTTATACTTTTATTTAGTTTCTTGTCATATATTTTTTAAATAATATATCTGCAATTTCTGGGTTAGTTTCTTTTAATTCATTAAGGTAAACAAATGCACTTCCTTTATAATCTTTTTCTTCTCCAAGCAAAATTACTTCATAACAACTTCTTAATATGTTTACTATACAATTTTCGAAATGATTTTCTTTGCAACTTTTACAAGTCTTTAAGATATCTACTACTCCATCCATTATATATTCTTTGTCATATATTCTTGTATCTGTTATAGGAATATTATAGTAGCCATCTACAACATATGTTACTTTATTAATCATGCATTTTTTTATACATTCAGTCCCATACCCAACTAGACATGTTTCTCTTTCGCAAACTCCACATTCATTTTCAGAAAGACAACAAGGACTAAGCTTGTCCACCAATCTACTAAAATTTATTTCTTTAAATGCAACTCCCATTTTTATCCTCCACTTACTTAAACTTAAACATTAAAAATTTAATTCTAAATTAAATTATATCATTTATCTATAAAATAATGTAAGATTTTTCTTAATCTTGTTTGCTTTATTCTTGTTTTTATATAATATATATTTTTAACTTACAATTTAAATAATTTGTGAAATTATTTATTCACTAACCTTTTTATTTTAATTTTTGAAAAAATGCTCAACATATTTGATATGCCAAGCATCTTATTATTTATATCCCATCTCATTATACTTTTTATTAAATTATCTTTTTTATTAATGTAGAAATATTTTCAATTATGCTGTTTCTTCCGCCTTCTGATGATTTATTTGCATCTCTTCTAAGTTCAGTTGAGTTTAATCCTTCATCTTTGCAATATTGTTCAAGTTCTGCCGAATTTTTTCTACTATTAATATTAGTACTATTATTAAATTCTCCGATAGTGTACATATATAATTCCTCCAATTCTTATTATTTCTCCTACTTTCTTATTATTTTCTCTAATTTTGATAAACATATTCATAATAACATCCTCCTTTAATTTATTTTTTATATTAAAAATGACCCTAGTTCTCCCAGGGCCATTAAAATATCACGTTCATTAATAAATAAATGCATAAAAAAACCATGAGAATAATAACTCATGGCGATATACTTAATTGATATATTAAAATTAAAAAATATCTCCGCTGGCAGAGCTACTAATTAAAAACAATCTATATTCAATTTTATTTTGTTGCATATTAAATTCATAGACATAACTCTACCTCCTTATTTATATTTATTTAATATTCTCCATATTTAATTAATTATCTTACTACTTTATTATTATATACCATTATCCACATTTTGTAAACAAATAAATGTAAAAAATATAATTTCTATATTTTTTATTTAATAATTTTTTATATTTATTAAAGATTTATATAATATTTTCAAAAATTTTAAAAACATCTAATATTCCATATCCCCATTGCGGATTAGGATATATATCACCTTTTCTTTGTTCGGTACCTCTATTTAAATATGCTTTTATAGTTTGTTGAAATAAATATAAATCATTTCCCCTTATTATTCCCCATTCAAAAATTAAAGCACAGACACCTGCTACTATTGCGGCTGAAACAGCTGTTCCACTTATTACAGACATTTTATTCCCTGGCGCTATTGAAACAATATTCACTCCTGGAGCCGCTAAATCTATTATATCTATGAAATCATCAAGACTTGCAACACCTGAAAAATTAACAATATTATTATTTCTTTGATTATAACTTGCAACTGAAATTGCATACCTAGAATTTGATGGATTAGTAGTAGTTCCGTAAGGATCAAATGGACTAAATCTTGTGTTTCCACGTAATATTCCTTTTTGTGGTAACCAAGCATTAAAAGTTCCATCCATAATCAATTTACCTGTTAACCTAAATTGCCATATTCCAGGGATTAAATTTAAAAATACAACTCTAATTAGTTCATCTCCTGAGGTTATTTCTGGCATAAAATACATTATTTCAATACTTGTTTCTGAAAGTATATATTTATAACTTATTTCTGTATTTAATAGTGATGGAGTTAGCCCTGTGCTTTCACCATCTGGTGATATAACTTCAAGAGTAATAACATTAGGGACATCAACCCAAATTTCTAGTGCTAAGAACTTTTGTTTTTCATCTACATCTAATTGAATAACTTTTATTTCTTCTTCTTTTTTAATTATTCCAGATGCATGCCCACCATTTGCGCCCTCATTGCCTACTCCTGTAACGACAACTATGCCTCCACTCATAGCAATATATTCTATAAATTCTTCTAATATCCCATTTCCCTTATGATTTCCTGCATTAGTTCCTAAAGGTAATAATATAACTATTGGACTTTGTATTGTTAGTTTATATTCATATAAAAATTTTAATGATATATATATTGAAGGTAAACTATATATAGCTGTATCTATTCCATATTCTCTTTTAAAATGCTCTGATTCTTTTAATTTTATAGATATAAATCTGCATTTATTAGCAACACCTTTAAAATTTGACTCTTTATTATAGCCTCCTACTATACCTGATAAGCTTGTTCCATGACCACTTTCATCTCTACTTGGTACTATGTCATATGGATTTTGCCCATTTCTAAATGCATTTATAGCATCGTTTATCATTTTATTTGTATAGATACTACCATATGGAGCCTTAATTTCTTTATACTCTTCTTTTGAAGCTATTGTTTGATCCCAAATCAGTTCTATTCTACTTTTCCCATCTTCATCAATAAATTCATTAGATAAATAATCTATACCTGTGCCTATAATTGCAACTATGGTTTTATCTCCAGTTAAATCTAACGGATTTTCTATATCAATAATATCTTCTTTATCTTTTCTGCTAAGATTAATATCTTGTAGTGTATATAGTTGTGGAAATATTACATTTACTTATATTAGCCATTTATATATCCTCTAAATATTTATATATAATATACTTTAAACTTAACCTAAGCTTTTAATAATTTTATAAATATTTAGATTACAATAATACTCACTCAAATTGCTTACAACCTAATTTTTTATTTATGATTCTAGGTAATCTTTAATTTCTTTTAAGTTTTCCCTACTTGTCCAATCCGATTCGTTGTTGATAGATTCAATTAATGCTTTTTCCCAAGATTCTAATTCTGATGAACCCTTCTTGCTTAAAAATCCTTTTAACATTCCAATTAGTAATTTATCTTTAAAAGTCATAACTTTCAAATTAAACATTCCTCTTAGATAAAACAATTTAATGCTTCCTAAGTCTCCAGTTAAGTTATGTTTCTTTAACTCATTATAAGCTTTTTCATCATATGGTGATGCTCCAACTGCAAATACTATTATTTTTTTATCTTTTAATTTATTATAATTCTTTTTAATTATCGATAACCCCGAGATTCCAGAAGCATAAATTCCTCCACCATAAATAATGATCTCGTACTCCTCAAGATTTTCTATTTTACATTTTTCTTGTGAATATAAATCTGCTTTTATATCTTCTGCTAACCATTCTGCATATTTTTTTGTTGCTCCATATTTACTTTTATACACAACTGCTACTTTTGACACATTCTCATCTCCCATAACCATAATTATTTTTATACCTACATAATTAATCTATTACTTTAAAATACTTCTATATTAGACGATATATCCATTTTCAATAAACCCTCTATACTTTATTTGGCAAATTGATTATTATTGTAATATTTCAACTATAGACATAGTAGAAATTATACAACCTATAATAACTAAAAGTATCCCCACATTTTTATTTCTTTTTCTAACGGGATTAGAATTAATTCTATTTGCTAGTTCAATTTGGCTTATTCCTGAAAACAATTGACTTAATCCCAATATTACTATTACAAAATTAAGATTTATATATCCTAAAAAATATATTGATATTGATATAAGAGTTATTGTAGAAAAAATAATAGCTAGTATTGACCAAGTTTTATTCTTTATTTCCATATGTATATTCCTTTCTTAAATAAAAAAATGTATTTTATATTATTATACACAAGTTATAATGTTAATTAAATATCATTTCCCATATATTAGAAAAATTAATTCATAAAAACTTATTCTTCATAAAAATAAAAAATTCCTTTGGAGTCCTTTAATAATTTATTTTAAGTAAATTATTTAACTAGTTTACAGTTTTAAATATAATCATAAGTTAACTAACTTCATAATATATTATTCATTTCTACTTATGTAATATGTGAATATAAATCCTAATATTCCAAGAAGTATTCCTATTGCACTACTTAATCCGTCAACTCCTGGAAATACTGAAAATACTGAACCTAATATAAAGCCAAATATTAATATATATGTTTGCTCAGGATATTTTAATAATAAGATTTCAATTATTTTAGCTGTTGCTAATGTACCAACAATTCCACCAATTGCTATTGGTATTAAAACTGGAATATTCATTTGAACAACTGCTGTTATGACTGTATTATATAACCCCAAAACATATAGCATAAATGATCCGCTTATTCCTGGTAATATAAGCGCTACTGCTACTACTACCCCACCAACAAAAAGCCATAAAAAGTTACCTATAGTTAATGATGTAATTATTGATGATGCATCATTATTTGGTGTTCCCATCATTAAAACTATTAATATACCAACTACTAAATATAAAATACTACTTTTTTTCAACCCCTTTACAGTTGCTTTTTTAAACATAAGTGGAGCTCCGCCTAATATAACACCAATAAATAAATATCCAACTGGTATAGGATAGTTATCAAATAAGGTTTTCACTATATTGCTAAATAAGAATATTCCTACTACTGCACCCATTCCAACTTGTAATAATATCTTATATTGATTTTTAAAATCACTTAAAATATTATTAACTGAATGTAATAACTTATCATATATCCCAAGAATCATTGCTATAGTTCCTCCACTGACACCTGGAACTATTTGAGATATACTAATTGCTACTCCTTTAAAAAAATTCTTTAAAAATTCCATTTTTTCACCTCTACGATATTATTTATATTGTGTTGTTTTCATACTATTATACTATTTATTACTATGTCAAAATTCTAAGATTTATTTAATATAGCTATTAAAATAGTAGTTTTAGCTTACCTATTTATAGTATTTATAACATAGTAATTTTAACATTAATATTAGAAATATCCCTGCATGAAATTCTAAAGATTTTCCAAAAATAAGCTAAAGAGTTTTAATTTTAATATACATTTTATATGCTTTCATAAATTTAAGATATTCTATAAAACTTTTATTATTGAAACTTAATGTTATAATAGGATTTAGTTGTAACATTATTGATAAAGGACTGATGCATATTGATAAAATTAATACAATTTTTAAAAGACTACAAAAAAGAATCTATACTAGGCCCTATTTTTAAATTAATAGAAGCCATCTTGGAGTTATTTATTCCAATAGTTATGGCCAAAATTATTGATGTAGGTGTAAAAAATAAAGATATGATTTATATCTTTAAAATGGGTGGAATACTTATATTGCTTGGAATTACTGGACTTATCTTTGCCTTGGTTTGTCAATATTATGCTTCCAAGGCTTCTCAAGGTGTAGGTACCGCTATTAGAAGTTCCTTATTTAGTAAGATTAATACATTTTCTCATAGCGAAATTGATAAAATTGGTACTCCAACATTAATTACTCGTATAACAAATGATGTAAATCAAATACAAAATGGAGTTGCTATGATGATAAGACTGGGGTCTAGAGCTCCATTTATAATAATTGGATCAACTATAATGGCTTTGGCATTAGATTTAAAATTATCTTTGATTTTTTTAATTACTATACCACTTATTACTCTTACTATTTACTTCGTAATGAGCAAATCTCTTCCTTTATATAAAATAATACAAAATAAATTAGATACTATTTCCTTAATAACTAGAGAAAATCTTGAGGGTACAAGAGTTATTAAAGCTTTTTCAAATGAAGAAAATGAAAAGTTAAGATTTAAAAATAGCTAGTAATGATTTAAGTGATATATCTATTAACGTTGGAAAAGTCTCTGCTCTTCTTAATCCACTTACATATATAATTATGAATTTATCTATTGTTGCTATCCTATGGTTTGGTGGTATAAAAGTAAATTCTGGCTCATTAACTCAAGGTGAAACAATAGCATTTGTAAATTATATAACTCAAATTCTTCTTACATTAATAGTTTTTGCTCAATTAATAGTTATATTAACTAAAGCATCAACTTCTGCTAATAGGGTAAGTGAAATACTTGAAATTGAATCTACAATAACAGAAAATAATATTATTAAACTTAATAATATCACCACTAATCCATTTATAGAGTTTAAAAATGTTTGCTTTTCATATACTAACTCTAATGAATATTCATTAAGCAATATATCTTTTACTATTAATAAAAACGAAACCATTGGGATTATAGGAGGCACTGGTTCAGGAAAATCAACTCTTATTAATTTAATTCCAAGATTTTATGATTCATCAAAGGGACAAGTACTTGTAAATGGAATTGATGTTAAAAATTATTCACTAAAATCTCTTAGGAATTTAATAGGAATAGTACCTCAAAAAGCTGTATTATTTACAGGTACTTTATTAGAAAACTTAAAATGGGGAAAAGAAGATGTAACTTTAAGTGAAATTGAAGCTGCCTTAGAAATTTCTCAGTCATCATCTTTTGTACAATCCTTACCAAAACAATATGATACTCCTATACTTCAAGGAGGTAAAAATTTGTCTGGTGGACAAAAGCAAAGACTTACAATTGCCAGAGCTTTAGTTTCTAATCCTGAAATACTTATATTAGATGATAGCTCAAGTGCATTAGATTTCACTACAGATGCTAATCTTAGAAAAGCTTTAAAAGAAAAAGTCAAAGATACTACAGTAATAATGGTTTCTCAAAGAGCTAGCAGTATTAAAAATGCAGATAAAATAATAGTTCTAGATAATGGTGAAATAGCTGGTATTGGCAGTCATGATTATCTAATTGAAAATTGTGAAGTATATAAAGAAATTTATTCTTCTCAATTAAAAAATTAGGAGGTGACTGATATATGAATCTTCCATTACTAAAAAGGATCTTGAAATATACAAAACCATATAATAAATATACAATTCTAGCTTTTTTTACTGCAGTAATTAACATAACTCTTACACTTTTTACTCCAATAATTATAGGAGAAGGAATAGACTTATTAATAGGGCCAGGAAATGTTAACTTTTCAAAATTATTTAAAATATTAATTCTCCTTTCAATAACAGTTATATTTTCGCCAATTCTTCAACTTATTATGACTAGATGTACTAATATTGTGAGTTATAAAACTATTAAAGATTTAAGAATTGATGTTTTTAATAAACTAAATTCCTTGCCATTAAAGTATATAGATAGTACTTCTCATGGAAATATAATGAATGGAGTAATTAATGATATAGAAATTGTGTCTGACGGACTTCTTCAAGGATTTTCACAACTTTTTACTGGAGTAATAACTATAATTGGAACTTTAATATTTATGCTTTCAATAAATATTAAAATTACTTTAATAGTTGTTATAATAACTCCTTTATCTCTATTTACAGCTTCTACAATAGCTAAGCATTGTCATTCTATGTTTAGAAAGCAATCCCAAGTCCGAGGCGAATTAAGTGGATATGTTGAAGAAATGATAGGAAATCAAAAGATAGTTAAAGCCTTTTCCTTTGAAGATAGATCTAAACAAGCTTTTGAAGATATAAATAAGAAATTATATACCTATGGCCAAAAAGCTCAATTTTATTCTGCACTAACCAATCCTTGCACAAGATTTGTTAATGGACTAGTTTATGCAGCCGTAGGAATAATTGGTGCTATTAGTGCTATTAATGGTACTATAAGCATAGGTCAGCTTTCTTCATTTTTAAGTTATGCTAATCAATATACTAAGCCATTTAATGAAATATCAGGAGTTATAACAGAACTTCAAGCTGCATTTACATCTGCAAGTAGAGTATTTAAAATTCTAGATGAAAAAGAAGAAACTTCAGATTCTAAGGATTCTATTACCTTAAATACTTGTGAAGGATATATAGATATAAATGATGTTTCATTTTCATATAGCACAGATAAAAGTTTAATTGAAAATTTTAATTTAAAAGTTAAACCTGGATCTAAAATTGCAATAGTTGGTCCAACTGGTTGTGGTAAAACAACGCTAATTAATTTACTTATGAGATTCTATAATATAAATTCTGGAGAAATAAAAATAGATGGTATTAATATAGATAATATAACTAGAAGTAGTACAAGAGGTTTATATGGTATGGTCCTTCAAGACACTTGGCTATATTCTGGTACAGTTAAGGAAAACATAGCTTATGGCAAGCCAGATGCTTCCTTAGAAGAAATAATATCTGCTGCAAAAAATGCTCATGCCCATAAATTTATAATGAATTTACCTAAAGGTTATGATACTGTACTTACAGATGATAGCTCCTTATCTCAAGGACAAAAGCAACTGCTATGTATTGCTAGAATTATGTTATCTAAACCACCAATGCTTATATTAGATGAAGCAACTAGCAGTATAGATACACGTACAGAAATTTATATTCAAAAAGCTTTTAATAAATTAATGGAAGGTAGAACAACCTTTATTGTAGCTCATAGGCTTTCAACTATTCGTGAAGCTGATTTAATCTTAGTTATGAATAATGGTAAAGTTATAGAACAAGGGAATCATACTGAACTATTAAATAAAGGTGGTTTTTATGCTAACCTATATAATAGTCAATTTGCTTTAGCATAAAAATTTTATAAGGATATACTAATAATTCTCTATTAAAAGGCTTATTAGTATATCCTTAAATTTGTAGTAATAGTAGTATATATTTTTATTTTTTAAATTTATTTAATATCTTAATCTTAAGGTCAATTTCAATATCTTCAGCAAATATTTATATTCTATTTATTTTGTTAAATGAATCTTTTGGTATTCCATCTGCTTTTAAATATTTACAGAACTTATCTAAGGCTTCTTTTACAGAATCTATGCAATCATTAGTAACTTCAAAATTATCTTCCCACCACCAATTTTTTATTACTAATGGCTTATTCCCTCTATGAAGTTCTGGTTCAAATCTTGCTACAATTCTATCTCCATATAAAACTGGCAAAACATAATATCCATATTTTCTTTTGTCTATTGGCTTATATACTTCCCAAGTATACTCAAAATCAAAAATATCTCTAGTTAACTTCCTATCCCAAATTAAATTATCTAATGGGGCTAAAAATTTTACATTACTTCTATTAATTGAAGTAGAATAATTTAAAATTGATATATCTTCTTTCCTTAAATAGAATGTTTCTTTTAAATTTTCTACTCTAATAAGTACTAATTCTCCTTCATCTACTAATCCATTTAATACTCTTTGTCTTAAAGTTTTGTTAGAAATATAATTACCTAGCCAACCTTCTCCGCTTCTATCCCAGTAAGCTCCTATGCTACCTATTCTTCTTTTAACATACCATTTATAGAACTCTTCATCATTTTGAAATGGCTCTGACTCATATAATATTTCAGAAGGTAATAATCTTTCAATTAAATCATATTTCTTTTGAGTATTCTTCTTTTCCTTGACTCCAAGCTCTCCACTATTCCACATATAATCCATTGTAGCACTTGAGAGCTTTCCATGTCCCCATCTTCCTTTTTCTACAGAACCTAAATCAATTTCTGATGGGATAGTGGAACCATTTTTTTGTATGAATTCTTTTACAGGTTCAACGTAGTTTATTGCATCAAGTGAGTTCCTATTCTTTAATACATTTTCAACTTCTTTTTTTCTTTCATCTCTTACTCTCTTAAAATATGGCCAATCTTTAGCAGAATATATAGACATCATTTTATCCCATCCATCTATTAATTCTCTTTTATTATAAAGTAAATCCTCTAACATTACAGGATCATAATCTTCTATTCTTGACTGAATAACTAAATCTGCATTCCTTCCTACAATATTTAATGGATCATATTGAATACATCCAACTCGCTCTATAAACTTTTTAATTCCCTCTTCCCCAATAAAGGTATTATTAGTGTATAATCCTTGATATACTACTAGGAATCTTCTTAATTCTTCCTTTGATATATTAATTACTTGCATATTTTTACCTCTCAAAAATTTTATTCTTATCTAATTTTACATTTATATACTAATGATTCAGTTTACATTTTGTAATTAAATTAATTTCATAACACTACATTTTAAACATATTTTTTATAAATATAGTTTAACATATTTTTACAAAATAATAGTATTTTAATATTGAAACCCTATGCCTATTGATAACTTTTTACTTTACCATAGGTTTAGTATTAAATATATAATACTAAAGTGAATATAATATCATTATCTACAATTTCATAGGTCAAATTCCAGCCATTTTCTTTAGCAAGTTCACTGCATAAATATAATCCAAGTCCCGAACTACTAACTTCTTTAGATATATCCTTGTAATGATTAAATTTTATAAATGGTTCTAAAAGCCTGTCCTTTATATCCATGGGAATTTCTAATGATCTATTTTTAATCTTTAGTAAGATATTCTCATTTTCTTTATATAATTTTATTGAAATCTCATTAGATATTGAATACTTTATACTATTATTTAAAAGATTTAATATAATTTGTTCAAAGTCCTCTAAAACTCCAAAGAATATGATATCCTCTAACTCCTCTTTTATATATAAATTCTTATCTATTAACCTTATTTCTAAGTCTTCTATTATTTCTTTTATTATATTAGTTAATGAAAAATCAGTCTTATTTTTATTCTTATTTATACTTTCCCTTGAACTTTCTAAGATTTTCTCCACTAGTTTTTTCATTTTCTCACATTCCAGTGCTATTCTTGTACTTGCTCTTTTTAAAAATTCTTCATCTATTTCTTTTATATCCTTATCTCTTATTATTTGAGAATATAATGAAATAGCTGTAACTGGAGTTTTTAATTCATGAGTGGCATTATTAAAGAACTCTCTCATAGCTTTATCTTGATTTATCAATTGATTTTTCATTAAATTATAGGTTTTAGCTAAATCAGAAATCTCATCTTCTGAATTAATTTCTATATCTTCTATATTCTTACCTAATTTGAAAGCCTTCATAGAATTTTTCAAATCATTTAATGGTTTTACAGCCTTATTTATTATTAAAGTTATTACTATAACTATTGTTAATATTACCAAACCTTGTCCTAAAACAATAATTACTATGGTTTTTATCATTTCATTATATTTATAAGTATAATCTTTTGTAATATTAAATTTCCTATAAAATATCCTTAACATAAAGAGGGTAATTATATGTTATAAAATAGCCACCATCTAATGATTTAAATTTAATTATGGATTTAATATTATTACTTTCTAAGATAGTGTTTTCAATTTCTTCGACGCTTATTGTTTTACCTACAGATTGATTTATCCTTCCATTTATATCAGAAATACTTACATAACCTTGAATAATTTCATTTATTGGAGATAAACTTTTCCAAATAGGTTCTTCCATTACTTCATTTTGATTTATTATGTTTAGTGCAGTTACTTTTACTTTATTCATTTCCTCTATAATATTATCTTTAAAAGAACTATTTAAATAAATTGAAATAAAGATAGTAAATATTATATTAATAGATATAACTGAAACTATAGTGCCTATTAATAGCTTTCCTCTTAAGGTCCTATAGTTTTTCTCTTAGCCTTCTTATATGAACATCTACAGTTCTAGTATCTCCTTCATAGTCATATCCCCATATTTTTCTAATAAATCATCTCTTGAAAAGACTATTCCCCTATTTTCATATAGAAAATTTAATAAATCAAATTCCTTTCTTCTTAAAACAATTTCCTTTCCCTCTTTTATTACTCTTCTATCTTTAAGATAAACTTTAATAATTTCATTTTCTTCATTTATACTCTCTTTATCTAACCTTTTAGTTTCTCTCCTAAAAATAACTTTTATTCTAACTAATACTTCTTTAATTTCAAATGGCTTTACTATATAATCATCTGCACCAAGTTCTAGTCCTAATATTTTATCTAGTATCTCCCCTCTTGCTGTTAGCATTATAATATAAGCCTTTTTAGATATTTCTTTGCAAATATCAAAGCCATCAATATCTGGAAGCATTAAATCTAATAGCACTAAATCAGGCTTAAATTCGTTAAATCTTTCTAGTGCATCCTTTCCATTAAATACACTTCTTACATCATAACCTTCTTTTCTAAGGGAAAAAGTTATTGCATCATTTATTGAATATTCATCTTCAACAACTAATATTTTTTTCTTTTCCATAAAATCAATTTTTACCTTTCTTCTATTTCTAATATGGAGTATTTTACTTCTTCCTTAAGCATTGGCTTATCATAATTTTTAAAATTTTCTTCTGAAACCTTAATTCTAGCTATAAATATATTATCTCCTTTTTCATTTGGTGCTAAATACATATACTTATATTCATTATCTAATTTGTATATCAGATTAATATCTCCAGTTTCACTTACTTCAGCTAAATATCTATTATTCTCATATAAAACTATATAAAGGTTAGTATTATTTAAACTACCTAATATTATCTTTTCTTTATCTAGGATATAATTTCATTTGTTTTAATATTATACATAATATTAAAATAATCTAAATATTCTTTAGATTGATTATTTTCAACTCTAAGAATTAAATTATTAGCATTAAGCTCTGGTTTATAATATCCATATTTTTGATATATTTTTCATCACCAAGTTTAAGTTCTTTATAGTCTTCAAAAATCACACTATTTTCTTCTAAAATAACTTTATTTATTTTTCCTTCATAGTCTATAGACATAATAGATTTTTCATTATTATCATAGTAAAAATAAATAAATATTTTATCATTATTATTAAATCTGTAATATTTTTTGTTTTTTATATCTATAATTATAATTTCTTGAACTAATCCAATTTCATTATTTTCCATAGATAGATATCTATAAATAAAATAATCATCATTTCCATCTAATTTATATCCCAAATTTATAAACTTCTTAAGGTTAAACTCTATTGAGCTATATGTTTTTTCAAAGTCATTAAGTTCAAATTTAATTCCATTTTTTATATCCATAAAATAAAATTTTCTATTACTTAATTTATTTGAATCTACAATATATATTCCTGCTCCAGAATCTCCATTAAAATTATTTATAAAGCTTGTCTCTTCCTCACTAAATTCCCCATCTTCAACTTTTTTAAATTTCCCATTATTGTATGAGTAAGAAAAAATAGAAGCTTTATTAATCTCTCTACCATCATTTGAAAGTAACTTCCCATAGAGTATATTATCATTACAAAATAATGGAACAAGAGTATTGTCATTGGGAATATTTTCGATATTTCTCTCTGTAAATATATATTTACTAGATCTATTATTTTCTTTAGTGTTTTCCTCTAAAATTTTTGTAGTATTACAACCAATTAATATTATAGAAATTACTATTCCTGTAAATAATGAAATTATTTTTTTCATTAATTATCCTCCCTTTATCTTATTTAATTATATAATAAATGGAAGTTTTTAACTAGTTATGTTTAGTTGTTACAAAGTTATTAAATTCATCTATTATTTTTGTATATTTTGTACACATTTAGATATTTTTTATATATTTATTGCATTAAATTTCTACTAATTCTATAATTGCTATTTGTATCAACAACTCATATTTATTTTCTAAATTTGAAATAATGTTGATAATAACTTTTTATAATGTTATTATTGAGAAAGTTTGTACAATATTAGATTATTTTATATGTGTAAATTTATTATGGACTTTATATAAATGGAGGGCTATTTATGACAAAAGATATGACAACAGGAAATCCTGTAAAACTAATTTTAACATTTTCTATTCCTTTACTTATAGGTAATATATTTCAACAATTTTATAGTATGGCTGACACTATAATAGTTGGTAAATTCCTTGGTGTTAACGCGTTAGCTGCTGTAGGCTCTACTGGTGCTATGGCTTTTTTAGTTAATGGATTTGTTATTGGATTAACAGGTGGTTTTTCGGTTTTAGTTGCACAAAGATTTGGAGCTAATGACGAAGAAGGTGTAAAAAAAGCCTTTGCAAGTTCCTTAATTTTATCAATAATTATGACTATTATAGTTACTTTTATAAGTATGATTTCTGCAAGACCTTTACTTGAGCTTATGAATACACCAGCTGATATTATTAATGATTCCTTGTCTTATATCATCATTATTTATGCTGGTAATGTTGCAATAATATTTTATAACATGCTATCAAGTATTTTAAGAGCTCTTGGAGATAGTAAAACTCCTCTATATTTTTTAATTATTGCTTCAATACTAAATGTAGTTTTAGATATTGTGTTTATCTTTAATTTTTCAATGGGTGTAGCTGGAGCTGCTTATGCTACTATTATTTCTCAATCAATATCTGCAATATTATGTGCAATATATATAGTAAAGAAGTTTCCTATATTAAAATTAAAAAAACATCACTGGAAAATAAGAAAAAACTATGTTCAAAAACAATTGAGAATTGGTGTTCCAATGGCACTTCAATTTTCTATAACTGCTGCTGGAGCTATGGTACTTCAGGGTGCTCTTAATAACTTTGGTTCTAAAATAATAGCTTCATATACTGCTGCTTCTAAAGTTCAACAGCTTGTTATGCAACCTGCTGTTACCTTTGGAGTTGCAATGGCTACTTATTCTGGGCAAAATCTTGGTGCTGGGAGAATAGATCGTATAAAAGAAGGGGTTAAAAAATGTACTATTATTAGTATTATTGTAAGTATAGTCTCAACAATTGTAGTAATATCATTTGGCGGTGCCTTTACAAAATTATTTATAGACGGAAATGATTTAGAAGTAATATCATATGCAAGACATTATTTAAATACAGTTTCTATATTTTATATTCCTCTAGGATTAATTTTTATATATAGAAATACTCTTCAAGGAATTGGTGATAGCTTTGTTCCTATGATGGCTGGAGTTGCTGAAATGATAGCTAGGACTGTAGTTGCATTTACATTACCAGGATTAATAGACTTTACTGGAATTGCTTTAGCTGACCCTGCTGCTTGGTTTGCTGCTGCTATTCCTCTTGGAATCACTTACTTTAAAAGAATTAATGTACTTCTAAATGAAAAACAATTAGCAGCATAATGAAAATTTAAAAATATATAAGTTTCATTAGCTTTTCAATTTTATTATAGTTAAAGCAATCTTTCTTATTACTAATTAAATAGAACTTAAAAAGGAAATTAAAAAAGTTACTACTAAATAATACTTTTTATAATTTCCTTTTTATTAGTTGTTATCTTCAATATCTCTTAGCATTTCTATGTGAGGAATATCGTCCTCTAAGTATACGTTAGAAACCTCTGCAAATCCTAAACTCTTATAAAAGTCTTTTATATACACTTGTGCTGATATTCTAATTTTACTTTTACCATAAATATCATTTATACATTCAATTGCTTTTTCCATTGCTTTTTTCCCTAAGTCTTTTCCCCTATGGATTTTATTTACTACTACACGACCAATGGATATTTCATCATAAGAAATTCCTTTATCTAGTATTCTTAAATAAGCTAAAACTTCATTATTTTCTATAGCAAATAAATGATATGAACTTAAATCTTTTCCATCACAGTCTTGATAAATACATTCTTGTTCCACAACAAACACTTTATTTCTTAATTCTAGAATACTATAGAGTTCCCTTATGGTTAAATCATCAAATCTTTTTATTTTCCACTCCATCTTTATTCCCCCTAAAGGATATATAAAAGCAAAATTTAATTAAAAATTAAAACCATTAAATCCCCAATTTTCTACTTCTTCATATTTAATATATATTGCATTTTGAGGAATGTTTAATTCTAACTCGTATAATTCACAAATTTCTTTAGTCACTTTATCTAAAGATTCTTTTGAAGCTTTACCAAAAATTTTAACTTCTATAAATGCTCCATAATTTAATTCCTTACCTTGAAAATATAGTGAATATTCATCTTGAAATCCTATCATAAGATAATTTTCACTTTTTCCTGGAATATTTTTTATTATATTTGCTAATTTAGCTTTTAATATATCTTTTTTTTCTTTATTTAACTTTACAGTTACTTTAGAATCTATAAATGGCAATCTTATCCCCTCCATACTTCTTATCTACAATCTATTAATTAGATAATTATAAATCTAAATATAAAAACTGTAATAGTTGTATTAATTATATATATCATAGCACAAAATTAATATTTCCTACCTTTAATATTA